>MIBZ01000069.1:5172-14448 GCA_001829675.1 Sulfurimonas sp. RIFCSPLOWO2_12_36_12 | reverse complement strand
GAGGGCGCTTTCTTGGCTGATTTACTCAGAACTTCTAAAGATAAATTTCCAACTAATTATAATACATCACTAAGATATATATTAGATTCACATATAGATAATCTTTCACACTCAAATCAACTAAACAGGGTTGTAAAACAGCTATTTGACTTGATGCACGAAGAGCTTGAAATAGAGAAGAAATATCGCTATGAGTTGGCTATAGCTGCAAAACTCTGTATGAGCGGAAGTACGATTCACTACTACTCTTACAGCAAGCACAGCTATGATTTAATAGAGGACGCTTTAGAGTTTGGCTTTACGCATAAGCAGATAGTTCTTATTGCAACTTTGGCACGATACTCAAAAAGAAAACTTCCATCATCTTCGCATGTAGATAATTTTAAGTCTCTTCTTCCTGACATAAACCAACTAAATGCGCTTAGTTATCTTCTATCACTAAGTGTTGCCTTGCTTAGTCATCAGCCTCGAAATATTGATTTTTCACTAAAGTTTGAAAACGGTGAACTGAAAATTGAGTCTAAAAATAGTCTCTATTTAGCAAAAGAAAATATTAGAAAATTAGAAAACCTCAAAAACAGTAATATAAATATCTCTTTTTTATAAGGGCTGTTTCAAATTTAAAAGCCGCCTATTTAAGAGCACAGAGAGTTTCTAAAACCTCTGCCCCATCGTAAATTCAAATACAGCTGTTTTGTCGCCTTCTTCCTCTGCTAAAGGTTTTGAGAACATCAGCTGAATAGGTCCAACCGGTGAGAACCACTCAAGTCCCGCACCAAATCCGCCGCGAGAGACATCTTTAACCGTATAATCGACCGTTGATTCTTCACTGGTTCCGATAACACCCCAGTCAAGATATGTTACTAGGCGCATTTTTGCTTTTGGCACAAGAGGAAAACTAAGTTCAAAACTATTCGACGCTGTATATTCCCCGCCGTATCTTCTTATCCCATCCGTAGCGTTAACATCTTCGGCAGTTTTTGGTGATAAAGAGTAAGACTCGTAACCTCTAACACTTCCTATTCCGCCCATGTAAAATCTCTCTGCCTCCGGTAAATATCCGGTCTCTTTTGCATAATAGAATCTAGCTTTATATCTTGCTATCAAATCAAAACCTACATACTCTTCAAGCCCTTTAAATGCACCAAAATTTGTTCTAAATTTAACAAAGTTTGCGTCTGCGCCAATACCTGCTTTTTCAATACTTTGACTTAGCATAAAACCTTTTCTTGGAAGATAAAAATCATCTGTATTGTCATATTTTGCACTTAGCGTAACTGAACTTTTCGTATAATTCTCAAAAAGATAGGCAGCTACGCCCGTTAAATTAGCATCCTCTTTTATATCATAACTATTAGCTGAAAATCCATAGCCGACATGTCCGCTGATATATCTTGTAAATCTATGCCCTATTCCCGTTGTAAAACCATCAGAAAGCACAGAGTAGTCATTGTACTCATAGTCGGATGTATAAACAGAGAAGTTACCGCTAAAATCACTATCGTTAAGTCTTGGATTTGAGATAGTAAAAGAGTAGTTCGAAGTCAGTGATGATCTCTCAGCCTTTACTCCGACATCAATGCCTGAACCCCAAACATTTCTATCATCTACGGCAACACTAACAAGTAGCCCGCCATAGCTTCCGTATCCGCCGCCAAGTTGAATATTTCCAGTCGGAGCCTCTTTAACTTTGACAACCAAATCCATAGTCTTGCCATCTATTCTTTTCTCTTCAATGGTATTTCCATCAAAAAAACCGAGTCTTCCAAGCGCATTTCTTGAGTCGGATAGATCCGTCAATGAGTACATGTCGCCAGGTCCAAGATAGAGTTCTCTTCTTACAATCCTATCGAGCGTTCTGCTATTTCCGGAAATAACTACATTTCTGATTTTAACTTTTTCGCCAGGCATGATTTTAAAAACGACTTCAACCTCTTTTTTTTCTTTATTTTTTTTCAAATCCGGAACAATCTGAACAAAGGCATAACTTAAGTCTGCAATAAGAGTTTTGATTCTTTGTGAATCTTCGCGAAAGGTTTGCACATTAAATGCTTTGCCTGTCTTTAATTTAATCAACTCTTTTATAAGAGCATCATCAACTACATGCTTCTCTTGCTCTATGCTTATTCCGCTGATGGTATAAACTTCGCCCTCTTTAATCTGATAGCTCATCTCTGCCGTGTAGTTGTCAAAATTAACTTTTACAAACGGCTCTTTTACATCAATATCCAAATAACCGTGTTGCATATATAAATCGCGAATTCTAAGAGGGTCATATGCCAAATCGGCAACCTTCATCTTTCCGTCGTTTCTACCCCAAAACCAGCCCATAAACTCTCGTTCTTTATTGGCTATCATGCTATCAAATTCGTCGCTTTTAAGCCCTACTGCTCCGCTATAGAGCAACTCCTCTATAATTATCTCTTCACCCTCATTGACTAAAAAAGTAACTTTATAACTTCCGTTATCAAGAAGCTCTTTTGAAATCTCAACAACACTGTCAATCTTTGCTTCTTGATTTATTGCTTCAATAATTCTTTTTTTTGCAGCTTCAAGCTTTTTTTCATCATACTGTGAACCTACTTTTATCTGGATAACGCTATCCATAGTCTCAGAGTCATCCTCTTTCCAGCCTTTTAACTCTATTTTAGAGATAAGTGGTTTTTCTTTAAAGTGAAATGTCAACGCCCCATCTTCTTTTATGTCAATCCAAATATCTTCAAAATAACCCTGCTTGTAATATGTTTTAATTGATGCATCAAGCATCTTGTCATCGACTGTATCGCCAATATCAAACTTTAACATTCTGAGTGCTACCGATTCTGACATTTGAACCATACCTTCATACTTTATGGTTTTTATTGTGTATGCGAAAGAGTTTACGGCGATTAGGGTTAGCAGGATTGCTAAAAATATTCTCATTGAGTTTCCATAGTTATAAAATAAGAAGAGATTTTACCTTTTATGAGGTTAATATTAAGTAAACTTTGTATAATTTGACAAATAAAAAAGAAGAATCGAGATGAATGTAGCAATAATAGGATTAGGCCTTATGGGTGGGTCACTCGCTAAGAGTTTAAAAAAATTAGATTTTATAGAAAGTGTTGTCGGAAGTGACCACAATGAGATTCACCAAAAGGAGGCAATGGAGCTTGCTCTTGTTGATAAAATTGTAGCATTTAGCGAAGTTAAAGATTATGATGTAATTTTTTTAGCAATACCTGTTGATGGCGTTATTTCAGCACTTAAAAATCTTATTGACATAAAAGAGAATGCAACAATTATTGACCTTGGCAGCACAAAAGCTAAGATAGTCGATTCAGTTCCGCTAGAAATAAGAAAAAACTTTGTAGCAGCACATCCGATGACAGGAACCGAAAATTTTGGGCCGCGTGCTGCCGTTGATGATTTATATGATGATAAAGTAGTAGTTTTATGCGATTTGGAAAATAGCGGAGAAGCTCAAGTAAAAATTGCAAAAAAAATATTTAAAGCTTTGAACATGAAAAAGCATTTTATGTCTGCTAGCCAACATGATCGTCATGCAGCCTTTATTTCACATATGCCGCATGCTATCTCCTACTCTCTTGCAAATACCGTTATGCATCAAGAAAACAAGCACAATATTTTAGCTCTTGCAGCCGGTGGATTTCGCTCAATGAGCCGTTTAGCAAAGAGTTCTGCAAACATGTGGGAAGATATTTTCAGACAAAACAAAACAAATCTATTAGAAGCGATAGAGCTTTTTGAAATTGAGCTAAATCTTCTTAAAAAGAATATTGAGAACGAAGAGTGGGACAAAGTACATAAATATATAGAGGCTGGAAACAGGCTTCACGATATTTTGGATTAGATGAGATAGAGTTTTTTTATGAGTATTTTTAGCGATTTTTTGAATTAAGCGGGAAAAAGAGCAGCACAAAATTGTGCCACTCTTGAGTTATTATTAGTTAGCTGCTGGAGCTGGAGTCTCAGCTGTTACATTTGCTTCAACCGGAGCTTCAACTGGAGCTGCAACTGGAGCTGGAGTTTCTACTGGAGCTGCAGTTTCAACTGGAGCTTGTTCTGCTTTTTTATCACAACCTAAAAATAGTGCTGACACAACTAATAAACCACCGATTAACTTTTTCATGTTTTCTCCTAATATAATTAACAACTTAATTTTGCTGTTATTATTAACGAGTGGAATTATATGCTCATAATCTTAAACAAAAATTAATTTACAAGCAAATTTTGTGATTAGTAACTTTACGAAACAAATAGATAAAAAAATGTTTTTTTTTACTCAATTTTATACTTATTTTTTATATTTTTTAAAACTTTTTTATCTAAATTTATCTCTTGATTTGAGTATATTTTTGCCTCTAATTTCTCAATCATCTCTTTTGCTTCCAAATCATCTTTAAATGGAAGAAGCTTCATCAAAAAAGTTTTTTGATTATCTGTAAAATCACTCTTTTTATTTTTTTTAAATTTTATTTTTTCTTTAAAGAACATTGTTAAAATACCGATAATTAGACCAAGAATAAAAATAAAAATATAGTTTAATTTATCATACTCATCATTGCTTCTTGTTTTTACTTCAACACTCTCATCAATACTGCTTTTTTTAACAACCAACTCTTGTGTAGCTTTACTATTTTCTACTTTTATGGGAATCTCTTTTGTTGAGATGGTTTTTATCTCTTTTGTTTTAGGATCAAAATAGTTTAGAGTAAACGCAGGAACAACAAAATCCCTCTCAGCAACAAAAGCTATCTTTTGAGTCAGTTTCGCACCATTAATTACTATTTTTTCATCAAAAACGGCTACTGTGTCTATATTTTGTTTAAAACTTTTTATATCCTCTAAATTTCCTTCGCCCTGCACTTCTACTATAACATTTAGAGCTTCATTCGCTTTTATCTCTTTCTTTTCAACAGTTGCTTTTATTGTAAAATTTCCAACTAAATCAACTCCGGATGGAAGCGGTTTTACATTTAAATCCAACTCATTTGAAAAATAAGTTTTCCACTTTATAGTTGGAATCCAAGCACCCCAACTGTTTTCTCTGCTGTTTCTTGAAGCTACCCGCATCTGTGCTTTTGTTATTTTCAGCTCGCCTGCTCTTTGAGGTGCGACTCTATAAACTACTTTGGTTATCGTGTATTTATCCTCCTGATACCTCTTTGGCTCTGACTCTTTTTTGACCCAAAGACCTTTTAACTCAGGAGGAGTAAACTCACTATCAACGGCACCAACATCGTTTTTTTGTTTAAATGTCAGTGTTATATCAAAAGCTTCACCGACATAGAGCTCTTTTTTTTCACTGCTGAGTTCCAGTGTAAAATCTAAATCTTTTGCGGCACTTACAGGCTTTACCTCTATCTCTATCTCACTGCTTAGCTCCGTTTTGCCGTCAATTTCAACCTCAATTCTCTCAATCTTACAACTCTTTTGCGGTAAAAATTTATAACTAAGAGTATAACTCTTGCTGGTATTTCCATTTATAATCTGCATACTTGTTTGAGAACTTGTAGAGAGTACATCGCTGTTGCACAATCTCTGAATATTTGGTTTTTTTACCTTCTCTCCTGATATGCTAAGAGAGTATGTAACCGTCTCGCCTAGTTCTACTGTTTTAGAGTCAACCGTGGCTATCAGTGTTGCGAAAGCTGTATTTGAGACGATAAGTAATAAAAATAATAGTTTCGTAATATTGTTCAATTTTTTTCCTTTGACCTATTTTCTACCATGGTTTTTCATCTTTGCTTGTGCTACTGCTCTCTTTGTCGTTTATTTTGTACATGTAGCTTTTTGAGTTCATATTTAGCTGTTGTATCCACTTCTGCTCTTCTGCCTCGCTCATAATATTCTCTTTGTTTAACCCTTTTGTCTGCGAAGATGAGTTTTTTTCATCTTTTTTTCCATCTTTTTTCATCTCGTTAGGTTTTTTTTCACTAGACTCTTTAACTTCTTGATTCTCTTTTTTATCTGAATTTTTTTCATCTTTTTTTTCATCTTTTTTTTGTTCACTATCTTTTGGCTCTCTGTTTTTTTCATCCTGATTACTCTTTTTATCAGGCTCTTGTTTTTGCTTTTCTAAAAGTTTCTCCACCTCTTTTAGATTCTCTCTCGTCTCTTTGTCCTCTTTTATTTTCAAAGACTCCTCGTAAGACTCTAGCGCTTTTGGCAAATCGCCATTTTTTGCATAGGCGTTTCCAAGATTTGAGAAATTTTTTGCTCTTTTATCTTCATCTTCAAAAGTTGCTTTTTTGTAAGACTCGATTGCTTCTTTGTACTTTTTTTGTTTGTAGTAGCCATTCGCGGCATTGTAGTAACCCTCGCTGTTTTTACTCTCATTCGCATAGTTTTCATAAAGCTTTGTTGACTCTTTAAAGTCGCCATTTTCATAAGCCTCTTTTGCTTTTTTTAACTCCATAAAATCAAAAACTCCGGCCTCTGCATGTTGATTTGAAAAAAGAAGAGAAAACAAGATAAATAATGTTTGAGCAGTCGCACGAACTTTTCTGCCGATAGAACTGGTTGCAATAAGCAGAATAAGAAGTGCCATACCAAGCGGATAGTAAAAAAGAGGTCTGTTCTTCTCTATCTCTTGGCTCTTTAACTCTTTTTCTTCGCTCATGCTCATTATCTCGCGCAACATTGTTTTTATATCATTTGATGATGTCGTATTTTCTATGTAAACACCGCCTGTTTTTGTTGCCAAATCTGCTATTTTTTCATTTAGTTTTGAGATGATTATCTCGCCGTTATGTTTTATAAAAGTTCCGTCTTGAAGCTTTATCGGCGCACCCTGTTTAGTTGCAACTCCTAAGACAAAAACAGTTATGTTATGCTTTTTCGCAAGCTCTATCTCCTCTTTAAAATCATCTTTGTCCCCGCCGTCGCTTAAAATAAGAACTATCTTCTTCTCTTGGCTCTTTTGAGTTTTGCTCACGACTTCAAGAATTGATAAAAAGTCAGTCCCCTTTTCAGTGATGGAAGAGGTGTCAAGCCCTCTAAGCAAAAATGAGACCGCACCTGTATCAAAACTAAGAGGCGAGACGAGATAAGAATTTTTCGCAAATGCGACAATGCCTATGCGCTCATTTGGCGCCTCATCCAAAAGTGTGAGCACCTTCTCTTTTGCGGATTCTAAACGGTTTGGATAGACATCGGTTGCGAGCATAGAGTCGGATATATCTATGGCAATCATAATATCTGCACTTTTTGCTTTTATCTCAACCTTGCCATCTTTTAGAACAGGCTGTGCAAGAGCAATTATCATAAAAAATGCCATAAGAAAAAAAAGCGCATTTCTGGCTTTAAGCGTCAATGTATTTGCGTTTACGCGAAGTTTATCCATAACCTCTTGGCTAAAAAAATCTGCATGCGCCTCTTTTTGTGTAAGCAAAAATCCAAAAAGTATAAAAAGAGGAGGCAGCATATAGTATAAAAATTCAGGGTGCAAAAAAGTCATGCGTACCCTCTTCTGTTTCTAAGATAGACATAGAGCATCAAAGAGATAAGCGCTATAAAAAGCGGAAACTGATAGTAATATTTTGTCTGTGTAAAACTCTCTCTCTTTATCTCTGATTTTTCCAGCTCATCTATCTTTTTATAGACTTCCTGAAGCTCTGCGGCGCTCGAAGCCCCAAAAGCAACCCCTCCGCTCTCGTTTGCAATGCGCAACAGTACCTCTTGATTGTACTCGTTAGGCATGCCTATTCCTATTGGATAGACCTTAACGCCCTCTTTTTTTGCCATCTCCAGAGCAATCTCCAGTGGAATTTTATCTATCTGCGGGGTGCTGTATCCGTCTGTGAGTAAAATAGCAATTTTTGTTTTTGATTTGCTCATCTTAAGAAGATTTATGCCTTGAGCTAAAGAGGTGTTCAGCGCCGTATATTGTCCTGCCATTCCTATGTAGAGCTGGGATAAGATTTTATTTAAAATATTTTCATCATAGGTAAGCGGTGAAGCTATAAACGAGAAAGCTCCAAATACGACCAGACCCATGTTGTCATTTTTTCTCTGGGCTATAAAGTCACCGACTATCTCTTTTACAACATCAAATCTATTAAGCTGGACATTTTTTGCGTCAAATCCCTCCGCTTTCATTGACTCCGAAGCATCCAAAATAAGGGCTATTTCGTATCCGTCTTTTGGCTCTAACTCATAAGGCTCATCTTTTATAGGTGACATAAGGGCTAAAATCAGCATTATAATTCCAAGCCATTTTAGAAAAAAAAGTGTTTTTGATGCCGAGATAGAGTTTTTTAAAAAATCTGCCGTGTGCGGAAAATAGATAGAGGTAAGTCTCATCTTGCAAAGAGCGGCACAAGCAAGGAAGATAAAAATAAGAAAAATTATTTTGGGAAACTCAAAATAAACTCCCTCAAACATCAATCATTCCCTTGTAAAGCTCTATATAACCGATAATTTCGCCATCATATGCATCAACATCTTTTTTGTATTTGTAAATTTCAAGTCTGTTTATAAGGTTCTCATACATCTCTTGATGTCTCGGGCTGTCATTTTTAAATGTCGCACCGTAAGTTGTTACATCATAAGCAGAGCGTTTTGCATCGCTCAAATCAAGCGAGTTAAGAAGCTTGAAGTGCTCTTTTCTGATGTTAAATTTGTTGCGTTTTTGAAGCAACATGTAGATTAGGTAAGCCGCTCCCAAAACCAAAATCAGAGCAAAAAGAGTTGCACCCAAAAAATAGTAAAGCGAATACTCCTGCACCTCAACAATCGGTTTTATATCATGAAGAGGAATATCGTAACTCTGCTCTTGTGCCATCTATCTGCCCTCAAAAAGTCTGCGAAGCTCTACGCTTGCAATACTGTCGGTGTATATTTTTGTAAATCTAATACTATCTCGTCTTAGCGTATCAAAGAGCCTGTGGTCATGCGCTGCAACTTTTTGAGAGTAGGCTCTCACACTTTGGGCATTAAAATCACCCTCCAAAACCGCCCCGCTCTCAGGGTCAACCAAAGATGCAAAACCCATCTCTGGCGGATGCTCTTCAAGGTGGTCTCTGACTATTACGGATAAAACCTCATGCTTTCTCGCCAAAAGCCTGAAATCAGGTATCTCAAAATAGTCGCCTATGATTAAAATAAGCGATTTTCTTTTTAATCTTTTAAAAAGTGTATCTGCAATAAGTTTGAAATCAACTTTTTTATTTATGGCATCAAAATTTAAAATATCTTCGACACTTCTATGGATTTGGTGCAGTTTTTTACTAGGTTTTGTGTATGAAACCATCTCGTTCGTAAAGATATACG
>MIBZ01000069.1:0-5112 GCA_001829675.1 Sulfurimonas sp. RIFCSPLOWO2_12_36_12 | reverse complement strand
TAGTTTCTTGTTTGAATTTTTTTGAACCAAAGTGTACGCTTCCGTTTAAAATAGAGACTATAACAACATTCAGCTCTCTCTCTTCACGAAATATCTTAATAAAAGGTTTTTGCATCTTAGCGGTAATATTCCAGTCAATATGACGGATATCATCACCGGGCATATACTCGCGAAGTTCAATGAAGTCATAACCCTCGCCCTGAAAAACAGACGGGTTGTTTCCTACCATTTCACTAAAGACTTGACGCCTTGCACGAACTAAGATTTTTTGTACGGATAAACCGCATCGAGACAATTTGCTCATAACTCTATGCCAAATCTACGGTATTGCTACGGTTTGAAGCACTTTTTCTATAATCTCATCCGTTGTAATACCCTCAGCCTCCGCCTCATAGGTTAAAACAATGCGGTGTCTCATAAGCTCTTTTGCAATATATGCCACATCAACGGGAGTTACAAAATCTTTTTTGCGCATAAACGCCATTGCTTTTACAGCTTTAAACATATCAATGCTGACACGAGGCGACGCTCCAAACTGTATGTAGTCTTTAATGCTCTCAAGTCCATAATCGCTCGGATTTCTTGTTGCATTTACCAAATCTATCATGTACTCTTCGACCTCTTCATCTACATGTACATTTTTTATCGCCTGTTTTATCTCATTTAAATCGTCATTTGTTACCACGGCTTCTATGGCTTCAAAGTTACCGCTTGAAACTCTTCTGGCTATCTCAAGCTCCTCTGCTTTTGTGTTGTAATTGACAATGAGTTTTAACATAAATCTGTCTAATTGAGCTTCTGGAAGCTGATAAACTCCCTCCTGCTCAACGGGATTTTGAGTAGCCATTACAAAAAATGGAGGGTCAAGTTTAAAGGTTGTATCGCCCAGTGTAACCTGTTTCTCCTGCATAACCTCAAGCAAAGCCGACTGAACCTTTGCGGGAGAGCGGTTAATCTCATCAGCTAAAAGAAGATTTGTAAAAATAGGACCTTTTTTTATCTTAAAGCTGTTGTTTTTAGGGTCGTATATCTCAGCCCCCAAAATGTCCGAGGGGAGAAGGTCTGGAGTAAATTGGGCTCTTTTAAAATCAAGCCCCAAACTTTTAGCCAATGCGTTAACCGTTGTAGTCTTAGCAAGTCCCGGAACACCCTCTATCAGGATATGTCCTTCACATAAAAGAGCAATCAGAAGAGAGTCAATCATCTTCTCCTGCCCGACAACTACCTTGCTAACCTCTTTTTTAATCAACTCTATTTTGGAAATCATATATTGCAAACCTTGTTTAATAAATTGATATTTTCATTTAGAGAGTATATCAAAATGGCGTTAATAATTAATCAAGAATCATAAGTCCAAGCCTATGACTTTGCCTATTCCATCTTTTTTTATCATCTCGTCTAACTTCATGGCAACGCTCTCTCGCGCCATCTCAAAACCATGTATGGATTGTCCCGTAATGTTTAGCTTGTTGCTGCCGATGATTGTATCTTTGGCATCTTTTACGATAATCTCTATGGCTGAAGATGCCATATTAAATCCATAAGCAAAACTCTCTTTTGTTTTTGAGCGCACCTCAATGTTAAAATGCTCTCTTTTGTTGCTTTTTTGCTTTATTTGAATCTTTTTCAAACCAAGTCCCTCGGCAATTGGAGCTTGAAGCCTTTTTGACTCATCGTCACACACTATGCTAAAAGAGATTTTTGACAACTGCTCATCATACAGACTTCTGAGACTTTGAGCTTTTTTCAGATATGCAAGCGAGTTAAAATCACTTTGCAAAGCATGCATAACCATAAGCGTATTTTGGGCATCTGCAAACTCTGTTTTTATCTTTTTGTAAATATCAAGTTCTCGTAGCGCATGAGACTCTTTTGCAAATTCAAGCTCTTTTTGCGCTGCGCTAAATTTTTGCTCAAGTTCGTTTTTCAAGCTCTCAAATAGTTTTTGTTTCTCTGATTTTATAAGAACTATATATTTTTTAAAGCCAAATTCTTGTGAATCAACTATTTCATAATTGCTTATTCGCACCCTCTCCACAACACTCTTTATCTGGCTTTGCGAACTTTGTTGATGCGAAGTGACCGACCCCTCCTCAACATTTTGTTGCAAAGTAAATTGCGACTCTATAGATACGCTTAGCGTTGAAGCAAGAAGATTAAGAGCATCTGCCACAGCCTCTTTTCTATCTCTGCCTTCGCCTGTTGCATAAAGTGTCGTTTTTGAATCTTTTGGAGGATTTACATACCACGAAGGCAGCTCTTTTTTAAGTAAATGGCTCTCTTGCTTGGAACTGCACCCTGATAAAAAAAATATAAAAACAAAAATAGTAAAAAAAAGTTCTCTCATCATAGCCTATTGCAACTGGTTTTTAACTCTGGCATTTTTACTGATAAGGTCTTGAATGCGCAAATAAGCTCTATCAATCTCTTTAACAGGCTCTTTGGCTAAATTATCGCTCATCTCGTAATATTTTTTAGCCTCTTTATAGTCTGCTTGCGCCTCTTTTATAACACCTAAATTATAAAAAGGAACATAGCTCTTTTGCTCTGTTAGGTCAACTAACTCTATAAGAAGTCTCTCTGCCTTGTCGTATCTGCTCTGTTTGATATACTCAACTGAAGATTCTAAAAGCCGCTCTGCCTCATTGCTGTAAGATATATCCGGCTTTTCCAATAAAAATACTTCAAAGTATCTATAATGAGGCGTTATTTTACGCGCAAAATCTACCGCAATATCTTCAACCAAAATTTGCAGTGCTGATCCTTCTGTAGGAAGAGAGCCGTAATCACCTCGACAATGGTTCCATTTGGACCCTCTTGTGAGCGTGTCCGCATAGATGATATCACCTTTTGCAACATCTACCATACGAATATCAGCAGACAATGAGACGCTTCGCCTTACGCATGAAACAGAATAAACAACTTTTTCTTTGCATTTTTTATCTACACAACTGCTTCTCTCCTCGTAGTAGTGAGTATCTCTTGAAGATGCATCTGCAACATGTCCTGAAATTATAGCCTCAGCACCTATAAGAGAGCCGACCTGCACGGCAGTTGAGGACTCTATCAAACCGCTGCTTTGCAGCCTCTGTTCGGCAATAATCTTGTTAAAATCGCGTCTGCTTATAAGTGTGAAATAGTTTTTGTTGTCAAATTTTTGATTTAGAAGCGTTGTCTCTATCTTGTTTGCAAGACCGACATCATCATAAGTAAAGTCCGCAACACTTATCTTTCTTGTAAGCGTTGCACGGTCAACTTCTGCCGGTTCTATTGCACGCACAACTATCTTTTGTGAACAGCCGTTCATTGCCAAAAGCAGCAGCGGTATCAATAGATATTTATACATTTTTTAAAAAATTCCGCTAATAATGCGAGACAATTCACCCTCAAGCAGAGGTTTTGCCTCTTCAAACACAAGATTTGCTTTATTTGCAGTACTGACTACGCGTGTTTGGTATGTTTTCCACTCTGATTTTGCACCTGAGACACTCTGTTTTATAGTTGTAGATTCTCCTTGAGAGAGAGTCGATTTTTGAGTTTGCGTTACAACTTCGCCATCAAGCGGTCTCTCCCGAACCTGCAAATCTGTCACCATCACATACATAACATCTTCTACAACCGCATCTCCAACCATGCTAAGCGCCGCGCCTGCAAGCCCTGCTGCAACCATAGTCTTATTTCCGCCGCCAATAGCATAAGCTGCCGCTGCGCCGATTGCCGCACCGGAGACTGCAGAACCAAAGCCGGAATTTGCAAACTCTCTTGCCTCTCTTGGGTCAGTTTTATCTACTTTTAAAACATTGCCCTGAATCATAAAACGCGCCTCTTTTGGATCGTCTGTTAAGCGATATCCTCTGTTTATAAGAGCTGATTCAATTCTGTTTTTTACATTAACCTCTTGGTTAGATGTATTTTTTATATCAACAAACACAACCTTCTCTTTGGGAGAAACCGGCTCTAAAAATACACTCTGGCTAAGCTTGCTCTCAACCGCTAACTCACTCTTTTTTATGGCAGTATTCATCGCACTGCAACCGCTAAAACTAACGCCAAAGGCTAAAAGCAGAGCTGTTGCACATAAAGTCGCTATATCTTTTCTCATAAAATCCACCTATTTTTTTAAAAGTTTACTATATAAAAGAAAATTTCACTTAAATATAGCCTCTTTTGCATTTTTTAACACAGTAATTTTTTTTGCCTCTATGTCCAATATAATTTGCTCATATTTTTTTGAATCCTCTAAAACCAAAAGAATCATCAACTCATCTAACGATTTTGCGCTCTTGATTTTTTCTTTAAACTCTCCATCTGCGCCCTGTTTTGGTATCTGTTTTTTTATATTTATCTTTCCGGCAAAAAAACCGGCTATAAAAATCAGGATGCCATAAAGATAGTTGTAGTTAAATTTGAAGCTCTCATCATCTTGCTTATCAAGCAGCTCCTCTTTGGCAAAACCCTTCTCAACGCTGACATTCACCGCATCTAAAACCAAACTCTCTGTTTTTTGCTCCATAAGATTAAAATACTCTATTTTTACCTCTGGAATCTTAAAATCTTTTTCACTTACAAATGCAAATTTCTGGCTCCACTCCCCGCTCTGCCCATTTTCATTTAACTCATGCTTTTGCTCAACTTCTCCTGCAAAAACCTTTACACCATCTATATCAAAAGAGAGCGGTTTTAAATCTTCAAAATTTCCATTTCCTTTTATTGTCACCTGTATGTGATATGGCTCATAAGCCTTAACGCGCGGCTCATTTTTTTTAATATCTATACTAAACTCTCCAACCAAAGTGCTGTTAGTCTCTTTTATCTCTGCCGTTAAAATTTTTTGTTTTACTGTTTTTGTTACAAACTCGCCTTTTTTCATATTGTCTCTTCCGATTACCATATTTTCAACAGACTCTTTGTTTGTCTGCTTCATTATCGCCTCAAAATCAAACCTTATCTCTCCCGTTTTTTTAGCATATGCCACAAACTCATAACTGTTTATTTTTTTTCCATCTACTATGCTTTGATTCTCTCTTAAATTTTTAACTCTGTATTTTTCATAATCGCCGGCTATATTAAAATCAATCGTAGAAAGCTCCGCACTGTCACTAAACTCACAAA
>MIBZ01000068.1 GCA_001829675.1 Sulfurimonas sp. RIFCSPLOWO2_12_36_12 | reverse complement strand
TCAAGGTCGTTAATGCTCAAAAAATATTATTATCAGTTTTTTTTACTCACACTTGCTTTTATACTCTTTTATAATGATGATTATAAAACTATTATTGTCGGCATCGCTATATTTTTTGTCGGCATGCTTTTTATGGAGGATGGTTTTAAACTATTTAACAGCGGACTGTTGGAAAAAGTTTTACAAGTAAGCACAAGCACTATCCCAAAAGCCGTAGGAACAGGTGTTATAGCAACGGCCATTACACAAAGTTCATCTTTGATTTCTATAATAATTATCTCATTTTTAAGTGCAGAGCTTATCACTTTAAGCGGGGCCGTTGGTGTAATATTTGGCTCAAATGTAGGTTCAACTACGACGGCATGGATAATCTCCTCTTTAGGTGTAAAAGTAGATATAGCAACTTATGCAATGCCTTTGATTGTTTTTGGAGTGGCGTTAAAATTTTCAAGCAATAAAAATTATCAGGGAATCGGAAAAATAGTGCTAGGGCTTGGATTTGTTCTTCTTGGTATTGATTATATGAAAGACGGGTTTGAAGGTTTAGGGGGTAAATTTGATTTTTCAAAATTCGCCGTTGAGGGTTACCTCGGTGTTTTGATTTATGTATCGCTTGGAGTTGCGATAACTATTATTATGCACTCCAGTGCTGCAGTGATGGCGCTTATCATAACGGCTCTTGCTACAAATCAAATCATCTATATAAATGCGGTTGAACTTGTTATAGGAGCAAATATAGGCACGACTATTACTGCCATCTTGGGGTCTATAGCATCAAATGCAAACGGCAAAAGAGTGGCTCTCTCACATTTTATTTTTAATGTCGCAACAGCCGTTGTTGCAGTGATTTTCTTACATCAATTAAGTGATTTCGTAATATTTCTAGCTTCAAAAATAGGCATAGCGGATAATAATTACGGCATGAAACTAGCACTTTTTCATACTGTTTTTAATATTCTTGGAGTAATACTTATCTCTCCTTTTACGAATCAGTTTGTAAAATATCTTGAGACACTTTTTATTGAGGTAAATATTTATGCTCTAAAGCCTCTCTATCTCGACAATGTTGTTATCAATGTACCAAATGCAGCAATAGAATCTATAAGAAAAGAGACGATTCATCTTTACGATAGTGCAGTAGAAGCCATTTCACACTCAATGTTTTTACATCGACATGATTTTATAAAAAGTACAAATATCGCAAATGCGGTTAAAAACTCCGACATGAGCATAGATACGGATATAAATGAGTTTTACGCAAACAAGATAAAATCACTCTACGGGGAGATAATTCACTATGCAACACTCTCTCAAGAAAATATGAAAGAAGATGACCAAGATAGAGTATATAACCTAAAGCTTGCCTCAAGAGATATTGTAGAGGCTATGAAAAATATGCGGGATTTGCAAAAAAACATCTCTTACTACTCAAAATCAAGAAACACATATATTCAAGAGGAGTATAACAACTTGCGAGTATATATCGCTAAAACCATAGATACGATAGAAAAACTAAAAGAACATGACGATGATTTGGATGTTATATCTTCGATTGAGCTTTTAAAAGAGAGCATTAAAATTTTAGATGACATAAAAAATAGCAGAATCGACGCGCTTATAAGAGAGAACAAGATTGACTCAAAAATGGCAACATCACTTATAAACGATAGTGCATTTGCGTATGATGTAACACAAAAGCTGATACAAGTTGCTACAATATTGTGGATAAAAGATAAAGACATAAGAGTATTGGGAGTTCAAAAATGAAGATAAATAAGGTGTTTGAGGGCATTGAGAAGCTATTTTTTAGCAAAACTACCGATGAAAAAAAACAAGAAAAACTAAAAGAAAAGCTTCATAAAAAAATAGAACAGACAAAAATTGAGATAAAAGATGCCGGTAATGACGAAGAGATTGAAGATTTAAAAGCTAAACTCTACATCTTAAAAAAATTGCTTGAGAGAGTTTAGCAACTAACTGATGTAACGCATTAAAACGAACGCGTCCGTTTTAATGGCAGGGACAGATGTCCCTACAACCCCCTAAAGCTACATTGAGTATAAAATACGCTCGATTGCTTCTAAAAGTTTTGCGTTATTAACTTCGTTCGCGCAGGCATAGCCGAGTGCAGCACCGGCTCCAACACCCTCTTTAGCTTCACCCTCATCATATTTCTTGAGTATTGGAATTGTTGATTGTTCAAATGAAAATGATGTATATACGGCATGAGGTTTGTAGCTAAGAAGTGACAAAATATGCGCAATATCGGAGTTTTTATCATTTGCCACCCAAGATGTAGTAGCTAGAGTAATGTTTTCATCTTTTACCCTCATAAGCACATCTTCTCTAAGTTTGTCAGCCACTAGCAGACATGCTGCCATCTGTGTTCCACCGGCTAAAACTATATGAAATCTTCTTGAAGCGCTCATCAAAAAACCGGCGCAAAAAATAAGCATATTGTCACTCACAATGGAGAGCTTTTCAAAATTGCTCTTATCATCGTTTATAAGAGAGAGTGCTTGGTCTATGGTCTTATTTCTGATATTGCTCGGTACATTTAAAAAGCTTGAGGAGAACTCATCTTTGCAATCATATCCAAGAGCCAATGCAGTTGCAGCCGCCGTTGTCGTTCCGCTTGGCGTACTCTCTGCCAAAATAAGGTAGTTACCCTTTAGCTCATAACTCTCTCCTGCCGCCATCCCTTTTCTAAAAACAGCTTTTGCATCTATGTTTGCGCCAGTTGCGATGGAGTCGGAGGGTTGTATATCAAAATTATGACATATAGAGTTTTGCGGTATTGTCTGTAATCCCAAATCCAAAATCTCGATGGTGCTAAACGGTATCAAGTTTTGCACCGCTCTTGTAATAATTGCGGGAGTCGGCACACCTGTCGGGGTTTCGGCGAGTTCACCCAAAGAGTAAACCCTTTCGTTTATTATAAACTCTGCATCAAGCGTCGGGGTGAGAGGAATCATCCCTGGGATTCCGGCTTGGGTTATCCCCTCAATCTCGCAAGTTTTTGTAACGGATGCCGCTAGTAAAAAATCCGCTTTGCCCGTTGGAAGAGAGTCTTTCTCATTTGTAAATATGTTGTATGTTTTCATTTTTTTCCTATTTTTTTAAGCTCAATTTCTGTGAGTGAGCAGTTTTGTATTTTTATGCTAAATGCCTCTTGAAGGCTAATGTTGTTTATAATAGAGAGCAAAACTCGGATAACTCCCGCATGAGTTACGACTAAAATACTTTCTTTGTTTAACGACGGCAAAAACTCTAAAAAAAACTCTTCTATTCTCTCTATATACTCTCTATACGGCTCTCCGTCAAGCGCTTCTATCCATTGCAAAAATTCTTTATACTCTATCTCTCCTTGTGCAATTATCTCATCAAAACTAAGCCCTTCGTGTTTTCCCCATGATTTTTCTCTCAATTTGTTTGTGTAAATGGCATTTTTTGCATGGATGGAGTCTCTTATGCTATCTATTGCACGAGGCAAGTCGGAGCAAAAAACTGCGTCAAACTCCATTTTGTCAAGCTTTTTTGCAAGCTCTTTTGCTTGAAGAGCCCCTTTTTTTGACAAGCCGATGTCGTTATGTCCGTTGTAGCAGTTTTTATACTTCTCTTCCACTTCCCCATGGCGAACAAGAGTTATTTTCACGCGATTAACCCAAAGAGCAGAATATTTAAAAGAACAAGCTCTGTAACTTCGATAGTAAAACCGTAAATATCGCCTGTAAAACCGCCGTATCTCTTCATAAAAAAGCTTTTTATAACAAACAAAACTAACAAAGCGCTAACAAGCAGAAGCAGTTTGTTATAAAAGAGCACTATCAAAAATGAGTAAAAAAGAGCGATTAGCATCTGCGGTTTTGTAAACTCGGCTTTGGCTAAACTTGCCATACCGCCTCTGCTGACATAAGGATAAAAGTAGATTGCCAAAACAGCGTTTAGCCTTGAGAGAAGCAAAATAATCGGCAAGAGATAAAAGAGTTCCAAAACCGCTAAAGAGGATGCTTTTAAGATAAGAAATGTAACGCTCATTATCATCCCCATTCCGCCGACATGAGCATCTTTCATAACCTCCAAGGCTCTCTCTTTTGGAACATAAAGCCCATCAACCGTATCGCTAAAGCCGTCAAGATGCAGTGCGCCTGTAAGCAGAATCAAAAGTCCAAAGATGATAACGCTAAGATGAGTTGAGGCAATATAGGGAGCTAGAAGCGAGTGGCTTCCCCATAGAATAAGCCCCAAAATAAAGCCGACAAGCGGGTAAAACATTACCGCATGGCCGTTAATTCCCTTGTGAAAATCGTGAATTTTAAAAAAAGGAACAGTTGTTAACATAGAGATTGCAAGAGCAAAACCTTTAAAAATATTTCTCATTTTATCCTCGTTGATATGCCGGCAATCGTATGGTAAACCTCGTCACAAGAAGATGCAATAAGCTGGGAAAGTTTACCGCTGATGTCTATAAACTCTCTTGCTAAGGCATTGTCTGGAATAATCCCGCAACCAACATCGTTTAGAACAAAAACTATACTCTTGTCAAGCGCCAAAATAGCCTCCAGTTCTTTTTTCATATCAAGAAAGCCAAACCCGTGATAGAGCATATTGTTTATCCACATACTAACACACTCCACTAAAACAAAACTATCACACTCTGTTATTGTGTTATAGAGTTTCAGTGGCTCCTCTATGGTTTTAAATTTGTCGCTTCTGTTAAGTTTATGCTCATCTACGCGGTTTTGCATCTCAGCATCTATAAACTCGGTTGTTGCCAGATATAGCGGTTTTTTGGATGAGTTTTTTAGTATGTAGCTCTGGGCATTTAGAGATTTACCGCTTTTGATACCGCCGATAAAGAGTGTTTTTTTTGTTTTCATCTTGAAATTTTATCTAATGAAAGAGAAAAGTGAGGTTTTTTTGGGGAGATTTCTGTTTGAGTGTTTAATAAAAAGAGCCCACCCGTATGAGCGGGCGGGCACAAACTCAACTCTTAGTAAAGATCTTGAGTAGGGTGGTTAGGTTTGCTAACTTCTGTGTTGCCATTTTTTGTATCGTAAGTTACGATATTGTCAGCTTGTAGAGCACCTAATGTAAGAGCGATTAATAAAATGATGTTTTTCATCTTGTTTCCTTTGGTAAGAGAGCTTTACCCTCTAGTATTTTTAAATCAGAGAAATTTTATCCGATTTAACTTTTATGCTTCTTACGGTTTTTTAAGTAGCAGTTTTCTTTAAGCTTTTTTTATGAATTTGAGATTAATTTTTTTTCAATAAACTCTAAATCAATATGTAAATTTATATGCTCGGCAAACTCTTTAATCGCTTCTGCTTTGTACTCTTTAAAGTTATACCCTTCGTATGTCTCATCTATTTTGTAAAACAGTCTATAACGAAACTCATCACTCTCAAAAATTCCATGCACAAAAGTTGCGTATAGATTCTTCTTTTTTACGACTCTCTTTTTTGCAATAGCGTTATGTATCTCATATCCGTCAATCATTGAACCAAAAAGATAGTAGCACCCTTTTTTGACAATCTTCTCTTTGGCAAATAGCACATCGCCCTTTATCCGCCCAAAACCGTGAACCTCTTTAAGTTCGGACTCTACCGCATCAGGGTCTAAAATCCTCTCAAACATCATCTCATAACCGCCGCAGATAGCTACAATTTTCTGTTTTTTTGAAGTTAAAATCTCCTCAAATCCGCGTTCTCTCAACCAGAGCAAATCATCTACAACTCTTTTGCTTCCGGGAATAATAACAACATCACACCCTTTTGCTTCACTTGAATTTGAGATAAAAGAGAGTTCAACCTCTTTATCTGCCACAAGAGGCTCAAAGTCCGTAAAATTGCTGATGTGCGGCAGTTTTATCACCCCGATTCTAATTTTAGCTTTGCTTGTGTCCTGAACATAATTCATTATCGACTCGCTGTCTTCAAAGCCGAGATTGAAAGGTTTGTAAGGCACAACGCCCAAAACCTTTATGCCAAACTTTTTCTCTATGATGACTCTGCCTTCGTCAAAGAGCGACATATCGCCTTGAAACTTGTTGACTATCACGCCTATAATATTGTCACGCAGTTTTTTCGGCAGAAGCTTATAAACACCGTATATGGAAGCAAAAACTCCGCCTCGCTGGATGTCCGCTACTAAAATTATTTTTGTGTTAAATTCACTTGCTACGAAGATATTTGAGAGGTCTTTGTCCATCAAGTTCAGCTCAACAGGACTTCCGGCACCCTCGGCGACAATAACGGCATACTCTTCTTTGAGCTTTAAAAATGCCTCTTTGACAATGGGCTTGAGTGCGTCTATATCGCGGTAATACTCCCAAACATCTTTATTGCCCACGCTTTTGCCGTTTACAATCATATGAGCTTTTGATTTTCCGCCGGACTTTAGCAAAATAGGGTTCATGCTCGGAGTTGTTTTTAGTCCTATCGCTTCTGCCGCAAAGTGTTGAGGAATGGCAATTTCTCCGCCATCATCCGTTACTTGCGAGTTGTTAGATACATTTTGCGCTTTAAACGGTGCAACGCTGATACCACGATGATGTAGAAGATAAGTTATGGCAAAACTAAGAGTCGATTTGCCGGCATCGCTGCTTGTGCCGAATATGCTAAGTGAGTTCATTTTATTATTTTATCTAAAATAATATTTTATGCCATTGAACGCTCTTCTTTTATATTAAGGAAAATAGGAATAGAATAAGAGGTCTAGGTAGGTATTAAATTTAATCTTAAGGAGTTCGTTGTGAGTAAAAAAGAGGCATATAAGCAAAAAATCGAAGCAGAGTTAGAATTGGCTCAAGCTAAAGTAGCGGAGTATAAAGCAAAGAGTAAGATTTACGCGGCTGATGTTCATATTAAGTATGTTGAGCATGTTGATGAGCTTGAGCGTATGTATGACGCTACCAAAGCAAAACTAAAAGAGCTTGATGAAGCCGGTGAGGAAAAATGGGAGCATTTTAAAGATGATGTAGAGAGCGCATGGAATGCTCTAAGCATCGCCGTGAAAGACGCTGCCGAAAAGTTTAAAAAGTAAAAATAGCTCCTCAATGGAGCTATTTCTTAAGAACTATAGATTACTATAAAGTGTGTTCTGCTAGAATTTTTAAACCAATGCCTATAAGAACGATGCCGCCGAGCTTTTCCGCCTTGCTCTCAATATATCCGCCGCCTCTTGAACCTACAAAAACTCCAATATAACTAAATATATAAGTCACAAGACCAATAACAATCATAGAGACAAACGGGTTTAAGGCAAGTAGGTTTAGCGTAAAACCTGCTGCCATAGCATCAATACTTGTGGCAATAGCAAGCAGGAGAAGCACCTTGTTTGTGATGTTTGCAATCTCCTCTTCAGTGTTTTCGCCAAAGCTGTCATAAAGCATTTTACCGCCGATTGCACTTAGCAAAATAAATGCTACCCAGTGATCAATGGACTCGATAATGCTTCCAAGACCAAGACTGGCAAGATAGCCAAAAAGCGGCATCAAACCTTGAAAAAAACCAAATAAGAGAGCAACTTTTAGAGCTAAGATTTTACTAAACTCTCTGTTTTTAACACCAAGTCCGATTGAGACAGCAAAAGCATCCATGCTGAGTGCAAAAGCGAGTAAAAAAACTTCTAACATCTTGTATCCTATCTACAATTTTTAATAGCTCATAGAACCTGCGTTTAAAAGTCCGATGGAGATAGATAAGAATGCCATGAGTATTCCAACAGGGACAACACCCTCGCTTATCTGCTCTTGGAGAGAAAACTTGTTGGGGATTCTTGTAAATACTAAAGCGAAAAATAGCTGGATGAACATAGCAACGCTTCCCCAGATTAAAAAATCTCCATAGGAAACTGAACTCACCAATGCACTATAAAGCGGAATTGAAAAGCCTATAATCGCACCGCTAAATGTTAAAGATGCAGCCGTATTGTTCTCATGAAAAATGAGTTTATAGTCATCATACGGGGTAACTATGGCGTAAAGGTATAAAAACACACCCACCAAAGCAACGGCTGTTATAAAAAACAGACCAAAAGCTAAAAACGACTCTACCATGCAAACTCCGGTTTATTAAATTTTAAAGATGAATAATAGCGAAACAAAGCCAATTCAAATAACATTAGTACAAAAAAATAGATAGGGGTGCAAGGTGGAATAAGGAAAGTGCCATTCCACCTCAGTAGAGGATGGAACTAGAAAAAGTTGAGATTCATTCTATTTATCGGGGTATGATTTGTGTTGATATTATTTTTCGCTTTGCGCTATTATTTTATCTATTTGCTTTTTTATAGGCGGAAGTTTATCTACCGCTACATTCCAGATTATCTCTTCATCCACTTCAAAATACCAATGAATAAGCTTATCTCTCATTTTAGCCATCAATGACCATGGAAGCTCTTCAAATTTGTCGGTAATCTCTTTTGGTATCTGTTTTGTAGCTTCGCCTATAACTTCTATCTCCCTTATACAAGCACTAACTGTTTTGTCATCTTTTACAAAATCATCATAAGTCATACCGTCAATAAATGAGGCGATTTTTTCTATTCTCTTGCTAATGTCTTCCAAAAATAACAAATAGTTTCTTTTCATATTGCTATGGCTTCTTCCATAATCTGTTCTTTTAGCTGCGCTTTTAATTTTCTTTTTGGAACTAAGTCTATTTTATGATGCAAATTTTTGCCAATAAACTCTTCTATCTCAATAAAAGTAAGCAAATCAGGGGTTTTACGAAAATCAACAAGAACATCTATGTCGCTTTCATCGGTTTGTTCACCTCTTGCAAAGGAGCCGAAAATATAAATATCAGAAACACTATAATTTCTATCTAAATACGGCTTTAACTCTCTCATATGCGACTTTACATAATCCAAAGATATCATCGACAACTCCTTTTCAATTTTACTATGAACTATTTTATCCAAGTTTGTTTAAAAAACAACTCTCATCGGTCTGTGCCATTCCAAACCTCTCTACTTTTTTTTTCGCTCCCATGTTCTACTTGGGAGTGTGTACCATCAGTCTTCATTCCACCTCGGGAGAGGATGGAACGAGAAAAAGTGGAGATTCATTCACTGGGGTGTAATTTTTTGAAATAACAATGGTACAAAAAAACTACGCCACACTCTGCAAACCAAACTCTACTTTAAAATCAGTCGCTTTTACTTCGGGAACTATGTTGTTTTTTACTTTGTTTAAATCTACAATCCCATATCTTTGAAGAGTTTTTAGTGTTCTTGATAGATTTGACTTTGCTCTTCCAGTCAGCTCCTCAAGTTCTCTTAGTGATTGCGGATTGTTAAG
>MIBZ01000067.1 GCA_001829675.1 Sulfurimonas sp. RIFCSPLOWO2_12_36_12 | reverse complement strand
ATCTACTTGCTTAGTTTTCAATGATCTCAAACTTCGACTTTTTAAACCTAAACTTTAGGTCGCTCTGTTTGTGGAGGGGAATTATAGGCAAGTTACGCTTATTTATTTCTTAATTGCCGAAGGAGTTTTGAAAGAATTTCTGGAAGATGTTTTTTTGATAAAATTTAAGATTAATTTTCTTCTATCCAACCACCGCCGATTAGCTTATTGCCATCATAAAAAACAGCAGCCTGTCCGGTAGCAACACCAAAAACACTCTCTTTTAAAGTAACATATGCTCTATTCTCTTTTACAACAACATGACATGGCACTGCTTGAGTTCTATATCTTAATTTTACAGTAGTATCAAACTCTATTTCATTAGTATACAAATTTAAATCATTTAAAATTACACTGTTGCATGCCAAATCCTCTTTTTTACCGACTGTGATTTGATTTTTATCAGCATCAATACTGATTACATAGTGTGGCTCATGCGCACCATTTACACTAAAGCCTTTTCTTTTTCCAATAGTATAGTGCATATATCCCTTGTGCTCGCCAACGACATTTCCATCTTTGTCTAAAACTTCGCCTTTTTTATCTACTTCTACGAAATCTTTAAGCAGGTCTGTATATGTTGTTTCCACAAAACATATCTCTGAGGATTCGCCTTGTGAGGCAAATGATTCCAATCCTTTAATTGATGCTGCCAACTCTTTAATATCGCTTTTTTTTCTATCTCCCAATGGAAACAGAAGTCTCGGCAATATCTCTTTATTGACATAAAAGAGAAAATAGCTCTGGTCTTTTGTCTCATCATCAGCTTCATAAAAATATTTTCCGTCTGTTTTTATATAGTGTCCGGTTGCTATAAAATCTGCACCGATTTTATCTGCAAATTTAACCATTTCTCCAAACTTTAAACTTCTGTTACATAACGCACATGGATTTGGTGTTTTGCCCTCGGCATATGTATCTATAAACGGCTGAAAAACTTTTTCATTAAATATCTCTTGCAAGTCTATTACATGCAGTTTTACGCCGACAAAGTCAGCGGCTCTTTGGGCTCTTGCTTGGTGGATTTCATGGTATCCAGGCTTAGAGTGAAGTTTCATATACAGTCCCTCTACCTCATAACCTTCTTCTTTTAAAAGTAATGCAGATATTGTTGAGTCCACTCCGCCGCTCATTCCGACTAAAACTTTTTTATTTTTCATTTTCACTGTTTATCTCTTTGTTCTCTGTTTTTTCTTCTATAAAAAACTCAGCAAGTGATTTATAGTATTTGGTATCTTCTAGTCCAGACTTTTTAAGAATATCTATTTGGTTTAAAACGGACGCTTCAATTCCGCTTAATATTTGTTCCAAATCATCCGTAAGCGTAATAATATGAAGATCATTCAGATTTATCATGCCGTTTTTATATAACTTTTTTTCTATAAATTTCATGAGCGGCTTGTAAAACGCCACTCCAAATACAAAAATTTTAACACCGGTTATTTTTTTTGTTTGTATAAGAGTTAAAGCTTCAAACAGTTCATCTAATGTCCCATAACCGCCTGGAAAAATTACATACGCAATTGAGTATTTAACCAACATAACTTTTCTTGAAAAAAAATAGTCGAAACTCAAATCTATAGTAGTGTATTTATTTGGGGTTTGTTCAAAGGGAAGGTCTACATTAAGTCCTATTGATTCTATGTTTTTATATTTAAATGCCCCTTTGTTTGCGGCTTCCATAACCCCTGGTCCGCCGCCTGTCATGACATTGAACCCTCTATTTGCCAACATAGAAGAGAGCTCTTCGGCTTTTTTATAATATTTGCCACTGCTTTTTGCTTTTGCACTTCCAAACATTGTGACTGTCGGTCCAAGCTCTCCAAGATCATCAAAACCTTTTACAAAGTCGGCAAGTATCCTAAAAACACTCCACACATCTGCAGATTTTATCTCTTTTACATATTTTTTTGCTAAATCATCTTGATGTTTTCGCATTTATGGCAATCCTCGCTATGATTTTAGCTGATTTAATCTCTCTCTTTTTGTACCGATAGTAGTTATCTGCACACCGAAGTTACCATCAACAATAACAACTTCTCCCTCTGCTATAACATGGTCATCTACCAATATATCCAGCGGATCGTTCGCCAATTGGTTGAGCTCTATAACAGAGCCGATATCCATGTTTAAAACATCTTTTAAGAGCATTTTTTTCTTTCCTATTCTAACTTTTACAGGAAGTTTGACATCCATAATCAGAGATATATTGGTCATCTCGTCACTGTTAAGAGAAATATTCTGCGAACCATCTTGAAATTTATATGATTCATATTTTTTTTCTTCGGTGGAGAGTGCGGCAGTTTTAAATAGAGCATTATGTAAATTTTCATCCATTATAAACATAAAAAGAGATTTTACATCTCCGATTTTAAAATGATAAACAAACATCTTGTAGTAGTTCTCTAAAGAAACTTCTTTGTTTTCATCAATATATTCGACATTTTTTATACTAAAAGAGAGTGAAGGCAGCTCTTTTTGAGCACCGAGGCTATTTGAAATTGCTCCAAAAATATTTGATGTTATCTCTTTTACAGCGTCTAAATCATCATCTGTAACATCTTCTCTGTGACTCTCCTCTTCACCCATCATCATATCTGAGAGAGAAGCAACAAGATTTGGTGTAAGCGCAATCATTGCTGAAGCATTCACATCACCGCTTACTACAACATGAAGCAATACAATAGGAGGAACTATATTTGAAATTATACTTAACTCTTGCTCCTCTTTTAAACTTAAAGATGGAGCTTGACCTATTAGTGCCTCTATTGTACCTACGGTTTCATTCTCAAAAAGCTTCATAAAATTGTTCATTGTCTAATCCTCATCTATTTCATTTTCATCACCAAGCATAATCTCTTTTACGCCGGATATTTTTTCGCGTCTTATAAATTCAAGGTTCTCTAACGCTCTTTTTACGGCGTCTTTTTCTGTGTCGATTACTTCGGTGATTTGTATTGATTTTCTAAATCTTCTTAGTCCAATTTTACCGCGAAATCTATCCTTGCCATCAACACAAACAGTTACTATATCATCTGCAGGGCTTGTAAGTCTGACAATATCGCCGCTTTGCAACTCCAAAACATCTCTCAGTGTAAGTTCTGCATTGCCAAGCATGGCCTCAACTCCAACTTTCGCACCGCCAAGAAGTACATGCAGCTCTGTATTTCTGCTTTTTTTTGTACTTGTCTCATTGAGCATCAAATCTCTGCTTGCAAGTTTTGGCAACACAGGTTCAAGAGCAATAACAGGATAACATATATTCATCATTCCTGAACTCTGCCCAATAATAATCTCCATTACAACCATTACGACAATCTCATTTTGAGCAACAATTTGCACAACATTCGGACTTGACTCTTTTGACTCAATATTAGGAAAAATATCCATAACCGGTCCCCAAGCCTCTTTTAAAGTGCTCATCATAACTCTTAAAATAGTCTCAAAAAGACTAAGTTCAATGTCTGAAAATTCACGGCTTGCATCAAACGGTTCGCCTTTTCCGCCTAAGAGGCGATCTAGCATTGGAAAAGCAATTGACGGGTTAATCTCTATAACACCGCTTCCCTCTAACGGCTTCATGGAAAAAACATTGAAACTTGTTGGATTTGGAAGTGACATTAAAAATTCGCCATATGTCATCTGATCAACTGAGTGAAGTTGAATTTCAACGATTGAGCGCATAATTGAGGATATTTGAGAGGCTAAAGACCTTGCCATTTTATCGTGAATACCGCGAAATGCACGAAGTTGCTCTTTTGAAACCCTGTTTGGTCTTTTAAAATCATAAAGTGTTACTTGTCTTTGAGAAATGGGAGAATCATCACCCTCATCAAACCCATCATCACCTTCATCATCAACAACATCTAAAAGCGCGTCTATCTCTTCCTGTGAAAGTATATCTGCCATATTAAGCTCCTACACTCTCTCTAATTTTATGTATTACCGATTTATGAATTTGTGAAATTCTTGATTCAGTAATATTTAAAACATCACTAATCTCTTTAAGAGAAAGCTCTTCAAAGTAGTAAAATTGTATTATCAACTGCTCTCTCTCGCTATATTGGCCAAGTACTGTTTTTATGACATTAATTAATTCATCTTTTTCTATATTTGCAAGTGCTAGACCTTCATCTCCGGCTTGCAACTGATCCTGAAGAGGCATAACCGTATAAATAGATGAAGCGATTCTCGCCTCATGAATTTTTTCTACACTCTCGTTTAAAATAGCTGCCAACTGCTCATCGCTAGGCTCTTCATCATGGATAGCTCTGTAATCTTCAACAGCATAATCTATCGCTTTTATAAGTTTTCTGCTAGAACGGCTAAGTATATCCAGGCTTCTTAAATAATCAAGCATAGCCCCATAAACTCTTTTTTTAGCATATCCCCAAAAAGAGTCATTTAACTTTTCGTCATATTTTCTTGCAAGTTTTATCAGCTCTTCCGTTCCGATGGCAGAGAGATCCATATAGTCAACAGAACTCGGAAGTCTCTCTTTTAATCTAAATGCCATAGCCTTAACAGCCGGCAAATATTGGATAGCTAGTTCATCTTTTTTATGTTTTAAATCTTGCGTGTATGCAGCAATCATAAATTACCCTTCAAATCTCGAGCATTTGTTTTAACCGCGGCATCCGTAATTTTAATTGCAGAATCAATAAGTTTTTCCCTCTTGTTTATCTCAATTACATAAAAATCAAGCTTTTTTTCATGTAAATCTTTTGGAAAAAAATGGTTTTTTGAGATTGTGGTTTTATAATAAAAAGCAACAATCACATGTGAAAATAGATAAAAAAATGCAGTTATAAAAAATGTATATACAAGCAAACCCTCTGCGTCAAATGATTTTAATATACCAAAAACTATCCCGACAAAGAAGCCTTGAACAGTAAAAAAATATACAAAATTCTCGCCAAGCATCCACGATAGCCTTAGATTTGATTTAGAAATGTTTTACCAAACGCCTAAAAAGCCCTGATAACCCACTTTCACTTGGTAAAACTAGCACATTTCGTTCCAAATTTTTGCTAATTGTATTTGCAATGGCAATTATATCTTTATGTACACTTGAATCAGGATATGCAACGCTAAAAAGTGCTCTTTGTTTTACCGAAGATGAAACTTTCACATCGCTATTAATTTTTCCAATTAATTTTAAATCCAATTTATTTCCAATATTTGCCAAAGCAACTTTTTTTATCTTCTCATATACAGCGATTGCTTCTCTTTCATTCTTTACCTGATTCATAATTAAACTTATATCACTTCTTAAAACAGCAATAGTTTTTATTGTTGCATAAGCATCCGTTATTGCTGCGGGGTCTGGAACTGTTACAACGATAACATCATCGGCAGCATCTAAAAACATCTGTATATGCTCTCCGATTCCGGCACCTGTGTCTATAATCATAATGTCTAATTTATCTAAAACTTCGGCCTCGTTCATAAATCTCTCAAAAAGAGCTTTGTCGGAATATTTTAGTATCTCATCACCGCTCTCACCTGGGATAAGTATGAGATTTCTTGTAATAGGGATTAAAATATCTGCTACGGTAGCCTCACCTTTTAGTACATGTAAAATATTTTTTTTAATCTTAACATTGAACATAACATCTAAATTTGCAAGACCGATATCAGCGTCAAATATGCCGACATTGAGTCCGCTTTGAGAAAGAACATAAGCTAAATTAGAGCTTATTGTACTTTTTCCAACTCCGCCCTTACCGCTTGTAATTGCAATAAAACGGGTTTTTTTAGATTTTTTTTGAGAGTTTGACGAAACTAACTCTTCGAGCTTTTTTGCTTGATGCCCAATCATGCTTTGCTCCTATTGAAGCCATTTAGCAAGCACTCTACCAAAAAATCACTGCTTGCACAAACCAAATCCTCAGGAACCTCTTGCCCGACAGAAAAATAACTAATAGGTTTTTTTGTCTCGTATGCAAGTGAAAATATATTTCCAAAACCTCTTGTCTCATCCAGTTTTGTAAACATAAGAGTATCAACATTAAGAGATGAAAAATTTTCATATGTAGCTTTTAAATCCTCATATTTTATAGAGCTCGGCATTACCAGAACAACATCAATATTATATTTGGCATCATTTCCATCTAAACACTCATATATTTTTTCAATTTTATTTCTATCATATGGACTTGAGCCCATCGTGTCAATCAAAATATAATCACAATATTTCAGTGACTCAAGCGCACTTCCAAAATCCAAAGGGTCAACAACTGTTTCAATGCCTAGCTTCATCATTCTTGCGTACTGCATCAACTGCTCAACGGCACCTATGCGGTAGGTATCTAGCACAATCAGTCCTACTTTATATTTTTTCTGCATCAAGTACGAGTATCTTGCCGCCAACTTCGCCACTGATGTTGTTTTGCCAACGCCTGTCGGACCAACCAGCATGATAACTTTCTTATTTCCTATGGATGGAGTAGCCTCAATTCTAACAGGCACCATTTTTCTAAGAATTGTTTGAAAATATCTTTTAACAGTCGCTGAATTTTCTCTCATTTTAAAAGGCATATGTTCCAGCGTCATTCTCATAATAGCGTCAAGATGCTCTCTGTTCATTCCGCTTTGAGAAGCAAGTCTGTATATCTCTGCAAACTCAGACGGGATGTGGCTCTCTAAATCTGGCGCTTTCTCATCCCAAAACATATTTTGAATTATTTTAACTTTATCGCCAAGCTTCGCTATTTCTGATTTTATCTCTTTTAGCTCTTTTGGTTCAAAAGTATTCTGCGCTATCTGCTCTTGATGCCCATAAATAGGGTCTCTCACATCAGCGATTTTTGATATCTGTTTTGCTGCATATGAGATGTCGTATAAAACATCGGCACTCATTTGAGTAAGCGGTCTGCCGTCTTTTGGTATAGTATTTGTTTTTTGATAAGTTTCATGCGTAGAGTCAGTTTCTATACCCATTATTATTTCATAAATAGGCTCTCTGCCTAATGATTTTTTTTGAATCTCTTTAGTGTCAATATGAAGCATTTGATTATAGTTGACATCCATTTTTGCTTTTTTTAGAGCTTCTGATGGCGTTCTTCCGGTAAAAGTTAATATCTTCATTTGTATATATCCATCAATGGTATTAGCACACTTTCTCTCTTTGACCACTCTGCATGCGGGATTTGAAGTTTAGATGTTTTAACAATTCTGTCATCAAAAAAAATAATATCCAAATCTAGTGTCCTTGGAGCATTCGCAAAACTTCTTTTGCGGGCAAATTTTTTCTCTACTCTCATCAAATAATTCAGAAAAACCACTGGTTGCATACTTGTCTTTAATACAATAATTGAATTAAAAAAATCATCCTGATCGGCAAAACCAAAGGGAGGATTTTTCAAAATCAATGATGTTTGCAACAACTCAACTCTTTTGTCTTTTTTAAAGTAGACCCCAAGATGCTCAAATCTTCTTTTCACATCACCGAGGTTTCCGCCTACACCGACTGTAACCCTGTATCGGTGGAAACTTTTTCGGCGGTTTGTTTTAGCGTAACGCAAATTTTTTAAAGTAGTTAAACCATCACTTATTTTACGCTTGATATACATATTTGCTAAGCTTGAGGCGCCTGTTTTTGCATCTCTTGAACTGCTTTTATCTCATTCATTATTTGTAACATTCCAACCATTGCCAAATGGTACCCAAACGGACCAAATCCAACAACAGATGACGAACAAACCGGTGCAATCATATTTTGTTTTCTAAACTCTTCGCGACGATAAATATTGCTGATGTGGACTTCAATAGTAGGAAGATTTACAGCGGAGATAGCATCACGAATAGCAATTGAGGTGTGAGTGTATGCCGCCGCATTGATGATAATACCGCTTGCATCACCGTAACACTCTTGAATCTTGTCTACAAGTTCGCCCTCTAAATTGCTTTGAAAAAATTCTATCTCCATACCGCTTTGAGTTGCAAAATCTTTCATTTGAGCATGTATCTGCTCTAATTTCATTAAACCGTAAATCTGCTGTTCTCTTACGCCCAACATATTTAAATTTGGTCCTTGAATTACTACTATCTTCATCTTCTACCTTTTTATTTAATAATTACTTTTTTTAAGGAGCTATTTTATCTAAATTAAGCATAATCTATTTTAAATTTTCGAAAAAGATAAAATATGCAAATAATAACTCCGGATTATATTTTAACGCCAGATACTCTGCTCTCAAATATGTCGGTAGCCTTTGATAAAACAATACGAAAAATTGCTCCGCTTGAAGAGCTGACAAAAGAGTTTCCGGATGCTAAGATAACAAAATTGGGAAAAAATTCACTTCTTATGCCCGGACTCATAAATGCGCATGTGCATATTGAGTTTAGCGCAAATAAAACCGAGCTTTCCTACGGTGATTTTATCTCTTGGCTCTACAGTGTTATAGAAAACCGTGAGGAGCTTATAAACGGTTGTGATGATGGGTGTATGGCAAAAGCAATAGACGCTATGCTGGAGAGCGGAATTACTACATTTGGCGCAATTAGCTCACATGGTATGGATTTGGAAGTTTGTGCAAATGCACCCCAAAATGTTGTTTTTTTCAATGAGCTTATAGGCTCGCAAGCAACTATGGCGGATGCGCTTTTTGGCGATTTTTTGGCAAGGGTTGATGCGTCAAAGGGTGTAAAAAGAGAGGGATTTTATCCCGCCGTTGCTATTCACTCGCCCTACTCCGTGCACCCGATTTTAATCAAAAAAGCACTCCAAAAAGTTAAAAATGAAAATCTTAAACTGACCGCTCATTTTATGGAAAGCAATGCCGAGCGGGATTGGCTTGATAAAAACAGCGGCGACTTTAGAGATTTTTTCGAGAATCTGTTAAAACAAAACAGTGCCGTTAGTGATTCAAGCGAATTTTTAGAGCACTTTAACGGACAAAAAACACTTCTTACCCATGTTGTCAAAGCAAACGAGAGCGAGCTTAAAACTTTATCACAAAACAAACATACGGTAATCCACTGCCCGATTTCAAACAGACTTTTAGGCAACGGCGCACTTGATTTGGCAAAACTGGATGAGCATAATATAAGATGGGTGTGCGCGACTGACGGACTTAGTTCAAACTATGAACTTAACCTCTTTGAGGAGATGAAAATTGCTCTGTTTATGCACTCAAATATGCCTCTGCTGGATTTGGCAAAAAAACTGATAAAGAGCGTTACTATAAATGCCGCTGATGCCCTTGGATTAAACTGCGGCGAAATAGCTGAGGGTAAAAATGCAGATATGCTTGTTCTTGATTTGGACAGAGAGCCAAACGATGAGTTAGCCATTCATTTAATACTTCATCGATATAATATCTCAAAAATTTATATTAATGGGACATTAAGAAAATGCAGTTTATAAAAAATATATTCTCTCCAATTTTAGCGGTCATGAAGTTTATTCAAGAACATTTCAAGGCGATGATTTTCTTGCTCATTGTTTTTCTGATATTTGCACCCACCAGCAATGAGGATTTGAAACCAAACAACCTTGAAGAGATCTATCTCACGGGTCCGATTATGGATGTTTCAGATGTTGTCAAGCAGATAGATGAAGCATCTTCAAATGAACATGTCAGAGGAATATTGCTAAATGTTGATTCTCCGGGCGGAGCCGTTGCGCCGTCTATCGAAGTGGCATATGCCATAAAAAGAGCCAGAGAGAAAAAACCTGTAATTGCGTATGCAAGCGGTACCATTGCCAGCGGAAGTTACTACGCAAGCATTTGGGCAAATGAGATAGTTGCAAACCCAGGGTCTATGGTCGGAAGCATCGGAGTAATCATGCAAGGGGCTGATGTAAGCGAGCTTATGAGCAAAATCGGTATCAAATCTCAAAGCGTTCAAGCCGGAAAATATAAAAAAGTTGGAGCACCTGATAGAGAGTGGACAAAGTATGAAATAGATGAGTTAAATAAAGTTATAAATGGAACATATGATTTATTTACAACGGATGTTGCAAACGCTAGAGGATTAGATATAAATAAAAGAGATGATTATGCCAATGCTCACATATTTACGGCTCATCAAGCAAAAGATGTAGGATTGGTAGATAGCATAGGTGTCGGCTATGATGCCAAAAATAGATTGGCTCAACTTAGCGGAGTTGTTAAACCCGTATGGAATGAAGATGATAAAATTGACAGACTTATGAAAAAGCTCTCTGCACAAACGGCTGTTATGCTTTACACATATTTTCCAGATTTGGTAATGAAGTAGATATTACTATTTTTTTTCAGGTTTTTTTCTAAACATATAATATTTTTCTCTCTCAAGCAAATCTTCTACATAAGAGGGTTCTGCTTTTTTTACATTCTTCCAAACGCCGGAAGGAAATCTAACCTGAAGTCTATCTTTTTCTCTTAATTTTATAATTTTCTTAACTGAAAGCACTTTTGAAACCGGAGAGAAATCAACATCGGTTAAATCTATCTCGTTTTTATAAAAAAGTGTCTGTTTGCTAAAATTTCCCCAACCTGAAATTCCATCTTCCGTATAAGGAACTTCGTAACCATTTTTAAAATCTACCATGATTTTATAGTGGCTGTTATCAAATATTTTAGCGATTTTACCTGCGCCAAATACCAAATCATAAATATTGTCTTCTACTTTTGCATTCTCAAAATAAACCATCGCCACTCCTTCGTATTTTTACGAAGAAGTGTATAATCAATTGATTACAAAAAAATTACATCTACTAAATAATAACCTTAACAACGGTTGGCATATTTTCAAAAATTCTTTTTACTCTATCTTGCCAAAGCTCACCAAACTCTCTCATCTCTTGCGGATTTGCCATGCCGCCCATCATTTTTTGCATTAAAGGTTGCATCTTTGGGCTTCCTCCAACTAATGATGGGTCATAATAAACATCTACACTTTTGCCATTGTCCACTCTTGTAAACTTAACTGAAGAGCTTATTTTTGCATCAAACTTCATCAAAGAGTGTCTTGCAAATTTTCCGCCCAACCCTTTAAAGCCGCTCTTGTCTGTTGCTCCGGTAATTTGGGAGATAACATTGCTAATAACACCCGCAACACCATCTTCTAAAGACTCTTTAAACTCAACTTTTATCTCTCCTCTGATTGCAGGAGAGTTTGGATATAGAGCTTTTAATCCAACCAGAGTTGTAATATAAGCACCTGCTACCGTAGGACAGCTATGTCCTGCCGCTTTAACTATCTCTAAGTAGTTAAACTCATACACGCCGCCTTCAAAGGCACCTAAAACATTTGAAAGAGGATCTACAACTTTGATACTCTCAACAGTGTCAAAAAACTTTGGATAATTCATATAAACTCCTATATATCTATTTTATTAAGCACTTTCGCGCTTATGATAACCCTGTCACTCATTAAATCAAAAATATCATCCGCTTCTAGCGATGCTATGTCGATAACTTTAGAATCTTTGGAAATCTGCGCAAAACCTTTTTTTGTCTTTAGTTTTGGATGATTGGATTCTAGCATTTTTTGCAGAGTTAACACTTGATTTTGAGCAATATTTATCCTGCTCTCTATTACATGCGGAAATCTAATTTTTATGGAGTCAACTTCTTTAGAGAAGCTTTGCATTTTAAATGAGACAGTCTGGTTAAATGAGTCACGAAACTGTTTAATTTCATCTATTTTATGACTTATTTTTTTCTCAATTGAGTGCTGAGAGTATAAGCTCATCAAATGGCTGAGCTCTTGTTTGGAGTTGTATATTTTTTGTAATATTTTTTGATTGTATTGAGAAACAAGAGAGTCAATATATTGATAAAGCTCGTTGGTGTCCGGCAATATCATCTCCATGGCAGCGCTTGGAGTCGGTGCCCTTAAATCTGCTACAAAATCACTTATAACCCAATCTATCTCATGACCAACGGCAGAAACAATAGGAGTTTTTGCCCTAAAGATTGCATCGGCAACTATCTCTTCGTTAAAAGCCCACAAATCCTCAATACTTCCTCCGCCACGACCTACAACTATAATATCATAATCTCTGGTATCACTAAAGGCAATTGCATTTGCTATTGAAAAAGCCGCTCTCTCTCCTTGAACTAAAACATCGTAAACATCAATCTCCAGAAGCTTATATCTTTTGTTTGCTACGCGGAGCATATCTTGAAGTGCGGCACCGGTTGCGGAGGTGATAAGTGCAATTTTTTTAGGAAATTTTGGAAGCTGTTTTTTTCTTGATGTATCAAAATATCCCTGCATTGAGAGCTTGTTTTTTAACTGCTCGAACGCCAGAGCCAAAGCGCCGTGCCCCGATGGCTGAATACTAAAACAGTTTATCTGATACTCGCCGCGAGGTTTGTAGAGTGTAATCGCTCCATCCAGAACTACCTTCAGTCCCTCTTGAAGCTTAAACTTAAGTTTTACGGCATTTGCCTTAAAAATAACGGCTTTGATTGTAGAGGATTCGTCTTTGAGAGTAAAATATATGTGCCCGCTGTTGTGAAAAGTTATACGAGAGAGTTCCCCCTCAACCAGCACCCTCTCAAATGTACTCTCAAGCAGGCTTTTTATCTGCTCATTTAGTGATGAGACGCTTAATGTATGCAAAGAATCTCCTTTTGGTCTGTTTTTGATTTCAAGTTTAGTTTCCTTTTTTCTTTGCGTAAATTTATCTGTTTTTTTAACATAGCATCTTAGCTATGTGTAAATTTCATCATTTTTTCGGTACATTCTTAAAATATACAGAAATTTTTTGATTTTTTCGGCATATCATTTTATTATATTGAATCAAATACCTTTTTTCAGCATATCAAAAAGCTCCAAATTTATAAAGTATTTACTTCTTCCAATTTTTATAGGTTTCAAAATTCCTATGGTTTCGAGTTCCTTTAAATATTTAGAAGCTGTATCTCTATGAAGATTTAATTTATCTATCAAAAATTCTATCTTTGTATATGGGTGCATAAAAAGTATCTCAACTAAATCTTTACTATAAATTTTTGGTAACTCTTGCAAGATTTTATCTTGAGTTTTTATCATTAAAAAATTAATACTATTTATAAGTTCTATCGTTTCAAGTGAAGTTTGCTCCACCGCTTCAAGCATATATAAAATCCACTCTTCCCATTTGTCTTCTGTCCGCACTTCTTGGAGAAGTCTGTAGTAGTCGACTTTATGCGTAATAATGTAACGGCTTAGATAGAGCACGGGAATATCAAGCAAATCATTAAGTATCAAATACAAAATATTGATAATCCTTCCCGTTCGCCCGTTGCCGTCATAAAATGGATGGATAGACTCAAACTGATAGTGGATTACCGCCATATTAATGAGCGGGTCGATATCGTTTGGTTCATTGATATAATTTTCAAGATTTGTGAGAAGCTCTTGGATGGTTTCAAAATCTTGCGGCGGAGTGTAAATCACTTCGTCGGTTTGTGCATTTTTTAGAACGGTTCCGCTCTGACGACGCACTCCTGCATTATTTTGCTCTAAAACACCCTGAATCTCTACAATATGTTTTTTTAGCAGTAGTTTGTTCTCTTTGACAAGTGCAAAACCCCTCAAAAGTGCCTCTTTGTAGTTTTGTACCTCTTTTGCTTCGTTTGTCACGCTCTCAATATCAAGACTAGCACGATAAAGCTCATCGTGAGTAGTGATGATGTTTTCTATAGCCGAACTATCTTTTGCCTCTTGAAGCACCAAAGAGTTGATAAGAATCGCACTATTTGGGATGATACGAGCCACACCGTTTAAGTTTGCCAAAGCCCTATTTGCTGAAATGGCTTTTTTTAGAACTTTTTTGACTTCGATATTTTTTTGAAATGGAAGAGTTTTTAAAGTAAAGTCTTTCATACTAAAAAACTTTCATTTGAATAGTTTTTACTTTTTTCTATATTTATAGTTTGTTCGCCAAATCCCCATAAATCTTTTAAATTTATAATAAAAGTTTGGTTGTCAATTTTTACATTACTTACAGATAAAATTCTTTGATATGAAACCCATTCCTTCCCTAAATATGAGGGTAAATTTGATTCATTTAAAATTTTATTTTCTGATATTCCTTTTTGTATTTTGTGTATTAAATCTTTTAAATTACTTTCTATAACTTTTTTATAATCTATCTTATTTCCAGATGGCAATTTTTCCATAATACTATATAATTTGCCATATCTAGTTGATAATTCTTCATTTGATTTGCAGTCATTGTTCATCCAATCTATTTCAGCATTTAAACATTCTCTTTTTTTATTATCATCAATATTGAATTTATTGCCATCATAACTAGGAAAATAATTTTCCATAGCTCCATCTTCTAAAATATATATATTTATTTCCTCAAAAGCCTTGATAATATTTTTTAACTTTGTTAATAATGTAGTTATCTCTAATTTATTGGCTAATAAAGTTTCAGCTTCATCTGCAAAATATTTTAGATAAATTAGTAGTCCATAACTTTCTTTTTTAGGTTTGTCTTTATCCTCATTTATTTTGTCTATAAAAATTTTATATTCACTATCTTTACTTCTAATCTCTTTTTTTATCGAATCAATCAATGATGTAACTTCACCCCATGTACTTTTAAAACTTGGGAGCATGCCTAATTGTGCTAAAAACCCATTTATTTCATCACTTTCTCCTGCATTCACTCTTAATTGAGAAGAGAAAAAAATACTATCCAAATCATAAATAAAAAGTGATTGTTTTCCAAATAATTTTGATAATAAATAATAAGATGAAAGCTGTTCATTTCCACCTACATCAATCACCGTACTGCCACTTCCTTCTAAAGAAACTCCTCTTTTCTCTTGTATGGCTTTTATAAATTGTGCATCAAATATTCCTTCAACGAAAATCGGAGTATTTGCAAAAAAGAGCTGTTTATGGTGTACATTTAGTTTTGGAATGATTAGTTTGATTTTTCCTTCATCTACAGGATCTAAATTTTCTATAAAAGATGGTTTTCTAAAATCACTATGAAAACAAATAACTGATTTTAGATCATCAATAGTTTGAAAATCTAAAATAAAAGGAGAATGGGAAATGAGGTATATAATCTTTTTACCTTCATTTGGATTACCGCTCACTTTTCTGATATGTTCCAATAAGAAAGCTTGATATTGAGGATGAAGATTTAATTCTGGTTCATCAATGATTAAAACCTTGTGAGAATCATCATAAATATGAGTTAATAGAATAAGTAACTCTTTGATACCATGAGATTCTTTTTTAAGTTCATATTCTACGGCTTGTTTAACATTGTATGTCATAGGTACAAGTTTTCCACTATCCCATTCAAGTCGAATGTCACGATGTAATACTTGGGACAATATCGCTTCAATTTTTATCTTTAAATCAAGTTTTTCTTCCAAAATCACAAAAGCATCAGCACCCGTATCCATACTTTCTGCGCCACTTTTATAATGTGAAAAAAGTTGCTTACTAAATCCATCATGAAAATTTGATTGACTTACAGCATACCCATCAACATTAGTCTTAGAACTAAATCCCATTCCATTTAATCTATCAGCTGAAAGAACTCTACATTTTAAACCTCTTGGATTAAAGAAATTTTTTAATTGTTCAGAAAACTGAGATTTACCAGTACCATTTGCACCAACTAAATAATTGATATATCCGATTTCTGACATCTCAAAATTTTCATTTTTCCATGGAACTTGTAAATTTAATTTTAAATCAATTTGATACATTTATAATTACATTCCTTTTAAATAGTCAATTACGGTAAATTCGCCATAATTAAAATTTGGGTCATGCTTTTTTCCAAATTCCTAAATAGTTTATATGGAAGCATTTTACCACTCTTTCATCTTTGTCGGCATAAAGAACTATATTTATAGTTAAATTAACATCTTCTGATTTTTTTGGAGTCTCGTATATATTGACATAAGTATCTATCTGAGATCTCTTTTGCGGTTTGTAAAGTAGCTTTAGTCTCTTTAAAAAAATTATCTGATTTTGCTACTCTAAATTTTTCTTTGTATAAACCAAACGGCATCTAAGCGACACTGCTTGGTTTTATGGATCTATCTTTTTCTTGCTATTAAAAGCGTTGAGATATCCATTGAGAAACTCTTGGTATAAACAATCTCAAAGGCAGCAGCTTCAAGCTCTTTTTTCATATTTTCTACTGTTGAAAAATCCTCTATAGAGTTTGGCAAATACTCATATGCCTCTAAGTTTTTAGAGATAAAACCGCCTATTTTAGGCAAAATATTACTCATATAGAAATCTCTTATTTTTCCAAGCAGTGACGGCGTTTCATTTTTCATAAACTCTAGTATTACCACAAGACCGCCCTGTTTTAAAACCCTATTGAACTCTCTTAAGGCTGCTTCTCTCTCTACAACATTTCTAATACCGTATGTTATACTGAGTATGTCCGCACTGGAATCTTGAAGCGGTATTTGTGTTGCCGTTGATATATGATAGTTAAATTTAGGATATTTTTCTCTTGCTACGCCTACCATCCCTTTTGACGGGTCAACACCGACAATTTCACCCACGGCAATACCGTTAGAGATTGATCTTTTTTTCCAAAAATCCATCATGTCACCCGTACCGCAAGCAACATCAACAATCTTATCGATAGACTCATTTGCATAAAACTCATAAGCTAAATCACAGGCTTTTCGTCTCCAGCTCTTATCTACGCCCATACTCATAACACGATTTGCGGTGTCATATGTTGGTGCTATATCATCAAACATTGATACAATTTTTTCCTGTTTTTCCATTCTAGTTGCTTCCTCTGTCATTCTCTTGCTTCATCCACATAATTATATCTTGCTCATCTTTTTGTATATTTAAAATATCAAATTTATAGTCCAATCCGATAAACGATTTCTCTCCGCCGATAGAAGGTGAGATGAAACATAGATAATATTTAACAAAATCTTTAGTAAGTTCAAACATATTTTCTCCTCCCTCAATCATAATATTTTTATAATTTTCAAAAAGAGAAAAATTGTCTGAAATTATAACTTTTCTATTTTTAACACCAAATAGCCCAATACTCTTATCAAACTCTTTAGTTTTTGAGAGTATTAAAACATCCGGTGCTCTTCCATTTACCAATCTTGCATCCAATGTCGGTCTGTCAGTTCTAACCGTGTTGCCGCCGATAACAAGCAAATCGCAAACATCTCTCATCGCATGAACTAAAGTTCTGGATTTTTTTGAACTTATAACTCCATTATCAATTGTGCCGTTTAATCTCTGTGCCCATTTAAAAAAAACAAATCTTTTTTCACTCCACGAGTTAAAAGGCTTAAGAAGATCTTCACACTCATTTAGCAAAACATCTGTTTGCACTTGTACATCTGCTTTTTTTAATATTTCATTGCCGCCGGAGGCCTCTTTGTTGATATCTTTTGAGCCGACAAATATTTTTTTTATGCCCAAATCGGCAATAAGAGTTGCGCAAGAGGGTGTTTTTCCAATATGTGAGCATGGTTCTAAAGTTGTATAAAGTGAACTGTTTTTGAAGCAGTTATTGTGATAGTTTAAGAGGTATTTGTGTATTTCTGATGATGAGTTAATATCTAAGATATTTTTGTCATTTGTAAGCTTAAAGTAGGCGGTTTTTAAAGCTTCTATTTCAGCATGCGGCTCTCCGGCTCTCTTATGAGCTTCAACCGCTAAAATTTCGCCGCTGCTTCCGACAATCGTACAGCCAACCGCCGGATTTGGGTAAGTTAAACCCTGATACTTCCAAGCCTCATCCAAGGCTAATTTCATATAGAAGTTACTATCTATTACCATTCAAAATATGTTTTAGCTTTTACAATTTGAGGAAAATCAACAATAATCTCTTCGCCCTCAGCATCAACAATAATTTTAGAATCTTCAACTCTAAGAACTGTTCCTTTGATTTTTTCTTTTGATTTTAACACAAAAGAAACTTTTTCTCCGACTGACATTTCAAACTGTTTTAATGTACCTACTTTTCTCTCTATGCCGGGACTTCCGACTTCAAGTCTATAATCTCCTGAGAGAGGAGGTGTTACATCCAAAAGAGGTGAAATAAGGTGAGTTAGATTAACACATTCATCTAAACTGACACTTCTTTTTCTTTCGTTTTCTTTATCGTTTGATATAACGCTTACTCTGTAAATAGTATCTTCGCCTTCTCTTACAACAGAGATATCATAAAGTTCTAACCCTACCGATTTAACAAACGACTCTATATCTTTTTCTAAACTCATAAATCTATCCGCCTACTCTTTAGCAATTTTTTTAAACAACTCTTCAATGCTTTGAGCTTTTTTCATCTGCTCATCAAACTCAAATGTAAACTTTGGAGAACGAAACCAACCTTGATTTTTCATACAATAAGTTTCTACAATCGGTCTGGCATTTTTTAGCAATCTAATAAAATCACTCTTCTCTTCTTCGCTAAATGAAGCTGGGTCAAGATAAATCTTAGCATCACTTCTGCCGCGTGAACATTTAACATCAATTACATCCAGTTTATGCAATCTTTGATCATTTAAACTTCCAAGAGCCGCTGGAATCAACTCAAGTAAAATTGATTCGGTTCTCTTGATTTTTATTTGAGCTTCGGTCACAGAGATACTTTTTGTTCAACTTTTTTGAATGTTTCAATTACATCGCCAACGATAACATCGTCATAACCTTTAATCATAACACCACACTCATAGCCATTGCCAATCTCTTCAACATCATCTTTGAATCGTTTAAGTGAAGTAAGCTCACCCTCATGCACAACAACTCCGTTACGGATAACACGAACAAGACCGCCGCGAATAAGTTTTCCATCAACAACAACACATCCTGCAACCATGCCTTTAGGTGCTTTAAATGTATTTCTTACCTCTGCTTGACCTGTATTAATCTCTGAGAACTTAGGCGCCATCATACCCGTCAGCATTCCAGTCATATCATCAAGCAACTGATAGATAATCGAGTATGTTTTAATATCAACATTTCTCTGCTTAGCAAGTGCTTTAACACTTCCCGTTGGACGAACATTAAATCCAAGCAGTACGCAGTTTTCACTGTTACTTACCAGTTCAACATCATTTTCTGTAATACCGCCGACACCTGATGATATGATATTGATTTTAACTTCATCATTTCTAAGTTCATTTAACGAACTTCTAATTGCCTCTAACGAACCATGAACATCTGTTTTAAGGACAACTTTAAGTGATTTTAATCTACCCTCGGCAATCATGCTTGTCATATCTTCTAAAGTAGATTTAGTGCTATGTGAAAGCTCTTTATGTCTATCGTATTCATGACGCTTTTGCGCATACTCTCTAGCTTCTTTATCATTATTTACAGCCATCATAATTTCACCTGAAGACGGAACTTCGTTTAGACCGACAACCACTGCCGTATGACTTGGTTTCAAGCTTTTAATCTGCTGCTTATTTTCATCCATGAGAGCTTTAACGCGACCATATGAACTACCGCAAACAACATAGTCACCAACTCTTAGTGTTCCGTTTTGCACAATTACAGTTGCAACAGGACCGCGACCTTTTTCAAGTGAAGACTCAACTACGGCAGCCTTAGCCATTGCATTCTCATTTGCTTTGAGTTCTAAAACTTCTGCAGTAAGAAGGATATTTTCAAGTAACTCGTCAATTCCCATTCCGGTTTTTGCAGAAAGCGGGATAAACTCGATATCTCCGCCCCAAGCAATAGGATTTAGTCCGCGCTCAGCCATCTGACCCATTACCATGTCTGGATTGGCACTCTCTTTATCCATTTTATTTAGTGCAACAATTACCGGAACCTTAGACTCTTTTGCTAATTTTATAACTTCTTCAGTCTGAGGCTTAACACCATCATCAGCCGCTACAACAATAATAATGATATCGGTAACATCTGTACCTCTTTGGCGCATTGATGAGAATGCCGCGTGACCGGGAGTATCTATAAATGTAATAGCTTTGCCGTGCTGCTCAATCGTATAAGCACCGATGTGCTGTGTAATTCCGCCGGCTTCACTAGCCGTTACTTTTGCTTTTCTAATTGCATCTAAAAGTGATGTTTTACCGTGGTCGACATGTCCCATTATTGTAATAACAGGCGGTCTCTCGGTAGCTTCTGAATCTATCTCATGCGCTAAATCTTCTTCATAATTAAAGGCATCTTTAGGGTCGATTATAGTTACTTCAACGCCAAACTCTTCAGATAAAATTTCAATTTCATCATGACCTAAAAAGTCATTTTTTGTCATCATTAAACCGAGGCTAAATAGAACTTTTATAACATCTGTTATAGGGCGGTTAACTTTTTCTGCAAACTCATAAACGCGAATATCTTCAGGAATTTCTACATGAGTTACTATTAAATCTTCCGGCTTATCTTTAATATATTTTTTTCTCTTATCACGAGAAACATTTCTACCCTTAGAAGATGATTTTTTATTTGAATTTCTACCAATAGGTTTTGGAGTTTTTGGCTTTCTAGGCTCTTCTGCAATAATTTCGCGTCTCTCTGTAGCGTTTAAGTCAAGAAGAACAATTTGGTCATCCATATCCATAGAAACTTCACTTAAAGAGCCTCCAAAAATATCAATTTTCACACCCTGTTCTTGTTTTTTAGCTCCGAATACGCTCTGTTTTGCTTTTTTCTTATTTGCCAGCTCTTCTAAAACTTCAGCGCTTATCTTGCCGTATGAAGATATCGCAGCTGATTGTTTTGTTGATGAAGTATAAACATCTTCATTTTTTTCTTCAATTTTTGGTTGTTTTTTCTTGACAATTGTAAGTCCGGATTTTTTTATCAACATTTTTTTAGGGTCGGCAATAGTTAATAAAGCATTATCATCTTTTTCAACATTTTCATCTTGAATTTTTACTTTTGGTTCAATCTCTTCTTCGCTTTTTTCTATTACGCTACTCTCTTTAGTTTGAGTATCCCCTTTTTTTGCAGGAGTTTTAACTTCAGATTTTTTTACTTCTTCTTTAGGAGATTTTTCTTCTTTTTGAGCATCACTTATTGATTTAGCTTCTACTTTTGTTTCTGATTTTGGTGCTTCTGCATGTTCACCGCTCATTATATAGTTCATTAGGCTCTCAGCTTCTTGCATTGATACCGAACTGCTTGCCGATTTTATTTCAATACCAATCTCTGAAGCTTTTTTAACTACATCTTTAGAAGCGATTCCTAACTCTTTAGCAATTTCGTGTACTCTAACTTTTTCTGTCATCAGTGATGATCTCCTTTAGTATGTTCGAAAATTTGTCTCTATCTCCACTCTTGCATTGTCGCATAAGTGCTTTTAATACTTTTTTACTATCTTCAAGACAAATTTTACATATATAAAAACTTCTGCCGGTACCTCTAAAAAGACTAAACTGTGAATCTAAGCACTGAAGTCTGATAAGATTGTTTTGTGCATCTCTTTGCCTACAAGATATGCACATTCTAAGAGGTTGGTTAAATTTTTTTGCCATTATATCCAAAAGTTCCTTGATTTAATAAGAAGATGTAAATTAACCTACTTTTCTACAATAAGCCCGTCATTGTCAAAATTTAACACCTTCACAACAAATTCAGGAAATTTTTGAGCAAGTTTACCGGCTATCGCGGCAGAATCTTCATCATATGCCATTGAAAAAAATGTAGATCCGCTTCCTGAGAGAGTGCTCATTAAAGCCCCGCTCTCGTATGCCACTTTTTGCACATTAAAGAGTTCAGGCAGTGTTTTCATTCTTGCTTTTTGATGGAACCTGTCTTGAGAAGCAAGTTTTAAAATCTCCCAATCTTCATTGAAAAATGCGGCAACACTGAGTGCGGTATGAGAGAGATTGTAAACCGCACTCTCTTTTGAGTATGATTTAGGAAGAAGCAACCTTGCCTTTGTCGTGCTCATCTGCTTATTTGGTATTACCACAACTGCTTTAATATAATCAGGAAGATGTTTTTTTTGAGAAAATACTTTGTTTTTTTCTACCGTTGCGGCATTAAAACCACCCATGACGGCGGGAGTAATATTGTCCGGATGAGATTCATACACTAGGGCATGGTTAAGTATTCTTCTTTTTGAGACATTAATGCCTGCTGCTTCATGAGCGCTTGCTATTGCACTTACAATTACGGCTGATGAGCTTCCAAGTCCTCTTGACATCGGTATTTGGTTGTAAAAATTAAACTTGAAACTCTGTCTTTTTTTAGTTAATCTATTGTAATGCTCATTGAAGATACTGATAAATAGATTATTACCTTTTAGCTTTGGATTGTTTTCACCCTCGCCTTTAATATTTACACTAAAGAATTTTGACGGATGAAACTCAACTATATTTCTTAAATCAACTGCTAAACCTAAAGAATCAAACCCCGGTCCAAGGTTCGCACTAGTCGCCGGCACACTTACTGTCACTTTTTTCCTATCCAACCGCTCCGATTCCATAAAGAGGCGCAGCAGTTGTGCTAAACTCACTATAATCAAGCACATCCGGAAGCATAAAGCTCACCTCTGGCGCTATTTCTAGTTTTTGAGTTTTTATTTCTGAGTGGATTTTAACAAAAAATAGCTTTCCAATCGCTTTGATTGGTTGATTTTTATTAAAATAAAATGCATCTGTAGCCAATAACGGTATATTTTTCAAAATACTCATAGATTTTAGAAAGATATAGGCAATCTTTATTGCCATAAAACTGCCCGGTCCGTTGGCATAGAAAAGCTTTTTTATATCATATCTGATTGAGAGTTCGTTAAATATATTTGGCAAAACATCGGAGCTCTTCTCATTGGTTGAAATTGTTTCTATGAGCAGATTTTTTTCGTATACTCCAACTTGAATCGGAGATGATAAAGTAATAAAAACTAAATCAACACTCTTAAGCATACGCTTTTTCTAACTCTTTTGTCTTCTCGCCTACAAGCTCTATAACTTCGTAATTTTGGGCATCTTTTAAAAGCTCAAGAGTAAGTTTATGGTTTAAGTCATGACTTCCAGCCATAGCCTCATAATTGCCTACAAAATTCATGCCGATAAGTGCCATATCGCCGATTGCATCAAGTATTTTATGTCTTACAAACTCATCAGGAAACCTTAATCCCTCAGGATTTAAAACTTTTTTATCATCTAAAACAATGGCATTTTCAAGTGAGCCTCCGAGAGCAAGCCCTTTTGAGCGAAGATACTGCACTTCATGCAAAAAACCAAAAGTTCTAGCGCGTGAAATCTCATCTTTGTAGCTCTGCTTAGTAAAATTTAAAACATAATCCTGTTGCTGAATTACCGGGTGTGGGAATTTAATCGTGAAGCCGTATTGCAAATCAGGTGAAGGGGAGAGTTTTACATATTTATCGCCCTCTTGCACAATTATCTCTTTTTTTATTCGCATAATTTTTTTAGGAGCGTCAAGCGAAACAATGCCCGCCTCATCTAAAAGCATACAAAAACTTGCACTGCTTCCATCCATTACAGGAACTTCATCCGCATCAACAACTATTCTAAGATTGTCGATTCCATAAGCATAAATGGCAGAGAGCATATGCTCAATTGTTGAGATAACATAGCCGTCTTTGCCGATAACGGTAGCCATTTTCGTATCAACAACATTGTCCGGAATAAGAGGGATAGCTACATCAACATCGCTTCTGTAAAAGATTAAGCCGCTGTTTGATTCAAGCGGTTCAAGTCTCAACTTGACAGCAGAGCCTTTATGAAGACCTATTCCGACCAGTTCAACACTCTTTTTTATAGTTGTTTGATACATTTATATTCCTGCAATCAAAATCAATGATTTCTATATTTTTTTATCTATAATATCTTTGGCACCGCTTATTACATCGGTAATATTTAACTTCATCCAGTTGTTATCCATCCACTCTGCCGGATAAACTTCAATACCCTGAACAAGAACTCCAAAATGTAAATGATCTCCCATAGCATACCCGCTTTTGCCCGTATTTGCTATTGTTGCATCCTCGTTTACGGTATCTCCGTTGTTAACATTAACAGTCGAACAGTGTCCATAAAGTGTGTATAAACCCAACCCATGGTCTATTATTGGCATATTTCCATACAATCCGTTATACTCAGAAAAAACAACATTTCCGCTGTTTTGAGTTTTTATATCTGCTATCGCATTACTTGCCAAGTCTAAACCCATATGATACGATTCACTGATGTCCTCTCCGTTGTAAGAGTAGATTCTATGATCTCCGTAGTGAGCAACAACTTGACCGTTTTTAAGAGGATACATGCTGTTTATTTTAAAATCATTTATCATCTTGTCAGAGACTTTTGATGTTATTTCATGAATTAATTTCTCATTTTTTATTCTTACATCTTCATTTATAATTTTAAACTGCTTTATAGGGTCAGTAATGCCCTGTGTCTCTTCAAATTCATCAGCAAGTTCGGCAATTTTTCCTTTTAAGAAATTATCATCTATTTTGATGTTTGAAACCTTATAAATTTTATCTTGTAAATACAGAGGAACATATGCTTGTGTACTATTTAGCGCATAATCATCTGCGATAACCGTTGCTTTAAAATCTACTGAAGTTATAGGCCAAGCCAACAGCGATATATAATACCCCTCTTTATAAAACGGCTGCGCAATAAATTTTTTACCAAAATTCGTTTCAATATAGACATTTTTTAAATTTTCATCTTCTACTTTAAATATTACAAGTGCTGCACCGCCCTTGTTTATCTTATATGAGTTTAGAATAATGTTTACCAGTGGTCTTTTTTTATCAATTTTTAATGCAAACTCACTTCTGGTAATATTTCCTTTAAATAAGTTCCATTTACTTGCATCTCTCGCTTCAACTACTATCTTAATATTTTTATCACTCATGGCGTAAGAGCTTTTTGGCGGATCTATTTTTACACGAACAGATTCGTGCGCTTCCATAAACTGCTCCTCGTATAAAACTGTCTCAGAAGTATCGCTTTTTAAACTGACTTTATATGATTTCAATCCGCTTATATCGTCAATAGCGACATCTAACGAATCTTTTAAATTCCAATAACCGCTATTTTTCATTGAAATAGCAGGAACATCTCTCTCAAACATTACAGAATAATATACATACAAAGCTCCGCCTATTGCAATCGCCAATATCAACAATGCGCCATATAAAGACCCGTTTTCTCTTCTTCTCAAATTATTATTTCCTTTTTAATTAAGTTTAACACTCTGTTTTTTATATCATCTAGCTGTTCTAGGCTATCTACATCAAAATCCGCTCTTTTTTTATGCCCTTCTCCATCAAAGTTTGCTGCTATTTTTAGACAATCAACCTCTGAATTTGAACGAAGAAAACCTTTAATCGTAAAATCACTGTTTTGTTTTAAAAGCAGAGAAACTTCTACATGTATAAGGTTTAAAGACTCCGCGAGCACCGCTTCGCAATCCTCGGTAGCAGCGCCGGTCAGTCTCATATCTTCATCGCTAAGACAAAAAACTGCAACTCTGGCATCACACTCTAATGACATATTTTTAAACATAACGGCTTTTACTCTTAAAGCCGCCAGTGACACACTTTTCATAATATTTTTATTACAAAGTTTAAAATCTGCGCCACACTCTATCAACTCTTTTGCCAAAGCAAATGTTGTACCATCGACCTCATCAGATAAAAAAGCATCTGAATCATATAAAAGCTCTGCATATAAAGCAGTTGCCATTTTTTTATTTATTTTTACCTCATTTGCTTTAAAAAAATCATACAAAAAATGACGCTCAATGTTTATCAAATCACACATTGGCTCTATGCCCAAATATTTTTTATCGCCGCAACCTAGTGAAATTGCCAAATCGGCAGAGGCCGGAAATGAATCTCTTATCTTTTCAACCCACGCAATAAATGAGAATCTATAACTCACTACCTCTGTTTTGCAAAACCATGAAACTTTTTTATGCTTTTGAAGCAAGAAACTGTACATCGCACTTGCACTTCCAATTGAACCGGCATCAGGATTTATATCTGATATGATAACAATATGGCTTGCTTTGTCAATTTTTTCTAATATTTCATTCAACTTGGAGCTACTTTTTGCCTATTTTTTCGTGATTATATACTACTTCTTATTCATTTTGTAAACATACGCCAACACCTCTGCAACTGCCGCAAAAAGTTCGCTTGGTATAGGCTTGTCCAAATCCACTTGCGCATATAAACTTCTTGCAAGCGGCGGATTTTGAACGACATGCACTCCGTTTTCTCTGGCAATTTCTTTAATCTTTTGCGCTATATTGTTCATCCCTTTTGCTACCACGATTGGTGCATGCGACTTCTTTTCATCATATTTTATAGCAACTGCGTAGTGGGTAGGATTTGTTATAACAACATCTGCTGTCGGGACATTTGCCATCATCCTTTTTCTTGATGCCATCATCTGAATTTGACGGATTTTTGCTTTGATGAGCGGGTCTCCGTCCATATTTTTCATCTCATCCTTAATCTCTTGCTTACTCATCTTTAAGCCGTCAAAATACTGCTTTCTAACAATGATTACATCAATTATCGCAAATATAAAAATAATTAAAAGCATTACAAATGCGATAATAATTGCTTTATCTCTAAGCCACTCCATCTGATCACCAAGTCCAAAAAGAGCAACTGTTGGGAGTTCAAGAATAAAAAGAAAGAAAAAAATAAACCCTACACCCAGTGTTGTAAATGATTTAAAAGTTATTTTTATGCCGTCAACGGCTTTTTTCATTGAAAAAAGGTTTTTTGTTCCCTTAATCGGGTCTATTTTTTTAAAGTCTGGCATAATCGCTTTTGTCGTAAACAAAAAACCAAACTGAGCAACTGCGCCTACAACACCGGCAATAGCTACTGCGATAGAAATTGGCATAACCATTAAAAGAAACTCTTTGATTGTAACAATTGTCATATTAACCATCAAAGCTCTATCAATAGTCATACCTATAAGCGAGAAGTAATATTTAAATATAAAAATCATATGAGAGCTCATATATGGAAAAAGGAGTAAAAAGGCAAGAATTGCAACAAACAGAGTAAAAACACCCGAAGCATCCTGAGATTTTGGAACATTACCCTCTTTTCTGGCGTCCTCTATCTTCTTGGCGGTGGGTTCCTCGGTTTTTTCTTGATCATCAGCCATAGATAATTATTAACTCATTTTCATAGATAAATCTATCCAATTTGCTTGATGGATAAGTGAGCCGCTGCTTATGGCATCAACACCTGTTTTAGCATAGCTCTCAATGGTTTCAAGCGATATATTTCCGCTGGCTTCCAAAAGTACATGTGAAAAGTTTTTATCTCTATATTTTACAACCTCGCTAACTTGCTCTGGCGTCATATTGTCGCACATAACAATATCAACCCCTGAAGCAAAAGCCTCTTTAGCCATCTCAAATGTCTCAGCCTCAACCTCTATCTTTGCGGTAAAAGGGATTTTTTTTCTTGCTTTTTTTATATAGCTTTTTAAATCATCAATCGTTTTTAAGTGCGTATCTTTTATCATCAATGAGTCATCTAAACCCATACGGTGATTTATTGCTCCGCCGCATCTTGTTGCATATTTTTCAAAAACCCTAAGTAACGGTCTTGTTTTTCTTGTGTCTAAAAGTTTAGTGCCGTACGGCTCAACAATTTTCACATATTTATTTGTTAAAGTTGCAATTGAGCTTGCATGAAGAATCATATTTAAAAGAGTTCTCTCAATCTTTAAAAGCACATGTGAAGTTCCGCTGATATTTGCTAAAACATCGCCTTTTACAAAACTCTCGCCGTCATGCACATTCCAGCTTATTTGAAAATTTTCTAGCTTTGCCAATACATTTGCATACTCTACCCCAGCTAAAACTCCATCACTCTTTGCAATAATTTTTGCAGATGAGTTTACGCTTGGCTCAACCAGCGCATACAAATCTCCACGGCCGACATCCTGAGCAAGTGATTCCTTTACAAAATCTTCCATCATAATGCCAACATTCTATCAAGTGCGATTTTTGCCCATTTCTGGGTATCTTCATCTATAAATATCTCATTTAAGGGTGCACCTTCATCAATCGACTTAAGTACATCATAAACATCTTTAAGAGTTGTCTCGTTCATGGTAGGACACTCCGGTTTTGTGGAAGATAAAACGAAAGTATTTTTTGAACGAAGGCGGTTAACCATGTTGAACTCTGTACCGACCGCAACTTTTTGATCCTCAGGCAACTCTGTAATAAATTTTATAAGCTGAGATGTTGAACCTACAAAGTCAGAAGCGTCGCAGATAGCCGGGTCGCACTCCGGATGAACAGCTATCAAAATGCCGGGGTATTTTTTGCGGTAAAAGTTTATGTCATCTACACTAAAGAGCTGATGAACCGAACAAAAGCCGTTAAAGCAGATAATATCTGCGTCAGCCAAATTTGTTCCATCCCCGATTACACACGATTTCAGCCCCATCTGGTTTGCTATGTTTTGCCCCAAACATCTATCCGGAACAAAAAGTATTTTTTTGCCCTCCTGCAATGCTGTTGTTATGATTTTTTTTGCATTAGAACTTGTGCAGATCATACCGCCCATCTGCCCGACTTTTGCTTTTACATCAGCATTTGAATTAATATAAGTTATCGGCAAAATATTTTCATTTGGCACTCCAGCCTCATTGAGCGCTTTTATTGATGCGTCAAACTGCATGCCGTCTATCATTTTAGCCATTGCACAGCAAGCTGCTTTTGGCATAACAACTCTTTTATTTGGAGATAAAATTTTTACACTCTGCCCCATAAAACCGACACCGCAAAAGACTACAAATTCTGAATTGTCTATCTTGGTTTTTTGTGCCAATTCAAGAGAATCTCCGGTAATATCTCCCACTTCAAAAACCTCGTCCCTTTGGTAATGGTGTGCAACAACTATTACACTCAACTTCTTTTTATATTCGTTAATTTTATTTTTTAATTGCTCAGATGTAAGTTCCAAGAAAGTTCCTTTTTAAATAATCGTGTCATTTTTTTTTGTCTATCCTTTTGATGTTAAAAAAATACCCAAAATAATACAACAAACGCCCAATAATTTATAAATATTAAAGTTTTCTCCCATAAAAAATATGGAAAAGATAAAAACTAAGACAAATGTAAGCCCCATAAAAGGGTAAGCATAGCTTAACTCAAATTTTGTCATGGCAGCCATCCAGCACATAGACGCCAAAAAAGCACTAATAAAACCGCTAAAAATAAAGGGATCCAAAAAAAGTTTTAGCAAAAAAACAAGCTTTTCCATCGATTCAACGGGCAGAGAGCCGTAATTGCCTATTCTCCATTTTATGATAAGTTGCCCATAAACGGTAAAAAATATAGTTCCAAAGATATATAAATGTCCCATAACTACCTACCGTAAAAAAAATTTATTACATCGCAAACGGCATCGATTTCATCGTTACTCAAACCGTAATACATAGGAAGTCTAACAAGTCGCTCGCTCTCTTTCGTAGTGAACTCATCAATCCCGTCAAATCTGCCGTATTTTAGTCCAGCCGGTGCCGAGTGGAGTGGAACATAGTGAAAAACTGCCCAGATATGCTCTTTTTTAAACTTATATAAAAGAGCTGTTCTCTCATCTAAATCTTTAACTTTTAAATAAAACATATGAGCATTTTGGACACACCCATCAGGTATGGTGGGCAATTCAATTAAACCCTCTTTTTCTAGCTCTTGAAGTCTGTCGTGATATTTTTGCCAACTACCCAGTCTATCGTCATTTATCTCATCAGCTCTCTCAAGCCCTCCCCAGAGGTAAGCTGCACTCATATCGTTTGGCAGATAACTGCTTCCGATGTCAACCCAAGAGTATTTATCTACCATTCCACGGAAAAAGAGACTTCTGTTTGTCCCTTTTTCTCTTATGATTTCGGCTCTTTGTACAAACTTTTCATCATTGATTATAAGAAGTCCGCCCTCGCCTGCACTTGTGTAGTTCTTTGTCTCGTGAAAGCTGTATGTTCCAAAATGTCCTATAGTTCCAAGTGCTTTGCCTTTATATGTACTCATCATCCCTTGAGCGGCATCTTCTACTACAAAAAGATTATGTCTTGAAGCAATATCCATGATAGTGTCCATCTCACACGCCACGCCTGCATAATGAACCGGCACTATTGCTTTTGTCTTTTGCGTAATTGCTTGTTCTATTTTTGTTTCATCTATGTTTAGGGTATCTTGGCGAATATCTACAAACACAATTTTTGCGCCTCTTAAAACAAAAGCATTTGCCGTACTTACAAATGTATATGAAGGCATAATAACTTCATCGCCCTCTTTTATATCGATAAGTATTGCAGCCATCTCTAGCGCATGTGTACAAGAAGTTGTCAAAAGCGCTTTTTTGCATAAAAGTTTTTCTTCAAACCATTTATGACATCTCTTTGTGAACTCTCCATCGCCCGATATTTTTGCACTTCTCATTGACTCTAAAACATACTGCTCTTCATTTCCGGTTAGCGGCGGTTTATTAAATGGTATCATTTTGTTTCCTTAAAACTCTTCATAAATTTTGTAGCACTGCTGCCTTCATTAAATATCAAATCAATTACGCTTACGCCATGAACAAACGGCGGATACATCTGCTCATATTCGCTATAACCGCTATAATCCATCCACTCTACCTTGATATTTTCATCTTCAAACAACTTCTCATCAAGATAATCTTTAGCCGATGGTCCGCTTAGATAGTGAGTAGCTTTTGCATCTTTGCAAATTTGTACAAGCCTTGATGTCTGACCCTCTATGAGATTGAAATCTTCACATTTTGAAATTTTTGTCTTTATCCCTAAAATATCATTGATAGCAATCAGAAATTTATAGTTTATATTGCTCAGC
>MIBZ01000066.1 GCA_001829675.1 Sulfurimonas sp. RIFCSPLOWO2_12_36_12 | reverse complement strand
TGGTATCTGTTACGGAATGCAAAGAATAGCGGTAGATTTCGGCGGCAGCGTGGTTCGTTCATCCCACCATGAGTATGGGAAAGCTGAACTGAAAATCAAAGATGTCGGAGAGAACTGTTCACCGCTTTTAAAAGATTGTGATGATGACAGAATTGTCTGGATGAGTCATAGCGATAAAGTTGATGTTCTTCCTGAAGGATTTACGCCGATTGCCACATCTGCAAACTCTCCTTATGCGGCTATTGCAAATGAAGAAAAACGAGTCTATGCAATGCAGTATCATCCGGAAGTTCAGCACTCGGAAGAGGGTTATCTGATGCTTCGCAACTTTGCAAGAAATATCTGCGGGGTTACAGAGAAGTGGAAGATGGAGCACTTTTTAAAAGAGCAGATTAAGAGTATCCGTGAAAAAGTAGGAAGCGGAAAAGTTCTTTGCGGACTTAGCGGAGGAGTTGACAGTTCTGTTGTTGCTGCTATGCTTTATGAGGCTATCGGCGATCAACTTGTTCCGGTATTTGTGGACAACGGTCTTTTACGCAAGGGCGAGAGAGAACAGGTTGAAGAGGTTTTTAAAATCAATTTAAAAGTTCCATTGGTCGTTGTAGATGCCAGAGATAATTTTTTAAGTAAACTAGCAGGAGTAAGTGATCCTGAGACAAAAAGAAAGATTATCGGACATACTTTTATAGAAGAGTTTGAAAAAGAGGCGAAAAAACATGACGGCATTAAGTTTTTAGCTCAAGGTACGCTCTATCCGGATGTAATAGAGTCTGTTTCTGTTAATGGTCCATCAGAGGTTATAAAATCTCACCATAATGTCGGCGGACTGCCTGATTGGATGGATTTTCAGTTAATCGAGCCGCTTCGTGAGCTGTTTAAAGACGAAGTTCGTAAAATCGGTTTAGAGCTTGGTCTTCCGGAGTCTATGATTAACCGTCATCCGTTCCCTGGACCGGGGCTTGCGATTCGCATAATGGGCGATGTAAATGAAGCTGATTTGACACTTCTTCGTGAGGCAGATGTTATTTTGCTGGATGAGTTAAAAGCGAGCGGATATTACGCAAAAACATGGCAGGCATTTGTGGTTTTATTAAATGTAAAATCGGTAGGCGTAATGGGCGATAACCGCACTTATGACAATACTGTTTGCGTCAGGGTTGTTGAAGCGGTTGACGGAATGACGGCAACTTTTGCTCATCTTCCTCATGATTTGTTAGAGAGAATAAGCAGAAGAATTATAAATGAGGTAGATGGTATAAACCGCGTAGTTTATGATATATCATCAAAACCGCCGGCTACAATCGAGTGGGAATAAAATTAGTACATGTCAAAAAAAATTTATCTTTTTGCCACATCAAAAAGCGAGTATGCTATTAATGTAAAATCTCTGGATGTCAGGTTTTTAAAGCCCGACATTGACTTTTCAAAATATGATTATCTGATTATCACATCAAAACAGACCGTAAAAGCACTGGAGCAGTACGATAAAAAAGATTTTATAGATACTCCTGCACTTTGCGTATCTGTTAAAACGGCAAATCTATACAGTGAATTTGGCGGTAAAATCTTGGCAATAGGCGATGGTTACGGCGATAATCTTATTCAAAATATAGAAGAGTATCCAAAAGAGACAAAGTGGCTCTATCTTAGAGCAGAACTTATAGCTTCTGATTTTGTACAAAAAAGCAGAGATGATGGATATGTGATAGATGAAAAAATCCTTTATGTTAGCGAGTGCTCTAAAGAGATTTTAGATATCAGAGTAACTGATGATTCTACTCTTATCTTCACATCGCCCTCGTCAATAGAGTGTTTTTTGAAAAATAACACCATTAATCCAAAAGCAAAAGTTGTAGTAATCGGCAAGACAACTGCCAATTATCTGCCGCAAGGCATAGAGTATGTAATCAGCCAAAATACATCAATAGAGAGCTGTGTAGAACTGGCACTAAACATAAAATAGCATTTTATAAAAGAAAATCAAGAATTATTTTGTATAATAGTATTAGTAGTCTGGGTAGTTCGACATATCGCGTAATGAGGGTTCTACATTTTCAAATTGCGAACTAGTAGTGTTTTCGTGTGTCGGTGTTATCGTTTGAGATATGTTAACTCTGTCGAGATAATGCCGCCGATAGAGAACTCTCGCTTCGCCCAAATACGGCTTTTTAGAACCGAGCCAAATGCGAAACGGCTATCCGGGCTATTTTTATAAAGATGCTTATTTAGTACATTTCGATGTTTTAAACAGGTGTTTTTTAACTTATTTATGGAGTTTTGATGAAAATTTTAATATTAGGCAGCGGTGGAAGAGAGTACTCGATAGCCCGTGCAATTTTAAACGAAAAAGAGGCTCATGAGCTTTTTTTTATGCCGGGGAATGGTGCAACAAGTTCTCTTGGAACGAATCTAAATATTAAAGATTATAATGAGTTAGCAGAGTTTGCTAAGAGCAACGACATTGAATTGACCATTGTAGGACCGGAAGGTCCGCTTGTAGAGGGCGTTGTTGACATATTCAAATCTCACGGACTTACTGTTTTTGGACCAAGCAAAGAGGCTGCAAGGCTTGAAGGCTCAAAAGTATATATGAAAAACTTTTTAGCAAAGTATAACATTCCTACTGCTCGTTATATAGAGACCTCCTCAATAGAAGATGCGTTTAAATTTGCAGATAAATTAACTACTCCGATTGTTGTAAAAGCTGATGGTCTTTGTGGCGGGAAGGGTGTTATTATCGCCCAAACTCATGATGAAGCTAAAATAGCAATCTCTGAAATGTTAAGCGGAAAAAGTTTTGGCGATGCTGGATTAAGCGTTATTGTAGAGGAATTTTTAGATGGCTATGAGCTCTCAATGTTCGCTGTTTGTGATGGAGACGATTATATTTTACTTCCGGCAGCTCAAGACCATAAGAGACTTTTAGACAATGACCAAGGACCAAACACCGGAGGAATGGGTGCATACGCGCCAACTCCGCTTGTAGATTATGAACTTTATCAAAAGGTAAGAGAGAGAATTATTCGCCCAACATTAGACGGTATGAAAAAAGAGGGCGCTCCGTTTGAGGGTGTTCTTTTTATAGGAATTATGGTTGTCAAGGGTGAACCGATTACTTTGGAGTTTAATGTTCGTTTTGGGGACCCAGAGTGCGAAATTCTTATGCCGTTAATGACTTCAAGCGTTAGCGATATGTTTTATAAAGCTGCTACAAATAGACTTGGCGAAATCAAGGTAGAGTTTTCTAAAGAGTTTGCAGTGGGCGTGGTTATGGCAAGTGCAGACTATCCATATAAAAATTCAACCCCGGCAGAGATAATAGTAGATGATGTACATCATGAAGAGATAGAGAAATATACTCATATCTCTTACGCAGGTGTTAGTATGATTGACGGCAAACTCTATGCGGATGGCGGCAGAGTTCTAGTTTGCGTTGGTATAGGAAGCACTATAAAAGAGGCAAGAGACAGAGCATATATGAGATGCGGGCAGGTTCATTTTGCAGGCAAAAAACTTCGTACCGATATAGCTTATCAAGCTCTCTAAAAGAACTTAAGTGAACGAAGAGATTCAAGATATTCTCCATAGCGAGGGAATGAGTTTAGCACCAATTAAAAAGAGAGCTGCGGCATTTTTTATAGATGAGATGTTGTTGTCGCTTTTGCTTATTATAGCTCTGTCTGACTCATTTTTTGAAGCAAAAACAGTTGAGGAGATGATTATTTTAACAAATAAGTTTGTTTTAGAATATATGGCAATGAAGGTTTTTTATCAAGCTTTTTTTGTTATGCAGTACGGTGCGACATTAGGCAAGCTTCTTATGAAAATAAGAGTTGTAGAGATTAAAACGCTGCAAACCCCAAATGTTATCGCTGCACTTAATCGTTCAATTGTTCGAGTGGTAAGCGAGATGCTGTTTTATCTTGGATTTTTATGGGGTGTTATGGACCCTGCAAGACAAACTTGGCATGATAAAAGTGCCAAAACATTGGTTGTAAATGTTTAAGTTTTTTATATTTTTAATCGTATTTATTACACATCTGATTGGTGATGATAAGGTTGAAATATATGCAACAACAATGGATACAAAAGATAATATTGTTACTGCCGGCGGGGAAGTAGTTGTAGTATATCAAGATTATCATTTAAGTGCACAAAGAGCTATTTACGACAGAAATAGCAGTGAGTTGGAGTTATTTGGAAATATTCGAGCAAGTCAAGGCGAAAATATTAAACTTTTAGGAGAGTATGCAAAACTCAACATAGCTCAAAAAGAGAGAACATTCAAGCCATTTTATATGTTAGAAAAAACGGCAGATGTTTGGATAAGCGGAGATGACGGATATGCAAAAGATATAGAGGTAGAGATAAAATCAGGTGTTATGAGCGGGTGTGACCCAAATGACCCGCTTTGGAAAATGGAGTTTACATCATCAGAGTATAACACGGACACGATGTGGCTAAATCTTTACAACGCTAGAATTTACATATATGATATTCCTGTTTTTTATACTCCATACTTTGGATATTCTCTTGACACAACGAGAAGAACAGGTGTTTTACCTCCAATGGTTGGATTTTCAAGCAAAGAGGGTTTTTACTATGAACAAGCACTCTATATAGCTGAACAAAATTGGTGGGATTTAGAACTAAAACCTCAGATTAGAACAAATCGTGGTTCTGGTATGTATACAACATTTAGATTTGCAGATAGTAAAATTTCCAAAGGCTCTTTGACTGCCGGCTACTTCAAAGAGAAGCAGGAGTACTTTGACGAGAGTGATTTGGCAAATAATAAGCACTACGGATTTAATTTTTTATATGAGAACAGTGATGTGATAAATCAGTGGTTTGGTACAAAATTAGAGGGACAATCAGGTCTTTATATGGACATAGTCAATATGAACGATGTCGACTACATTAACCTCTCAACGAACGACACGACGCAAAATGCTACAACAACGCAACTTCTATCAAGAATAAATCTATTTTATAATACAGACAATAACTATTTCGGTTCATATTTTAAACATTATAAAAATTTAACCCTAGAGAGTAATGAAAAAACTCTTCAAAATCTTCCTGCACTTCATTACCACAAATATTTAGAAACACTGTTTGATGAGCATTTTTTATATAGTCTTGATGTACAAAGTAATAATTACTACAGAACTCTTGGCAAAAGTGCTGTTCAAACAAATATAAATATTCCATTAACACTTCAAACTTCGCTTTTTGACGAACATCTGAATATTTCATATAAATCATATATTTATGCGCAACATACAAGTTTTAAAGGCGAAGAAGAAGTTCCAACAACAGATGAGTACAGTAGCGGTTTTTTTGCAAGAAATTATCATGTTGTATCAGCGTCCACACAGCTGACTCGTGCTTTTGATGAAGTTACGCATGTAGTAGATTTTGGTACCCAATATCAGGTGGGCGGTTCCGATATGGAAGATGGGTACTATGATGAACAAAAAGATTACTGTTCCATAAAAGAGAATAAAGCAAAACCAATATGTGAATTTTACAACATTACAGAAATAGAAAAAAGCCTGCAACTCTATTTCTCGCACTATCTATATAATATCTCCGGAAAGCAGATATTCTATCATAGAGTTGCTCAAAACATCTCTTATGAGGGTATCGGAGGCGGAGCAGGCGAGCTTGAAAATGAGTTAGATTATCAGATGACCGATAGTCTGAATTATTATAACAATATGTTCTATAACTACGATGAAGGAGCTTTCTCTAAAAATTTCAACAAAATATTGTATAAAAATAATACTTTCAATATTGGTCTCTCTCACATGTATAAAAATACATTTTTGCCATACACGACTACGACATCACCTATTACAAGTTATATAACATCAAGCATAGGTTACAAATACAATAATCATTACTCTTACAGTTTTAAACATGATTATGATTTGGAGAGAAGCGAAAAGAAAGGGTTTGAAGTCGGTTTTTTATATCAAAAAAGATGTTGGGATTTTGGGCTTAGATATGTAGAAAGCAACAGACCTATCCTTAGTCTAAGCGGCGTATCTGATTCAATATATGACAGATATATATATCTTACAATAAGACTTAAGCCAATAATGTCGCCAAATAGCACTGCATCAGGTTTTTCATATAGACTCCCTGATAAATCGGGAACAAATTAGTACCATGAAAAGATATAAAAATATTAGGAGAAAAAAGTGAAATATGAAGTTAAAGTAGATTTAAAAAATAGAAGTGAAGAGTACTCATTCACAGAAGTTGCAAAACAGGCAAATGGATCAGCTTGGCTTAAAAGCGGTGATACGGTTATTTTAGCAACAGTTGTTATAGATGAAACAGAGATAGTAAAAGATGATTTTCTCCCATTGACTGTTCAGTATATTGAAAAAACATATGCAGCAGGTAAAATCCCGGGCGGATTTTTTAAGCGCGAAACAAAACCGAGTGATTTTGAAACTCTGACATCTCGCATAGTTGACCGCTCACTTCGTCCTCTTTTTCCAAAAGGATTTGGATATCCGACACAGATAACGATTATGACTTTTAGTGTTGATAAAGAATCAGACCTTCAGGTTTTAGCACTAAATGCAGCTTCAGCGGCACTATTTGTAAGTAATATTGATATCAACACATCAGTATCAGCGGTAAGAGCCGCAAAAATAGACGGAGAGTTGGTTTTAAATCCGACTTTATCGGAGCTTAACCGTTCTACGCTGGACCTCTATCTCTCTGGAACAAAAGATGATCTTCTTATGATTGAGATGAGAAGCATGGGCGGAGAAAGAGTTGATAGCAGTTTAGTTCTTGACCCGTTAATGGACCCCACTTTTAGCGCTCCGATTATAACAACTCATGTCTCAAATGCCATCGGCGAAGATGAGTTGATAGCTATTTTTGAAAAAACAGAGCAACTTCTTTTTGAAAGTAATGCTAAGTATGAAGAGGCTTTTAAAGCATTTAAAAAAGAGACAATGGAGATAGAGTACAAGGCACATCTGCTAAATGAGGAGATGGTTAAGTATGTGCGTGAAAATCACTTTGCGGATATAAAATCTGCAATGAACCAGATGGCAAAATCTGAGCGTTCAACTGCCCTAAGAAGTATTAGAAAAAAAATCATTCTTGAGCAAGAAGACTGGAATGAAGCAGAGTTAAAAGATGCAATTGAAAATGTAAAAAAAGAGCAGGTTAGAGCTCAGATTTTAAATGAGAGAGTGCGTGCCGACGGAAGAGCATTAAATGAGATTAGACCAATATCTATAAGTACTAATGTGCTTCCTAGGGCTCACTCGTCATGTCTATTTACCCGCGGGCAAACTCAGGCATTGGTTGTTCTTACAATGGGCGGACCAAAAGATGCACAGATGTTTGAAAATCTGACTGACAATGGAACGCAAAACGAGAATTTCATGGTTCACTATAACTTTCCTGGATTTAGCGTGGGCGAAGCATCTCCGATTATGGGAACAAAGAGAAGAGAGCTGGGTCACGGCAATTTGGCTAAAAGAGCACTTGAGCCGATAGTTAATCTTGATGGACAGACCGTTCGCATTGTTTCTGAAATTTTAGAGTCAAACGGCTCATCTTCAATGGCGACAGTTTGTGGCGGATATATGGCTCTGCGTGCTGCTGATATTGAGACCAGCGATGTTATCGCAGGTATTGCTATGGGTATGGTCAGTGAAGGTAACAAATATGCAATACTTTCAGATATTATGGGCTTAGAAGACCATGACGGGGATATGGATTTTAAAGTAACAGGCTCTAAAGAGGGTATTACTGCTATGCAGATGGATATAAAACTAGGCGGAATCAGCCTAAATGTTTTAAAAGAGGCACTCTATCAGGCGAAAGAGGGCAGAGCTCACATTATAGATATTATGGTTGAAGCTGAGAAAAATATTGAGTTTAATGACGGCGTCTTGCCAAGCACGGACTTTTTTCATATAGACCCAAGCTTTATCGGAGAGATTATCGGTCAGGCAGGCAAAACTATCCGTGAAATAATTGAGAAGTTTGAAGTGGCTATCGATATAGACAAAAAAGAGGGAAAAGTAAAAGTTACCGGCAAAAGCAAAGGCGGTGTTAAATCTGCAAGAGACTATATCGAGGGTATTATAAACGCTCCAAAAGTTGCAAAAATTGAGTATAAAGTCGGCGATAAACATAAAGGTATAGTTAAAAAGATAGTTGATTTTGGCGCTTTTATAGAGCTTCCAGATGGAACGGACGGACTTATGCATATCTCTAAAATATCCGACCAAAGAGTAGAAAAAGTAAGTGATGTTTTAAAAGAGGGTGAAGAGATAAATGTTGAGATTTTAGAGTTTAAAGGGAATAAAATCTCTTTAGGTCGTTGCCATTAATACTCAAATAATATGAACAAAGTCCATATTATTTTCAAACACTAAAGCTACACTTTTGGTGAGAGAATTTACATGTAAAACTAAATATCTACATGTAAATTCTAGCTTTTTAAAAATTAAACTCCCTTTTAGCACTTTTTTCGTATAATCCGCAATCAAATTTTAGTAGGGAAATCTTTGCATTTATGTATAGATTGCTATATTCATTGGAATGTGGTTACGCTAGCCGAAAAAGTTTGTAATAAATTTAATGGAGAAACTATGAAAAAAATTCTTTTCTTAATGGTAGCATTAGCTACTGCTTTGTTAGCTGAAGATGCAGAGGTTGCAAACCAAACTCTTAAAGCTTACTCAATGATTGCTGCTGGTCTTGGACTTGGTCTTGCTGCATTAGGTGGAGCTATCGGTATGGGTCATACTGCTGCTGCAACTATCGCTGGAACAGCTCGTAACCCAGGTTTAGGTGCTAAACTAATGACAACTATGTTCATCGCTCTTGCAATGATCGAAGCTCAAGTTATTTATGCACTAGTAATTGCTCTTATAGCACTTTACGCAAACCCATATTTAGGTTAATCAACTTAAATATTAAGACGCCTTTGGGCGTTTTAAACCTCTTCTTTCTTTAAATGCGACCGTGGTGGAACGGTAGACACGCTACCTTGAGGTGGTAGTGCCTTCGGGTGTGGGAGTTCAAATCTCCCCGGTCGCACCAAACTTCAACTAATTAATAATAGTAATACAATCTTCACTTTTTGGTACCAAGCATAAAAAACTGTAAG
>MIBZ01000065.1 GCA_001829675.1 Sulfurimonas sp. RIFCSPLOWO2_12_36_12 | reverse complement strand
AAGCCAGATGTTTTATCTGTTTTTCTAAAGCAGCTGAGGGCGGATTGGCTGAGGGACTTTACAATCTTGGTCAACTCTACGACCAAGGCTTTGGATGCAAACAAGACCATGACAAAGCACTTGACTTATGCCGAAAAGCTGCCTACAAGGGACATGCCAAAGCAAAAGAGATTATAAAAGGTCTTCAAGAAGAGGGCAAAATTGTTTTTTGATTCAAAAGAATTCTCTATCGATTTCCAAGATTTACTTGGAAATCTTACACAGCAAGTTGCTTGCTAAAAGAATAAACTAGAAGGAAAACACTTGTTTACAGGATTAATCAGAGAGATAGCACATGTTAAAAGTTTAGCCGGAAGCACGCTTAGCATTCGTGCCAAACATAAAGCAAAACTTGGCGATTCTATCGCAATAAACGGGGCATGTCTTACGGTAATTAAAGTAGAAAAAGATGGCTTTAGCGTAGAACTCTCACCTGAGAGCCAAAGAGTTTTGGCCATGGAAAACTTTAAAAACGAGGTTCACATCGAGCCCGCCATGATGATGGGAGATAGATTTGAGGGGCACATTGTTCAAGGTCACATCGACTGTATAGGCGAGATAAAAGAGATAAAAAACAGCGGCAACTCTTTTGATATTTTTATACATGTAGATAAAAAATTTATTCCTTATATTGTTCCCAAAGGCTCCATAACCGTTGACGGTGTGAGCTTGACTGTTAATGATGTATTTCCTGAGAGTTTCAGGCTTACAATTATCCCGCACACCATGAAAGAGACGATTTTTAAAAACTACAAAAAAGGCTCACATGTCAATATCGAAACCGATATGTTTGCAAGATACGTGTCACACATAATCTCACACAAAAAAAACACTCTAAGCTGGGACGAAGTAGAATCCATATCTGCCAGATATTAAAAAGTAAAAAAATTTATAAAATATAACTCTTTTTCGATATACTTCGATAACACACCAATTCCATGAGGTTAATCGATGCATTTTTTAAAAATTTTCCTGCTCCTTTCAACTATTTTTTCTCTCCATGCTTTTGCAAAGCCGGACACACCGGACGCTTCAACCGCCTCTAAATACAGCGTAACTCTTGTAGATACAAAAACAGCACTATCACTGCAAAAAGAGGGAGCAGTGTTTGTAGATACCAGAAAAGTTCCAGAGTATGCCATAGAGAGGATAGACGGCGCAATATCTGCCTACTATGATGAAAAAGGCGGGGAAGAAAATAAAATAGCAGAGTTTGACAGCTCCAAAGACACCTACATCAACTCAAGACTCCCACAAGACAAACAGACAAAACTTATCTTCTACTGCAACGGCATAAAGTGCTGGGAATCATACAAAGCGGCAGTTCTCAGTGTCAAAGATGGATATAAAAATATTTTTTGGCTTCAAGAGGGAATAGCTAAATGGAAAACTGATGGTCTAAAAATCGATGGAGTAAATGTTGTAACGGAAGAAAAAATTGAGGACGCTCGGGATGATTTATCTACTTATATTCCCATGATGTCAGCTATTGCCATCGCCATTGTTGCAGCGCTCTTTTTTATATTTAAAGCACTTATACATAAAGACAATCTACTAATATCAAAAAAACTTTTAAGCAATATATTTGTAGTTATTATCAGCATGGGTACTCTGGGCTACTTCTCTTTAAATGCTTCGTATGATGGAGAACACGCGCTCCAAACCATATATGAAGATAACTTTAAACCGCAAAATGAACTTCTAGCCGCGATTAATGATTTTAACTCCATTCAAAACAATATCTCAAATGCACTGACGGGAATCGTAGCTTTTGAAGGTGCTAGAATAGGGTTAATAGAGACTAGAAAGAACTTGGAACTTGTTATACAAAATGTCACAAAGAGTTCATTTTACAAAGATGAAAAGATAAGAAACTCGTTTGATACCATAATAAACGAATACAAAAATTCGACTGCGATTTTAGATGATATAGAAAAGGCGTACAACAAAGAGGATAAAGAAGTTTTAGCGAAAATTGCCTCAAACGAATGGGCTCTCTCAAGTGCGATTATCAACAAAGAGTTCAATACTATCAAGCAAAAAGTCAACAACAAAATTCAAAACATATACAATAAAACATCATCCTCGTTAGAGAAGACTTTTTACGATATTTTGATTCTGATTATATTTTTTATTCTAGTATCGGCAACTTTAAACTTCAGACTTTACAAATTTATAAAAGACGGTATTTCTTCCATAAGAGAGGGTATTGTCTCCACACTAAAAACACTGGATTTATCCAATGAGAGTTCATGCTACAAGAAAAACGATGAGCTCGGAGAGGTCTCAACTGCATTTACGAAACTTCTTAGCGAGGTTCGCAAAGCTATAAGTGAAGCAAAAAATTCATCAGATTCAAACGGCACATGTGCGCAGGATATGAAAAACAGCGCATCCTCAATCAGCGACGGCTCAACGCAGGAGTTTGAACTTGTTCATGCAACAAAAAGCATGAGCGACGAAATGAAAGAAAAGCTTCAAACAACAACTCTAAATGTTCAAAAAACGCAAGAGGTTACATCAAAAGCCCAAAATAATCTTCAAGAGTTGCAAGCTAATGTTTTAGAGATAGTTGATAAAATCCAAAAAAATGCTCAGGTTGAAGAGGATATCGCATCCCAATTAAACCAACTTACAAATGATGCAAAAAAAATCAGCGAAGTTCTTGGAATCATAGAAGATATTGCTGATAGAACAAATCTTTTAGCCCTAAACGCAGCCATTGAAGCGGCTCGCGCCGGAGAGCATGGGCGTGGCTTTGCCGTAGTCGCAGATGAAGTTAGAAAGCTGGCAGAAAGCACCCAAAAAGGTGTGAGCGAAATCAATACAAACATAAGCGTTATTACTCAATCTATAGCGGACGCAAGCAGCCAAATGAATCAAAATGTTGAAAAAACAAGAGCCCTTAGCGATGATTCCGAGGTTATGAGAGAAAAACTCCAGCAGACAAAAGATATTATAACAACGACGGCTGATTTGGCGACATCTTCGCTGCAAAGTACACAAGATGTACAGCAAAAGGCGGAGTTGATTTTAAATAACATCTCATCCATCGATATAATTGTCAATCAAAACAGAGACAATGCTTTAAATATATCAACAAGTTCAAATGAGCTCTACGCAATCAGCCAAACTCTAAAAACCCAACTTGATAAATTTAGAACTTAATCCCTCAAAGATTTTATATGTGGATTGCATGAAATTTTATGTTTCACATCCACATCTATAAACCCCTCTAGCTCCGTCTGTGACGCCACCGTAGCATCTCTAAAACCCTCTCCGCTGTTTAGATATAGATTAAAACCGTTCTCATAAAGAGCGGCTCTTACCTGAAGCGCTATTGAATAAGTTGTTAAAATCCCATCCTCTTTTATAACGTTTTTTATCTCGCCAAAATACTCTCTCGTCCATAATGTCGGGTTTGAAGCGGGAGAGAATGCATCCTGATATACGATGTCAAACTTTTGTGGCGCAAAGCCTCTGACATACTCTCTCGCATCTCCCAAAAAAATCTCTACATGTAGATTTTCATCGCTGTAAATTCCGTTTTCTGCTAGAATAGAGATAATATGCCTAAACTCCTCAAACTCTTTTGGATATGTAAAACTCTTTAGCGATTTTACCAAGGATGAGTCAAGCTCTGGAGAGTAGATATTTAATTTTGAAGTAAGAGAATTTTTTTTATGATAGTAAATCGTTGCCAAAGTGTTAAAACCCAGACCGAAGCATATATCTAAAATGTTTATCTCATCTTGATTCTGTTTTATCTTAAATGCAGGCTCCACATGTTTTATAAGCGACTCATAAAGCGCACCGTCTTTTGTTGAGTGGTAGTGCTCGCCATACTCTTTTGAGTAAGCGGTGTAACTTCCGTCTTCGCTAAGTACCATCGAGTGGAGTTCATTGTCAAATTGTTTCATTAAATTGTTATCTATTCTGATTTTAGTTAAGAAAGTCGCTCTTGTATCCATGATGGTTTTTTTCTACAATCAAGCACCGCGTAAATATAAATTGTCTTGTTACTCATTTTGTAATACATTGAAAATGGAAAACGCTTTGATAAAAGTCTATAATAATCTGAAATAACTATATGAATTCCGCCATATATATGGAGTGATTCAATATCTGAAAATATTGAATTTAAAAAATACTTACCTAAGCCTTCACTCTGCGATTCATAAAAATGCACCCCGATAGCGATGTCTTTTTCAGCTTCATCAAGAATTTCTATTTTCACTAAACTAACTTTTGTAATCTACTTTTAGCATCTTCGAACTCACTAAAGGTTGATTTGCCATTTTTAATGTTTTGTTCTCTTTGCTGCAATATGTCCAGATGCCACTGGGGTGTAAAACCATTTTGAATTGCATCGTGGCTCATGTTTTCCCATAACTCTTCTAACATTATAAACTTTTCACTCATAGGCATTTGATCATAATTTAACGACATTGACATTTGAACACTCCCATAACATAAATTCTTTGGTATATTTTATCATATATCACATCTTTGTGAATAAATCTCCACTTTTTACAATCCATTTCCCCACATATGCATCTTTTTTGCCATTACCAAATCATACCCATCTATGACATCTATCTCATTTGGGGCGCGAAACTCATGCTCTTCTAACATAGTTTTTATAGCCTCAATATCCATTACACCCTTTTTTTCCATAATAATTATGTTTGCCGTGTTGGCAAGTGTCGTGTATGCGAGTTTTAAGAGTGCTTTTGGATTTTCATGAGCGTGAAAAATATCTTGTAAAACAACCATATCATGGTCTCTTGGGGGTGCGCGAAACGGCTCTTTAAAATCTTTGATATATTGTATATATGCGTTGGGGAGTCTCAAACCAAAATCCAAACTGTTTTGGCTATAAACGGCTAGGTTAAACCTGCCGCCAACACTTTGCATCATCTCTTGAAGCAAAAAGGAGACATCACCCACAACGGTTGTTACATGCAGATAGTGATTTCCCGGAAGCGGATTGAAAAGTTTTTTAAATTGTTCTGCCATAAACTCTGTTTATCAATATGCCAAATCGTGAAGCTCTTTAAATATATACGCTTCAACGATATCATCAATGCTTCTTTGTGTGTGAGCAACCAGAACCATCATATTTTGCTCCATAAACGGCCATACATACTCATTGTCGTTTATAACAACTGCAACTTCGCTCATATTTTCAAACCCGTCTCTCTCAACGCTGTGATTTACCTCCACAAGCTCGCCCTCTTCCATAAGCAGCTGCGCCCAAACTTTTACATCCTCTATTTTAACAAGCGATGATTCTTCTATATCATCGCTATCCATCGGAATTAATATATACATCTTCTATTTCTCCAACATTGATTCATCAAGCGCTAACGCATCATTGTCCATCACGCCGATACCGCGCTCTAAAACTTTTGAAGCTATATCTTTTGCATCACTGAGCGAGTGCATCTTGTATGTTCCGCACTGATAAACATTAAGCTCAGGAATATCTTTTTGCTCTTTAACGCCCAGTATATCTTCCATTGAAGCTCTCCACGCATCTGCCACAACTCTCTCATCGGGAGTGCCGATTAGGCTCATATAAAAGCCTGTTCGACAGCCCATCGGAGAGATATCTATAATCTCAACATCTTTAGAGTTTAAATGGTCTCTCATAAATCCTGCAAAGAGATGCTCAAGCGTGTGAATCCCCTCAGAAGATAAAATCTCCTTGTTAGGACGCACAAATCTCAAATCAAAGACTGTTATGTCATCGCCTTTTGGTGTTTTCATACCCTTTGCACGGCGCACGGCAGGTGCTGGCATAATCGTATGGTCAACTTTAAAACTGTCTAGTAACGGCATATAAAATTTCCTTATTTTTTTCAGTTATTGTACCGTTTTTTATTTTACTTAAGGTAACAGATATATAACCATATGTGACACATTTAAATGAAATTATTATAATTTATTATAATTCGTAATAAATTAAAATTTTATATGCTAATATTGCCCTAAATTAAGGGGAAAAATAATGAAAAAAATGAGTATAAAGGCAAGGTTGCTGCTTTTAACGGTAATACCGTTAGTGGCAATTTTTGCACTGTCTGCATTTATAATAATAGAGCATCTTGACGAAAAAAACAATCTTGATACAACAAGAAATCGTATTCTGGAAGTGGAGTCCTTAGCAAAAGCTATCCACTTTATGCAGATAGAGAGGGGACTTAGTGTCGGGTTTGTAGCAAGCAGCGGAGAGAAGAACAAAGATAAACTCCCGGAAATGAGACAAAAAGTTGATGGTGCGATTGAAGAGGCTAAAGAGCTATATGCAAAAACAGGTGGCGACAGCTCTATTTTTAACAACTTAAGTGAGTTAAGCCAAAAAAGAGTTTCTGTGGATTCACTATCTATGAGCGCTCCGGAGGTTGGAGCCTACTTTTCAAAAACTATTGTTGCAATTGTAGACACCACCACAATCATACCCACTATCATGGATATTAGAACTGAGAGAAACGCTATTCAGGCATATACTCATCTAGCTTCGACAAAAGAGCAGCTTGGGCAGATAAGGGCAAATCTAAACGGAGCATTTACTAAAAATACATTTGCCGGAAACACATACTTCTCTTTTGGCAGCAACATTGGTGCCTACAAAGTCAATCTGCGAAAATTCACCACACTTGCACCTGATGAGATAAAAAAGTTTCATGAAAACACATTTAAAGGCGAGGCAATAGATAAAACTATGTCGATGATTGATGTAGCACAAAATAAAGGCATTGCAGGTGAATTCGGTGTTGAACCTTCGGTTTGGTTCTCAAATGCAACTGCTTCAATCGAACTGCTTAGAGAGGTTGAGCTTGAGCTTTTTAAATATGTTATTGCTCTAAATGCTCAGGAGACGGAGTCTGTAAAAAACACATTATTGATAGTCTCTGCTTTGCTTGTTTTTATTCTTCTTTTTATTATTGCTTTTACTCTCTATTTCGTAAAAAATTCTATCTCTAAACCGATAGAAAAATTCAAAGAGACACTTTTAAACATAGGTAACAATAAAAACCTTACTTTAAAGGTAGACGAAAATGCTCCGCTAGAGCTTTCTCAAATGGCAAAAAGCTTCAATGATTTGATAAAAGAGCTTAAAGATTTGATAGAGACTTCTAAAACTAGCGCAAGCGAAAATGCTTCTATCTCGCATGAGCTCTCAACAACCGCCATGGGAGTTGGAGAGAATGTTGAGAAAAGTGTTGTTGTAATTGATGAGGCTACCAAAAAAGCAAATGAGATAAAAAATGAGATTCAAAATGCCATCTCTGATGCCATAGAGAGCAAAAAAGATATTATCAAAGCAAACGACAATCTTAACCTTGCAAGAGATGAGATAGTAACCCTTACAAACAAGGTTCAAAGCTCTGCACAGCTTGAGATTGAATTATCAAATAGGATGCAGACTCTCTCACATGAGGCAAATGAGGTTAAAAATGTTTTAGAGATTATCTCAGACATTGCAGACCAGACAAATCTTCTAGCACTCAATGCTGCTATTGAAGCGGCTCGTGCAGGTGAACACGGAAGAGGGTTTGCGGTTGTTGCCGATGAAGTAAGAAAACTTGCAGAGCGCACTCAAAGAAGTCTTACGGAGATAAATGCCACAATCAATGTTATAGTTCAGTCTATCATAGAGGTAAGCTCTCAGATGAACTCTAACTCAGAAGAGATTCAAGAGCTCTCAGAGAGTGCAACCGATGTTGAGAGAAAAATAAATGAGAGTGTCTCTATTGTAAAAGAGGCTGTAAAAGCTAGTGACAAAACTGTTAATGACTTTGAAAAAACCGGAAGAGATGTAGAGTTTATTGTCTCACAAGTTTCACAAATCAATGAGATATCTTCTAAAAATGCAAGAAATGTTGAAGAGATTGCGGCGGCGGCTGACCACCTAAACTCTATGACTGACGACCTGCATGCCAAACTTGAAACATTCCGCACTTAATAAAATTGTCCTAATAGGCGCCTCAACCGGAGGCCCTGGACAAATAGAAAAAATCATCAGATCTCTTCCTCAACTAAGCAATACAACCATCATTATTGCACAGCATATGGCAATGGATTTTATACCAAGTTTTGTTAAGAGGCTCCAAGAACATAGCATTAACCCAATAGAAATGAGTATAGATAAGAGCGTAATCAAACCAGAAAATATATATTTTTGCCACGGAATCACAACCATTAAAAAAGATGGTTATGGACTAAGTTTCAATGTTGAATCATCAAAAGAGTATAAGTATAATCCTGACATAAACAGCGTCTTCAACTCATTTGTTCCTTTTGTAAAAGATATAAATATATTTGCTGTTATACTTACAGGAATTGGTGATGATGGCGTCGATGGGTGCAAAAACTTAAACATCATGGGAGCGAGAGCCATTACACAGAGCGAAGAGAGTGCAATCGTGGATGGAATGCCAAGCAGAGCTAGAAAAGAGGTTCCAAATATTGAAATCTCAGACATAGACACAATAAGAGAAAAAATAAAATGGTTTTGCAGTTAATGTTTAGTTTTTTTAAAAAGAGCGTATCCGAGAGCAGTAGTGAGCAAAAAATAGTTGTTACCGAGGATTATACGGATGTATCGCCGATTGCACAATATTTTAAAAATGAGACCGGTGTAACCTTTGACAAACAGACAACCATACTAAAAAGCAAGGTTACTACATTTTGCCGCCAAATGGCTATTAGTTCATTCAAAGAGCTTTTAAACAGCATTAAAGATGATAAAAAATTAAAACAACAACTTGTTGATTCTCTAACAACGAATGAGACATTTTTTTATAGAGAATTTAAACAGATAGAAGAGCTTGTCGGACTTGTTAAAAATGCAAACACTAAAGTAGATATTTTATGTGCACCGTCTGCAACCGGCGAAGAGCCTTATAGTATCGTAATTGCACTTCTTGAAGCCGGAGTGTCGCAAAATAATTTTCATGTGACAGGTATTGATATAAACTCAGACGCAATAGAGAAAGCAAACAAGGCCATATACAGGGAAAGAAATGTAAGAAATCTGTCTCCGCGGATTATTGATATATATTTTACAAAGGATAACGGCTCTTATGTTCTAAAAGAGATGATAAAACAGCATGTAACTTTTAAACTTATGAATCTTTTTGACCCATCATTTAAAAGCATTGGAAAATTTGATTTTATATTTTCAAGAAATATGTTAATCTATTTTGACCAAGAGACAAAATTAAAAGCTAAAGAGATTTTGGAGAGTATGCGTAAAAACCAAAATCAAGAGATATTTTTTGGACATGCTGATCTGTTTTAATAATAACTTTATAATAACCAATAATTTTATAACGAATATTTGTTCATTTAGGCTTCACTGTGGGTACCCCAAAATCAAATTGATTTTGACCCTTCAGTTGCAGAATCATTCTCTCATATTGCTATAAAATTACTTTGCGGAAGTTTTAGATTTGGTGTAGATTGTGTTAAATGTGGGTAAGGTAGCACTGTAGTGCACCGAATGCCCAGATTGGACACAAGATGCGCTGAAGCTAGAACTTTACTAAACCCTAGCTTCTTCACGGCGTTGCAGATACGCCCATTTTTCATCGACTCTATCTTGCCACTCTTTGATTAGGTATTTATACTCATCTTTAAAAAGGTGTTTAAAACGCCCTTGAGCAGCTAAATACTCCTCAACCGGAACAACATTTTTAGGTCTATAAGTAATATTTAACTCTTGCCCGTTAATTATCTCATATAGTGGAAATACTAGAGAGTCAGTCGCAAGGTCTGCTATGTGCATAGTATCTTTTGGATCAAATTTCCACTCTGTTGTACAAGGCGAAACAGCATTTATGAAAACAGGTCCCTCAACAGCAAAGCCATGCTGAATCTTCTTAACCATATCTTTCCACTTATTTGGAGAGACCTGAGCAGCATACGGTATGCCATGAGCAGCCATAATTGTCATCATGTCTTTTTTATTTATTTTCTCTCCATAACTCTTTTTGCCTTCCGGCGATGTAGTTGCAGATGAGCCAATCGGAGTAGATGATGATCTTTGACCTCCGGTATTTGCATACACTTCGTTATCCAGTACGATATGCATAATATTGTGCCCGCGCTCCATACATCCGGAAATCCACTGAAAACCGATATCATAAGACGCACCGTCTCCGGCAAAAGAGACAAATTTAGGAGTACGCTCTGGTTGTTTTAAACGCCCTTTTTTCTTCAATGCTTTGTACATAGTCTCAGCACCCGCTACTGCAGTTGAGCCGTTCTCAAAACCGATATGAATCCAAGAAGCATCCCATGAAGTATATGGATAAACTGCAGTACAAACCTCTAAACATCCAGTTGAAGCCGATAAAACTAAATCATCATTTGTTGCATTTAATACTTCACGAACAATAATTGAGTGAGCACAACCCGGACATAAAAGGTTAGCTCCCTCAAAACGATCAGCCGATGTTGAAAACTCTTTTAAGTTTTTAATATTTTTCATTTCACTCACGGTTTTCTCCTTATAAAAATGCTAGTTTCGGTCCACGAACACCGATAAACTGTTGTAATTTTGTAGTTACTTTACCGGCATCAGCATTTGCTTGCAGCTCGTTAAAAAGTGCAACCAAGTGAGCTTTCGTTAAGTCACGGCCACCAAGTCCATACACAAAGCCAGACAGAAGTGCTTTTGTACCTGTGTTAAATAGTGCGCCTGCAATCTCATTAAAAAGCATTCCGGCAGCGCCATTTGGAGATGAACGATCAAGTGCGGCAATCGCTTTTACATTTTTTAAAGCTTCTGCTATCTCAAAGAATGGGAATGGACGAATTACGCGTAAACCTATTACACCGGCCTTAATCCCTTTTGCTCTCATCTCAGTTGCTACTTCGCGAGCCGTTTCAACCGAAGTACCCAAACAAACAACACATACATCTGCGTCGTCCATATCATACTTCTCTACCGGAGTATATTTACGACCGGTTAATTTTTCAAAATCTTTAAATACTGTTTGGATTTTTGGCATAACTTTGGTCATTAAATCATTGTGTTGACGAGCTTTATGCTCAAAATGCCAATCTTCTTCAGTTTGTACACCATGAGTTACCGGATGTTCAAAATCAAGCATATCGTTCATTGGTTTGTATTCACCAACAAAGCCATAGGCAGCATCATCACTCAAAGTTTTTACACCCTGAGCAGTATGAGAAGTCATAAATCCGTCTTGATTTACAATTGCCGGAAGTCTGATATCATGATCTTCACTGACTTTAAACGCTATTAAATTTAAATCGTAAGCTTCTTGAGGACAAAATGCATCAAACTGAATCCAACCGCTGTCGCGAATCATATACATATCCGAATGGTCTCCATTAACATTTAACGGAGAAGCCAAAGCACGGTTTACAAGATTTAAAACGATAGGAAGTCTCATACCTGAAGCTTGATAAAGCGTCTCAGACATAAGAGCAAGTCCTTGAGATGATGTAGCAGTTGCAACACGCCCTCCGGCAGCAGCAGCTCCGATACATGCGCTCATTGCCGCATGTTCAGACTCAACCATTACGAACTCGCCCTCAATGTATCCATCTGCTAAAAATTTTGCATAACCCTCAACTATAGGAGTTGAAGGTGTAATAGGATACGCCGCAACAACATCTACCTGAGCTTGTCTCATTGCTTGAGCAGCAGCATAGTTGCCATCCCATACTTCAATATCTTTTAATTCCATTTTATCAAATGCCATTATGCTTCCTCCTCATCTTTTTTAGGCCAGTTTGCAATTACTGACTCTTCATCTGCCTGTTCAGGGAACATCAGCAGCGATTTAGGGTTTGTAGGACAAACCTCAACGCAGATACCACAACCTTTACAGTGATCCATATCTACACCAACAAGCTTTTTATCTCTTGATATAATCGAGACATCCGGACAATAAATCCAGCAAAATTGACAATCAATACAGTAGTCTTTATTAAAAACCGGCTTGATTAGTCTCCAGTCGGCAACGCTTGCCGTATAAGAGCTATTTTGCGAGTATGCACGATCTTCTTGCTGAGTCGCTGCAATATTGTCTATTTTTCCGTCAAAAGTACGAAGCATAGCTCCGATTTCGAACTCATCCCATCCTTTTTTTGCCATAACCAGTTCCTTACTTTACTTCATCGTATGCGCGCTGAATCGCAAACATATTCGCATCGATAATCTTTTGTGGTAATTTTCCAAGAACTCTCTTCATGCTCTCTTTAAAAAAGTCCATCTCATACATGCCGGAAATTTTCATAAATGCGCCAAGCATTGGCGTATTTGGAATTGGACGACCGATAGTTTCATTTGCAATAGTAATGCAGTCAACCGTATAAACTTCTTTGCCTGCTAATTTAGGCTGAGCTTTAACCAGCTCATCTGTACTCATATGTGTTGTTATAATATATTTAGTGCTATCTTTGTGATTTATCGTAACATCGCTTGTAAAAACTAACGCGGGATCAATTACAAAAACATAATCAGGTTCCATATATTTTTCATGATTCATAATTACTTTATCATCTACGCGGTTGTACGCTGTCATTGCAGCTCCTCGTTTTGCAGATCCATAAAATGCAAATGCCTGTACCTCTTTACCGGTAGTAGAAATAACATCTGCCAAACCCTTAGCGCCCGTAACAGCTCCCTGTCCAGCACGGCTATGCCATCTAATCTCTAGCATAAACTCTCCCTTTTAATTAATATATTAAGAACCGTCAATTCTATTTTGCCCCTTATTTTAGACAAGTTGCTCTTAAATATAGCTTGATAGTTTGCTCTTTTTTAAGAACTAAGAGAAGTGTGTTGTTTTTTCCTATTTTGCAAATATAAGGTCGCTTCAAGTGCATCATTTAATATAACATCTGTAAACTTTTTTAATGTATCTAAATCATCATAACCGCTTAAAACAGCTATGGAATTCACATTGGCATTTTTTGCAGAAATCAAATCCAGTTTGGTATCTCCAATCATCCATATTTCTCTATTTTTTGTATTTAATTTTTCTAAAGCTTTTAGTATTGGTTCCTCGTGCGGCTTTGGGTTCTGGACATCTTCTCTGCCTATTAGAACATCAAAATGCTCCATTAAACCAAAATGCTCCATTAACACTCTGGAATAGCGTCCGGTTTTTGTCGTAACTATCCCCAATATGGCAAACTCTTTAGCAAGCAAAACTGCCTCTTTTGCATTTTTTAAAAGCTCAGTTTTTTGAGTTGAGATTTCACGATAATGCTCTTTGTAAGTTGCTACAAAATCCCAAATTAACTCTTTATCAACGCCTAAATTTTCATACATGATGTCAAGAGGATAACCGATTAGAGATTTTATCTCTTCATCGCTTTGCTTAGGATATTTGTGAATGGCAAAGGAGTGATGAAATGATTCCAAAATTGCCTCGGTTGAATCTATAAGTGTCCCATCTAAATCAAACAAAATTATCAAACTATTTCTCCCATTTTATGTAGTTGTGCCAAATTCCAATAGGAGCAGACTCAATGTTTTTTATATCTCTGTTTACAGTAGTAATTGAGTTTGGAATGTATAAAAAAAGATATGGATTTTCATCTGTTATTATTTTAAACATCTCTCCCCAAGAAGCGTTTAACTTCTCACTATCTATCATATTTTGGGACTCTTCAATCATCTTGTTTATTTTAGGATTGTGATAACCTACCAGATTAAATCCGCCCTGTTTATCACTGTCACTATGCCAAAACATATATGGGTCCGGAGTAGGAGAGAGTCCCCATCCAAGCAATACACTGTCAAATTTGCGGGGAAAAACAACCATATTTAAAAATGCCTGCCACTCCATAACCCGCAATGTTACAACTACACCTGCTTTTTTAAGCTGATGCTGCAGTATCTGGGCGGCATAAGGTCTCAGTTCGCTGGAGTTTGATGTTGCAATCTCAAATGTAAACGGATTTTTTTCGTCGTAACCTGCTTCTTTTAAAAGCTCTTTTGCTCTTTTTATATTTTGCAGAGGCGCTTTTACATCTTCATTAAATGCCTTTGTTCCCGGAAGAAAAGGTCCGCTGCATACTTTTGCATGGTTAAAAAAAAGAATATCAACCAGTTCTTGCCTGTTTATCGCCAAAGAGAGAGCCTCTCTTACTTTTGGGTTTTTAAACTTCTCAAGACGAAGATTAAACCCGAGGTATGTGTATGATTGCGAAATATTTTCATATATATTAAATTTTTTAAAAAAGTCGTCATTTAATTGTCTCTCATACTGCATCGGTTCGATGTTCCCAACATCAAGTGCGCCTGATTTTAACATCAAAAAGCGTGTCATCGGGTCTGCAATAACATGAAAAGATATCTTGTCTATTTTTGCTCTGCCTTCAAAGTAATCATCAAAAGCAACAAGTATAATATTTTTTGAATATTCCAACTGCTCTAGTTTATACGCACCCGTTCCTATCGGGTTTGTATTGAATTTTGAATTCATCAGATTGGGCTCTTCTTTTAAAATATGTTCTGGCAAAATGCCCATCATCCAAGTTTCCAGCGCCTTAAAATATGGCTCTTTATATCTGACTTTCAGCGTAAATTCATCAACGATTTCTACGCCTTGCACAAATCTAAAATTTGCACTGTACGGCGAGCTTATTTTTGGTGAGATAAGCACATTGTAGGTAAAGAGAACATCTTTGGCACTAAATTTTTTACCGTCATGCCACTTGATATTTTTATGAAGTTTAAATACTAATGTTTTTTCATCTTCAAAATAAAATTTCTCCGCCAAATCACCGACAATTGTAGATAAATCTTTATCATACTTGAGCAGTCCGTTAAATAAAAAACCGGTAATCTCTGATGAACTCGAGTCTGTGGCTAAAATAGGGTTTAATCTTGATGGATTGGCAGAAGTTGCCAAATGAAGTGTTGATGCAAAAAGGTTTATTGATAAAAACAGAAATATTAGGTAGCGCAAAATTACTCTTTTTTTTGAGTGATTATACCAAAGTTAAGTGCAGTGAATTGTTAATGAGAAGTTTAGAGAAGTTTTAACAGTGCAAGAAGCACTGAAAAAAAGTTTTTGCAGCGATTAACGCTTAGAAAACTGACGAGAACGACGAGCTTTGCGCTTGCCTGGCTTTTTACGCTCAACAATTCTTGAATCACGAGTCATCATGCCCTCAGGTTTTAGTATAGCTTTTAACGCTGGGTTAAAAGCAACTAAAGCACGAGAAATACCATGACGAAGTGCGTCTGCTTGACCACCGAAACCACCACCTAATGTAGTAGCTACGATGTCAACAGATGTATCTTGTTTTGTTAAAGCAAGCGGTTGTTTAACACGAAGCTTTTTAGCTTCTAGTCCACCTAACCATGCATCTAATGAAAGACCGTTGATAGTCATATTACCTGTTCCTGGAGTTAACCATACTTTTGCTATTGATGCTTTACGACGACCTGTTGCGTATATTTTTGCCATATGTCAATCCTTACTTAGCAAGTTGTGCAGAGTGTGGATGTTCAGCACCTGCATATATTTTTAATTTTTTAATCATTTTAGCACCAAGCTTAGTTTTAGGAAGCATACCGCGAGTAGCTAATCTGTAAAGCTTCTCAGGATTTTTAGCTAAAAGCTCAGTCATTTTAGTGCTTTTAACACTTCCGAAGTAGCCAGAGTATGAAAAATACTCTTTGTTAGCAATTTTACCAAGACCGTTAAATTTTGCTTTAGAAGCATTAATGATAACAACAAAGTCACCACAGTCAATGTTTGGAGTAAAACATGGCTTATTTTTACCGCGAAGTATAGTTGCTACTTCAGTAATAATACGACCAAAAGTTTTACCTTCAGCATCAATCAAAACCCATTTTTGATCGATTTGTTCAGGAGTTGCAATTTTCGTAAATTTCATTCTTGAACCTTTCAAGTAATTTTCTTAACATCACATATAAAATGCTTGTTTAATTGGCGAAAGTATATCTTCTTTTACTTATAAATAACTTAATTTATGGTTTTTTTAAGGTTTGTCCGCGACGCTGCTTATATTATTGATTTATGTTAATAAAATTAAGAGAATTTCTATGTTACAATCAGGTTTATAATAAGTTTTAACAATATAATTAGAAGTGAATTAATGAACAGCAGAGAAAAAAGCATGGTCTCTATTTTAAAAATATTTGCAATTGTATCGCTTTTTGCATTAACAATATTTGCGGATGACAATCAAAGAATCATTGATGAGCTAGCGTCGCCTATGCCCGAAATTCCCCTAAAAAAAGCAATGGGTGAGAAGTTGTATAATGATGCCATTAACTCTGGGGAGTACAGTTATGTCGGAAACTCAAAGTGCCGTCTATGTCATAGAAACTTTTTTATCGGAAGAAAAAATGACCCGCATGACCACGCAATGGAGAGCTTGATACCTTCTAAAAATGAAAAAAATTCCCACTGTTTAACATGCCACTCCACGGGGCATCGTATGCCGAGCGGTTTTGTTGATATGGAAACAACTCCGCGTCTCTCAAATGTCCAATGCGAAGGGTGCCACGGTCCAGGAAATGTCCACATAGCGTTGGCACAGGATAAAGATAAAAACAAGAACAAAGTGTTTCTTGGCGGAGGCTTTCTTGCAGGGGCAGGCAGTTTGCAGGTGCTAAAAGATATTTGTGCAAGTTGCCATACCAAAAGATGGAATAAATCATACCACGACTTTAACAAAGCGTATAATAGCTATAAAAAAGCTGATCCAAATAATGCAGGTAATTAACAGTGTTTTTCATTAAAAAATATGCGGTACCAATCATACTTTTCTCTTTGGTGTTAGTGATAGCATACCTATCTTACTATAATTATAAAACACAAAAAAATCTTCTCTTAACGCAGATGCAAAGCAATTCGTTAAATATAGCAAGCTCAGTCTCTTCAGCAATAGAGCGATTTGATGATATTAAATCAACTATGAATCTCCAAAAACTTGTAAATGATATCTCTTTTGGGTTAGAAATTTTTGAATTTAGATATTTAGAACCGGATGGCACCATCAGAAACTCAATGTTTAAAGAAGAGATAGGAGAGGTTTTATCTTCTAAAAGTTTCATTGAAACAATGCAAGGAGACCGTCAATTAAGTACTTTCTTTTTTGAAGTACGCGACTTTGTAGATGTAATGTCAATCTACTACCCTATATATCTGCAAGACCAACTTGTCGGAATTATTGATTTATCCGTAGATGTCTCTGAATACACTTTAAAAAAAGGGTTAAAAGATAATTTTTCCATTCTTAGAAGACAGGTTGATATACAAAACCTGCTAAAATCAATCAATGGTTCTGTAACAAACAGTCTTGCGATACTAACTAAAACCGATATAAATGATTTTTTACATGCGTATGTCAAATCTACAAAAAACATTAAACAAATTTCAATTATTGATGAAAAGCAAAATGTATATATAAGCAGTGATAAAAATTTAATCGGAACAGTTTTAGATTACAATAATAATCTTCAAACATCCGGTATGACAATGCTTAATGGTCAATTAACATATCTTGCTATTACCAATTCTCATATAAATCGAGGCAACTCAAAAATGAAGCTGATGCTTTTAATTGATGCGTCAACTTATTTAAGCCATGAAAATAAATTATTTAACACTGCAATGATTACAAGCATAATAGCCCTTTTCTTTGCACTGCTTACTTCCAGATTGCTTTACTACTCTGCAATTGAACAATCAAGAACGGAAAAAGAGCGCTTAGAATCTCTGGTTAAAGAACGAACAAAAGAGATAGAGCTTCTAAGTCAAACCGATTCTCTAACTGGATTATGGAACAGACGACACCTAGAAGAGACTCTTGAGATAGAGTTTAAACGGGCTAAACGCTACGATAAAGAGCTTTCAGTTATGATTATTGATTTAGACCACTTCAAAAATATTAATGATACTTATGGGCATATGGCCGGGGATGAAGTACTACGACGAATAAGCAGCAAAATCACGGGGTGTCAGCGAGAAACAGACTTTATAGGGCGCTACGGCGGAGAAGAGATAGTTGTTATCTTGCCAGAGAGTGATTTGCAAACATCAATACAAATTGCAGAAGATATACGAAAAACTATTGAACAAGAACCGGTAGAGTTTGAAGATAAAATGATAAAAGTAACAGCAAGTATCGGTATTAGTAACTTAAAAAATGAGCATGACAACTACTCGGCTATATTTGCAGAGGCTGATGAAGCACTTTACAGTGCTAAAGAACTTGGCAGAAACAGGGTTCAATTTTTTAAACAATAATCGCTTGATAAGTTTTGGTCATCTATTGTCAGTCGTTTTGCATATATAAAACGCTTTTTATAATAAGCTTTATCTATTGCATCGTATTGAACTTGTTTGCTTCTATATGAAGCATGAATAATCTGCCCATCTCCGGCATAAATAGCAACATGAGAAGGCTCTTTTTTGTAAGTTCTGTAAAAAAGCAAATCTCCAACTTTTAAATCATCAATATCTACCTTTGAACCATATTTAGACTGCTCTGCCGCAGATCTTGGAAGCGACACGCCAAACTCTTTAAAAACCTGCTGAGTAAATCCTGAACAATCTGTTTGAATCCCGCTGCTGTTTCCAAATCCATATGATGTTCCCAAATACTCTTGTGCTTTGACTAAAACTTTATTTTTTTCAGATGCTGCTACTGGTTTTTCAACAACCAAATAAGGGAGCTCAACATAATCAGCAGTCGGAGCATCGGCAACTAGATGGTTTGTAAAAATTAAAAAAGCGACAATCAAATATTTTTTAACCATTAATGAATCCTAATTTTTTAAAGAGTTATATTTTAACAATTTTTACATCATTTTTTAATAAATAGCAGACATATCCATCAACTTCATTGCCGGTTATCTCTTTTATAGCCCTGACATAAGAACCAACCTGTGTTAAATGCTCATCACGATAAGAGAGAGCACTCTTATAATCAATTACGCTCCATTTGGATTCGCCCTTTACCAAAAGGTCAATATACTTGAGATTATTTTTATGCCTAATAGCTTTTTCTCTGTAACATTCACCCTCGACAAGAGCTATAAACTCTCTGTTTTGCAAAAGCATTTTTACTCTATTTTCTATATCTTCTATCTCTTCATTTTCCAAGACATGCCCATATTTGTTTATCATCATATCTTTTGCTCTTGCAATATGCTGCTCTTTTAGCTCCCCCAGCATCTCTAGCATATAGTGCATTGCAACTCCAAAGTTTATGGATTTTAAATCCTCTTCTTTAGCTTTTTCAACTGCTAAAATATCACTTTGGGTTCCGTAATAAAGTTCTTTATAGTTTATAGCATGAAAATCAATTTTACCGCTGTTTTTATGAGAATTTTCACTACATGTTAAATTTCCATACCTGCTTGGCACTAAATCCAAAATATCAAACGAAGAATCTTTAGCTTTTAAAACTATTATCAAATTTTCTCTTGCTCTTGTGAATGCGACATAGAGTGCATTTAAGCTGTCTTCTTTTATTAAATATTTCTCTTTTAAGAGAGCTCTTGCATAGTCTGCATCTACCGCATCACGCCCTTTTATACGAAGATAGATATTTTTTAAGGCTATATCATCGTACTCATAGATAATAACATCTTTTGAAGGCGGTGCTTTTTTAAGCCTATCCATAACAATTACATGTTGATACTCTAAGCCTTTTGATTTATGAACAGTGAGCACTCTTACGCCGTTAAGTTCGGAGGCGGAGGCGCTTGCATCCAACCTCTCATACTCAAACAAGAGTGCCTCTATATCACTGTATCTTGATATAGCGCCTAAAAATTTAATGAGATTAAAATCATTGCTAAAGAGCTTAAACTCCTCTATTGCGCCTTTTACTACATCTAATATTTCAACCTTATTAAAATCAACTCTTTTAATAGGGCGAACTTCTTGCGAAATAATGGCAAAAAAATTGTACGAGTAGATATCTTCGCCAAAATATTGATACTTCAAATACTCTAAAATTGCTTTTACCATTTTTTGGTTGATAAGCTTTGTTGTTGTTTCCGTTACTACTTCTATATTTTGAGACTCTAATGCCTCTTTTACCTGCTCTCCGTCGCCGTTTGTAGCGCAAAGAACGGCTATCTCGTTTATATCTGCTCCCATATCAAGAAGCCTCTTAATCTGAGCCACGACCTCGGCAAGAACCTCATCATTTTGTATAACCTCAACGAATCCGCCGTCTGCCTCTGCTTGAGAGAGTTGAGGAGTATAATTTTTTATTTTTTGCTCAAAGACACTGTTTACAAACCCGACAATCTCTTTTTGTGAGCGATAGTTTGTAAGAAGTTTCTCTACAAGGGTTCCGTTTTCCTCTCTCACTGCATCAAAAAGTGCACTTACACCGCCGCGAAATCTGTAGATAGACTGCTTCACATCTCCGACAAAAAAGAAACTGCCGTTGTCAAAGATGCCCTTTCCCGATGTTATCTCATTTATAAGCGGTTTTAGTATCTCATACTGCAAGATGCTTGTATCTTGAAACTCATCAAGCAGCATATGCTCAATACGGGAATCAAGTCTAAAGTATAAAAACTCGCTATCGTCAATGAGCTTTAAAATCTCATAAACGAGATATGTAACATCGTTAAAACTAAGCTCGCTATCGTCCATATATAGCGCTTTTTTACTCTTTGCATATATATTTACCAGCTCTTTTATGGCAAAAAAGAAGTTCTGCTCTTTTGCTCTGTTTTGCTCTCTTATAGCCTCTTTTATTTTAAATAGCAAATCATCCATCGCAGGGGTAAAACACTTTGAAAATGTGCTGTAATTCAGACTCTCCCTCTCTATCCATGCCTTTGCGCAAAGCTCTTCAAAACTCTCAGCACTTACGCCCTTAATAGCCGTACTCGAAGCCGCTTTGCAGGAAATTACGATTTTTTTCAGCTCCAAGAGGTTATGCATCGCCTCTTGTTCAAACTGTTCAGTATCCTGCTTTTTAAACCCTATATGCTTAAGCTCGGCAAACTTGACATAAAACTCGTCTAAAAGAGTAAATATATCAGTAAGCCTTTTGTTTGAAGCAAGAGAGAGGGTAATTAAAGTCTCTTTTTTGCCTGCGACACTAACCTCTTTTAAAAATCGTGACAAAAGCTTTAGTTCATGCTGAGAGCTAAATGTCGAAAAATCCGGCATCAAAGAGGCATATAGCGAGAACTTTCTAAGAATCTTTGTAAAAAAACTGTCTATCGTCATTATCTTCGTATGAGAATTTAAAAACTCATTTAAAATTCTCGCACGATTTTCAAGCAGATAGTCGCGTGAGAGCTCCGTAACCTTTACTATCTCGTCCAACTCTCCTCTGCTCTCAAGCTCTTCAAGTGTAGCAACTATCCTCTCCTGCATCTCGTTTGCGGCTTTGTTTGTAAATGTAAGAGCGAGTATTTTTGATGGCTGGGCACCTTTAAAAAGCAAACTAAGGTAACGAACAACTAGCATAAAAGTTTTTCCGCTTCCCGCACTCGCCTCGTAGGCTAGGTTATTTATGAACACAATATCTCCATTGACTACTTGTTTTTACACTCTCTGATATACAACTCTTCGACTTTTGTTCTCGCCCAAGGCGTTTTTCTAAGAAACCTCAAGCATGAGCTTATAGTCGGATTTATCAAAAAGCATCTGATGTCAATCCTATTGCCCAGCTCTTTAAACCCATAACGCTCAACTAAAGTCTCCAAAATATGTTGCAGGTTGACACCGTGCAACGGGTTGTTTTTGTTTTTTTCTTCTTCGCTCATTTTTTTCCTTTTCTTGTGTTTTTAACTTAGATAGCTTTACTATCATATGCACAACTCTTAACAATATACACTCTATTTCATAAACTAAATTATTTGCAAATACAACTTTCAATATAAAAATTATTATCTTTAAAAATTACTGCGCTTAACTTATTGCCATATACACATCCAGTATCTACCCCTATTGCAAATTTATCTATTTTTGCCTCTTTAAACCACTGATGTCCATAAACTACAAACCCTTGATTACCATCATAAACATCAGCCCAAAAGAGAGAATTTTCATTTTCTTGCCCTAAAGTTAAGTAGTTTCCATCTTGGTCTAAATATCGCATACGAAGTATTTTTTGATAGTCTTTTTTAGCTAAATCATCTAAATTCATATGATTTTGAACTCCTCCATGAACTATCATAATATCTCCAAATCTCATGAAAAGTGACAAATTTTCTAAAAATTCTTTATGTGTTTGAGATAAATTATCTACAATATTTTGCTCATCTTCATCCAAAACAATAGGATTTTTTTTATTTGATTTTTTATGATTTAGGTATCTTATGATTTTATCTTCATGATTGCCAAGAACTGATTTTATGTTGTTTTCTATGATAAAATCAAGTGTTTTTATAGAGTCTTTACCTTTAGTGATAATATCTCCTACACAAACTTCAATATCGTTATCTTGAGGATTTATTTTTTTTCTAAGAGATATTAATTCGTCGTAGCAGCCGTGAATATCTCCGTAGATTATAAGTCTATGTATCAATTTTTTGTTTTAATGTTTTGAGATTTATCTTATGTTTTTTAATATTAGCTCTAATATTTTTGCATAAAGTTTCATCAAATGTAATTCCATCTTTACCATGTTTAAAATATTTTCTACCTGTAGCTGAGTCAATTTCCAGTTTCGCATGAGCAAATTTATTTCTGATTTTTATTATTTCATCTTGATATTCTTCTGAAAAATCTGTCTCCAATAAATCATTCAAAATCCAACTAAGTGTTTTAATTTTGTAATCAGAACTAAATACAAAATTATCTTTTATTAATTTATGCAAACCATTTTTTTTTGTTTTCCAATCTCCATTGACACATTCCAATTTTTTCATAAAGTGTCCATTAACTTCATTCAAAATATCATTTTTTAAATCGTTTGTTTTATCTACCTCTATATTTTTAATATATTGTTTAATCATTTCAAGCTTTTGATTATCCATATCACTTGTTTCATTCATAATCATTCCGCGCATAACAACAATGTCATGGAATTTTTGTATGGTTAGTGTAATTAAAGATTTAATCTTTTCAACAACCATTTGTTGATGTGTTGCACCAGAAGAAATAGTTTCTAAAAATGAAATACGATCTAACTTTTTTGCATCCTTTAAGTCTCCTCTAGCTGTATAAAATAAAATCTCTGAAAATATTTTACTTGTATTTCTAATTTCTTCAACAACTTTATCGCCATTCATTTTATCCATATGATAATCAGTAAGGATTAAATCATATGACTTATCTAGCTTCTCAAAAAAGTCTGTTGCATTATCTACGGTATCAATAGTTGCCTCAAAACCTTCATCTTCTAAATAATGTTTAATTTCATCAACATACTCATCATCTATAAAAGAGTCGATTTGGTCATCAAGCCATAGTATCTTATATTCAATTTGCATGTTTAAACCTTATTTTGAAAGTTGTTCCCTGATTAGGTACAGAATCTACTTTTATACTTCCATTCATCTTTTTAATAGTTGTTTGCACATTAAAAAGTCCAATACCAGAACCATCTGTTGTGGTATGACCCAATTCAAAAATATGCTTGATTCTTTCTTCTTCTATACCTTTTCCATTGTCTTCAATCAACAATAATAAATCATTCTCTTCAACTTTACATGTAAAAATAATTTGTTTTGCATTAGCTTTCTCAGCATTTTGAATAAAATTATCTACTAAAGTAGTTATTTCTAATGGTCGTATTTTTTTAATAAATGTATCAGATATTTTTGTTATATTAATGATATTCACCTTAGAATCAATAATATTATTTTCAGATAAATACAATTCATCTATGTACTCTTTAATAAAACCAATCAAATCAGTTGTAATATCACTTGCAGTTAAATTGAAATTTGCTTTAGTCACAAAATTTGAAATTGATGTAATCTTTTCTGCTTCATGAGTGATTACACTTAGATACTTTTTTTGTTTTTCTGAAAGTAAACTCGGGTCAATAGATTTAACAAAAAGTTCAATATTGCGATTAATACGGCTTGATGAATGATAAATTTGATGTTGTAAACCAAGTATTTGTTCTTTTTCCATTCCAATAATAGAACCTTGAAAAATATTTCTTTTCGTTTCTTCTTCTAAGGCTTCTGTTACGGCTTCTGTTTTCTCTTTTGCCACATATAGCTCTTCTTTGACTTTTTTATTTTCATTAGATAATTGTAAATTTTTTTCTTCTGTTATGTATAAATCTTTTTCCAAACTATTTTTTTTATTTGATAAATCATTGAGTCTTTTTTTAAGAGACTCAACTTCATTTATAAGCTCAGGCTTATCTGACTTTTGTGCAATTTCCAATAAGTTTTTTACAATAGAATCATTTATATTATATTCATTTATTATATTCAGAAAGTCGCTTGCAAAATCTAATACTTTTACATCTGGAGTATTTATTATTTTTTTAATTAATTGGATAATATTTGTTTTACTTTCTAATGTGTTTAATGCTGTTACATTTTCTGAATCACTATCAACATCTCTGACTACCTCATCTAATTTCCACTGTATTCCAACAACATATTTTTCTAATCTTTTCAGAACTTTTTCCCAAAAGAAATTTTCTAACTCTTTATATCCATTAGTTGCTATTAATCCACTATCTCTACTACTTTTTTCTTTAAATTGTTCATAGTACTCATTAATATTTATACTACCAATTATATTTCTAGTTGCAAAATATCTACTATAACCCTGTTGATGTCTAGCATTAATACCAAAACTATCATCAGAAAGCTCACCATATGGATATACTCTAAAACCATTGTTAAAAACAAGTACATGTCCAAAATTGACAGGTTCTACACCCATAGTTTTTGTAAAATTTAATTTTGCTTTTTGGTTTAAATATAATAAAACTGCTGTTGTATTTTTCAAGTGTTTATTCTCGTTTTTTTCTTCAATTTTATATATTAAAGTACCTCTGTCTGTTAAAGTTGTTATAATCTTATCATCTTTAATTACAACTTCAATCTTTGTAGTTTTCATAGTTAAAACTTTTATGATTTCATTTACAACAGGGTCTGAAAACATTGAATTTTGTGCTTTTATATAAATTTGAAAATTATTTGATTTTGTATTCACTTCAAATGGATTAATCAATTTACCTAAAGAGCGTTTTAAACTTTTTATCTTATCATCATCCCATTTTGAGTGAAGATTTGATATTTCAAGTATAACACCTTGTGAAAAATCATCATATGCTATAGATTTAGGAGTAGTATATTTAACTTGAATATTTATAAAATCATTTTTAGAATCTTGTTCAAAGTCATTCCAATCAACTTCTAATTGATGAAAATCAGATGAATATACTTTTCTAGAAATTAGTTTGAGTTCTGAACCTAGCCTATCACAAGAAAATCTGCCAATACCCTTTGCTCCAGCAAACCCTCGTTTTAAATTAATTTTATCTCTGTAGTCTTTATACTTAACATCGTCTTTTAAATCATTATCTTCGGTTGCATCTTTTTTTGCTGAATAAGCAACAAAAAGCCATTTGTCTTGAATATCTTTTAAATCCATTCCTTTACCATTATCTTGAATAATGATTTTATCTTTTTCAAATGTAATATCAACTCTTGTGGCGTGTGCATCATAAGCATTTTTAACTAATTCAAAAATAGCCACTTCATCATTGATGATTAAATCTTTTCCTATAATATTTTTTAGTTCAGAACTTATTCTAAATTCCATTAAATCATATCCTTTAATACAAGTCCTGCCTGTTCCCCAAACAGTGGAGGGATGGCATTTCCAATTTGAGTATATCTTGGAACATCTACTCTCCGTCGTAAACCGCCTGTTGTATACTTACCTTTAAATTCATAACTGTCTGGAAAAGATTGTATTCTTGCATATTCTCGAACTGTTAAGATTCTTGGTTCACTGTAATGTATATAATCGTCAGGATGTGTTGTAAGTGTCGGTGTACAAGATTTTTCACACAATGGAACTACGGTATGTTTTTTTAGTCCATAGATTTTTTTCAATTCATCTGAAAACGACTTATTTGGCTTGCCATGCTTTATGACATAATTAAAACGTTCAACAATATCTTCTTTATGATTTGCAAAACGATGACTATCAACGACACTATCAGATGGTTTAATTCCTTTTCTCATAAGCTTTTGATAATTGCTACTTGCCTCTGAATACACACCTGCTTTGAAATTCTTGCTGTCAGGAGAATCAACACTACCGTTGGATTGCAATATATCGGAAATCGCATCACTCAATGATGTTTTATCATTTAGCTTTTTGCTTTTGAAAAATTTTGCTCTGTTTTGTACAATTGAATCAAAAAAGTAATCCGCTTTCCCTCTTTTTGTCCCTACTAAAATATAGCGTTGTCTTTTTTGTGGAACTCCATATTCGGAGAAATCAATGATTTGCCCTTTTACATCGTAACCTAATTTTTCTAATTGGCTAACAACATATACAGAATACGCTTCACCACGCTTATTGTCCTTTTTAAAACCAATAGTAAAACCTTTTACATTTTCAAAAAACAAAATTTCAGGTTCTACAAGTTTGATAAATTGGATATAAGAATCGATCAATTTATTACGCTCATCATCTTCTCTTCTTCGTCCAGCCATAGAAAAACCTTGACAAGGGGGACCACCCGCTATTAAAGAGATTTTTCCCCTTAAAGCCTTAAGCTCATTCGAATAGTTGGCAATAATGTTATTAATATCATGATTGGTTTTAGGTAGCCAGTCTGGCCATTTAAAATTATTCTTTTTATCTATTAAATTGAATTTTAGAGTTGAAAAAGCATCCGCACTCTTTTCAATGGCAAATGTCCCTTGCCATCCTGCGTTATGTAAGCCCAATGCGAGACCGCCACAGCCTGAAAATAAATCTATGTAACAACTTTTTTGCTTCAAGATATATTTCTCCATTTAATTTATAAAATTGAATATTTGCTTATTATACCATCTTAATATTTAAGTCCAAAAAAACTTCGTCACCCTCGCCCACAGATAATTTTATACTCGCAATACAAACAGCTCTTCAAATCTTCACACTTACTAAAGTTCACATCCTCAATATTTAGCAAATCTTTTATGTTTGACTCTAAAACTGCCAACTTCTCTCTTAAAAAAGGCTCATTAACTATTTTTGACTCTTTTAAGTCGTAGTATCCGCAGCCGACAACATTGCCGAACTTTTGAGCCAACAGATAGTAAAACTCAAGCTGAAAGTCCGTCGCCTCCGTAAAATTTTTCTCTGTATAAAGCGGATAGGAGCCAGTCTTATAGTCAAGAACAAAAACTTCATTGCCTCTTTTATCTACTCTGTCTATCTGCCCGACTAATCTCATTCCCGCAAACTCACTCTCTAAACTCGCCTCACACTGCTCTACCACCCAGCCATCCGCAAATCTTTCAACCTCGTTTTGACAAAAAATATCCATTCTTCTTTTTTGCATAGCGATAAGATACTCCTCAAGCTCACTCTCGCCGCACGCATTGTCTAACTCTGCATATAAATCTTTTTTTAGCTCTCTCGCATCTGCATAAAAGCTCTTTTTACTATAGAGCTCTTTGAGTGCGGTATGAACGCCAAGACCTATCTCATACTCCTGCGGCATATCTTTTGGAATCTCATGATTTTGGATATATTTAACATATCGGTAGTAATATTTTCTCCTGCATGTCAAAAAAGTTTTTAATTTTGTGGCGGAGAGCTTTTTATCTCTGAAGCTATACTCCAGAACAATGCTCTCCTCCTCTTTTGAGTTTGGGGATGCCATCTCAAAAAGAACGCCTGCATACTCTTGTTCGTTGTGTCTGTTTTGCTCTTCTATGCCGAGCTGTTTTAAAAACCTTGACGCACTGCTGTCGCTTGATTTTACAAACGAAATTGCCACCTCTTTAGTTCTGTTAATAAGCATCTCATAGTAATGTTTTTGAAGATTTTCCCTGTCACTCATCGTTGGAAGATTTGCAATTTCTCTGATTTGGGTGTTTAAAAACATATCTTTATCGCTCTTCTTTGGAACATTTGAGTCGCTGAAATCTACGATTACAACTGCATCAAAATGAACAGAGCGCGTCTCAAGAACCCCCATAACGGTCACTTTTCCGCCTCTGACATCATCAACTGTTCTTGACGCTAACCTCTGCAAAAAAACAGATAGAAGCGATTTTACGCTCATATCTCTCATAAAAGGGAGAATGTTTTTAAAGTTATAAACCTCTTCTTCAAATATTTTTTGCTCTTTTTTGTCACTAAAACTCTCTTTATACCTATTTAAAAACTCTAAAATATCTACATCTTGACTTTTTTTGCCATAGATTGAACGAATCTCCATATAAAACTCGTCTTGGACCCTCTGCAACCTCGCTTCATTCTCTTTTGAATCTTGCTCAATAAATTTACATGTAGCATTTAGTTTTTCATATATTTCAGTTGAGCCAAACGACTCGCCCATCGCAAAGTTGAAGTTTGATTTTTCATCAAATATTTTTAAAATATTTGCAAAATTCTCATCAGGCAAAATAACTGCAATTTTTTCAGGTTTATAGCCCATTTTTACAAAATCAAATATCTTCTTTTTAACGAACGCTGCTTGTAAAATCGGCTCGCTGAAAGATTCACATGTCACTTTTTTATTTTGTATAATTCTGTTTTTTTGAAGTACGCTGTTTGTGTTTAGTGAAATATTATACTCATAACCTATCTCAAGCTCTATGCCCAGATTTAAGAATTTTTTCTGCATTTTAGAGTTAAATCTTGTGGCAGTAAATACTATATCTACATTGCAAAATTCACAACATCTCTCTAAAAGTTCTAACTCGAAATTGGTCAGATGCCCATCGATATGCAACTCTATATTTTCATAACTTTTCAGATACTCTTCATTAAAACTGTAAAGTTTTGGCAAAAATATTTTATCGAGAAACTTTTTTTGGCTGCACAGAAGCTCATATCTAGCGTAGAGCTCTTGAAGTATGGCTATATGCTCTTCATACTCGCCGTAAATATCTGAGGTGCTGAGCGCTCTTATATCGTACATCTCTGCGCTTAACTCTTCGTAAAATTTAAATATATATGATGAATTTTTTGTGAAGGTAAAAAAGTTTCGCTCTATTTGAAGATTTTTAAAGTTTTTAAAATCACTTGCTTCTAAAAGGAGCAAAACCCTGCTATCGGCGTCTAATGTTTTAAAATCTTTTACTATGCAGAGCTTTGAGATAAAATCGCTCATAGTTATGAAGTTTGGTAAAAATAGAGTCAGACCCTCTATATTAAGTTGCTCATGACGCACTGCACGGGCTGACGGCAAGACTATAATAGAATTATTCATAGCTCTATTATAGCCTAATATTCTACCACTTCCATGCCTCTTGTGTCTGTTTTAATGTTATAAAATCTTTGGACATCATCTACGCTGACTTTTGCCATAATATCCCATCTACCCTCCCCGGCAAGGGTAAAAGAGTCAAAAGTGTAAATGCCGTTTTCAATCTTTGGATTGTATAGTTCTTGGTCATGCTCGTGATTATTCGGTCTTGTCACTACTATGTTTATTTTCGCGTTGTTTACAGGATTTGAGTTAATATCACTCACTCTATATTTGATAATACCGTTTTGCTGTTTAAGATTATTTGCGATGCACTCTATTTTATACTTTTTATTAAAAGCTATTTGAGCTTCTATTATCTCGTTGGCTTTATCGTCTGCTTCATGATAACCCATCATATAGGTATCACTCTTCTCAACCGGCATCTTGTTTGTAATAATTATTGTTGCAACACATGCGCCGAATATAAATATGATTGAAGCACCGATTGCATAAGGCCAGATTCTGCCGTTACTTAGATTCATTTTTCTGCCTTTTTACATATAGTTTTCTTTTAATATAAAGGAATATACCATAAACAATGAAACCGTAAAATAACACCTTTACCGCAAATATACTGTTTTGATTTGCATTGCCGACAGCATTTTCAAGCACGACTCCTTTGCTGGAAGCAATCTGCTCCGCAATATCTGCATAGCCGTTAAACATTGAGCCTGAATATTTGCCTAAAACTTCACCCGCCTTAGCTTTTTGAGCCAAAAGTGGAATAATAGTTCCGCCGTGGCTAGATGCTATCTCTTTAAAGGAGTCAAAGCCATCGCTGTAAAATAGCGCCATTGTAAATGCCTGAACAGGCGAAGCCACAGGGCTAAGTATCTGTTTTTTGTCAAAATACTCATATAAAGATGGTGGATTTGCAAGAATATCTACCTTAGAATCCATCTCTGAAAAAGTAAGCAAAATTGTAGAGGAGCTAAAATCTTTCATCAGCTCCTTCTCATACTCTACTATATTCATCTTGTTTGGCAGCTCTTTAAGCATTACCAGCCTTAGAGATATTCCGGTTTTTTCATATAGCTCTAATCCCAATTTTTCAACTTCTGCATTAAATGCCGGATTGAAAATAAGTTCATCTTTATATAAATATTGTGCAGATAGTGAAGCATTAAAAAAAAGTGTGAGGATGAGGGCGCTAAGCCCTCTTGAAAACTTCAATGAAATTTCCTAACCGATATAGAGATGATTTGGTGTTAAAACCGCATAAGCAGTATAAAGAGCCATTATTACTAGACCCCATGAAATAATTTTTTCCATTCTATACCCCTCTACTTTACATCAACAACATGATCAGCTTGTTTTGAGCCGAACATTTTGACAGATGCTTCATCTTTGATATCGTAAAAATTTGATGCATTTGTATTTTGCACATTCATATTCCAAACAGTAAGAGCAACCAAAATAACCAAAAGTAAAACAGTTGCAACTAACATGCCGGTTATACCATCAAGAGAAAATACGCTTCTATTTTCATTCATACCTGACTCCTTATTTACTTATGCTAGTGATGTATGCACCAACAGCTTCTTTTTGTTTATCATTAAGTCTCTCAAACTTAGGCATAACACCAATAACACCTTTTTTACCGTGAGCGAGAATAGTGCTAACTAGTGCAGGCGAAAATGATGCAATATTTGGCGCAACAAACTCCATACCTTTACCGTCTGCTCCGTGACACATAGAACATGCACCGGCAAAAACATCGGCACCCTCTCCGCTCATACCGTTTGCTACATAAGCAGAAACAATTTCAATTTCAGCATCAGTAATCAGAGCACCCGTATTTGAATTTAAAAGACCGTTACGATCCGGCATCGGCATTTCCATACCCAAGAGCTTATTGTTTGAACCTTTTTCAAGCACATGTTTAACAGAAGCCACACTAATTCTTTTATTTAAATTAGCCGCTTTGCCGTCAATACCATCAGCATTTATACCGTGACAAACTTTACACTCAGCCAAGAAAACAGACTCACCCATCTCTATCAGTCTATCACCGGTAATATCTTTATATTGTGCTTCAAATTTAGCATTATGTGCTAAAGTGTCCTCATTATACTCGCCTATTTGTGAGTATGAGTTTACCGGATAACCGATTGTAAAGTACCACATACCCCAAACCATTGTAAGCAAAAACATAACAGCCCAACCAGTTGGAACACTGTTTTTATATTCGCCTATACCATCCCAATTTTCATCGGCAAGTTCACCGCTTGCGCTATCTACTTGCATTTGACGAACATATTTAATTACAACAAAAACTGTAATTATAACTAATGCCACTGCCCCCGTAATCGCAAGCATATTGACGATATCATCATTTAAACCACCCTTTGAACCGCCTACAGATAAGTAAGTAGCACCAAGCATTACGGCAATTATAATAATTCCCCAAAGATAAAGCTTATTCATATATCTCTCCTATTTCTCTTTATCAGATTTAGGCGATACCGGAGTATCATCTATATCATCTTTAAGTGCCATATCACTATAACTCTCATAGTCAACCCCGTCAACATCTTTTTTTGTACTGTAGAGATGGTATATATAGCCATACAATGCTAGTACAAGAAGTATAGTTAATGTAAAGTATCCATAAGCTTGCAGTTCTGCGATATTCACCATAAACCTCTACTTAAGACTATTCAAATATGCAATCAGTGCGACTATCTCAGGGATTTCGCCACGATCTACAGCATCTTTAACATCTTGATCTTTCATGTCTGTTGCGATTACCTTTGCTTCTTCTAAAGCTATAGCATTTGCTTCAACAACACTGCTCCCCATCTTTACAACTGCGGTTGACCCATCTTTCATAGGTACCGATTGGTTATAAGGAACCGAAAAGTATTGCGCCACTGTTAATTGCTCTGCAAATGCAGTATCAATATCAGCATTTTTTGTAAACATCCATCTGTAAGCAGGCATAATCGAACCCGGAACAACAGAAGCCGGGTCTTTCATATGATTTTCATGCCAGTCAGTAGTACGATAGTTACCGACACGCATTAAATCAGGTCCAGTTCTTTTTGAACCCCAAAGGAATGGACGGTCATATGCATACTCACCGCTTAATGAGTAGTGACCGTAACGGTCAGTCTCTGATTTAAATGGACGAACAAGTTGTGAATGACAAGCATTACAGCTATTTTTAATATAAACATGGCGACCGGCAAGCTCTAAAGTAGAGTATGGAGCCGTACCTATAACCGGACGAGAAGCCTGAGCAAAGCTTGGAAGAATCTCAACTAAACCTGCAAACGAAATTACCAAAAACACACCTACCGCAAAAAAGAACGGATGTTTTTCTAACCAATGAAACATATTAAATCCTTTCTATTAAGCGCCCATAGGCGATGCATTTTGTAGCTCATGTTCCTCAACAGGACGAGCAGACATAGTTTTATAAATGTTGTATGCGAACATTAAGAAACCAACTAGATATAAAAGACCGCCAACACCGCGAATAGCGTAGTAAGGGTGAAGAACCGTAACCGTATCAATAAATGAGTAAGCTAAGTTACCAAACTCATCGTGTGCACGCCACATCATACCCTGCGTAATACCTGCAATCCACATAGAAGTGAAGTATAAAACAACACCCAGTGTTTGAATCCAAAATTGTGTTGCCATTAAAGATTTAGAGTAAATCTCTCTTTTAAAGACACGAGGAGCCATATGATAAAGCGAAGCCATAATCATAAAGCCGACCCAGCCGAGAACGCCGTCATGCACATGTCCGACAATCCAGTCAGTAAAGTGTGCTATCGCGTTAACTGATTTAATTGCTTGAATCGGACCCTCTAGTGTCGAGAACATATAGAAAGTTGAACCTAAAACCATAAACTTAATCAATGGAGAAGCCGCAACTTGTTGCCACTCACCCTTCATTGTAAGAAGCATATTGATAGCAGAACCCCAAGATGGCAAAATCAATATTACTGAAAATATTGAACCCATTGTCTGCATCCAGTCAGGAACAGTTGAGTAAAGTAAATGGTGTCCGCCAGCCCATAAATATACAAACATTAATCCCCAGAAAGAGAGTAGAGATAGTTTATATGAGTAGATTGCTTGACCAGACTCTTTTGGTAAAAAGTAGTAAATCATTGCAACAATAGGAACCGTAAAACCAAATGCAACCGCATTATGGCCATACCACCATTGAACCAGCGCATCATTAGTACCTGCATACATAGAAACAGAGTGATACCATGAACCTATACCGGATTCACCAGAAGCTGATGTTCCTAAAATTGTTGGGATTTCCATATTGTTGAAAAGGTAAAGCATAGCTATACCTAAGAAAGTTGCAATATAGTACCAAATAGATATGTATAGTGACTTCTCACGGCGAATACCGATAAGACCAAATATACTCATACCAAAGATAACCCAAACAAGCACGACAGCAATATCTATCGGCCATTCAAATTCTGCATACTCTTTTGAAGTAGTAACACCGGCAAAAAGTGAAACAACAACCGCTACAACAACAACCAAATAGAGCCAAAAGTGTGCTTTACCTAAAGCCATTAACAGCTTTGATTCTGCCATAGATACTTTTAACACTCTTTGACCGACATAATACCAAGTAGCAAAAACACCACTTAGTGTAAACCCAAATATTACTGCATCAGTATGCAGCGGACGAAGACGACTAAAGTTAGTATATTCAGCCAGACCCTCTCCAAGAATTAGATTAACTCCCGGAAAAGCAAGTTGAAATGCTAAAATTACACCGATGAGCATACCAACAATTCCCAAAAGAATTGTTGTAAACATGAACATCTTTGCAATTGTATAGTCGTACTCTAATGGACGATTTTCCATATATAGCCTCCTTAAAGATTCAAAGCAATTAAGTTCAATTAAATTAAGCTAAATTTATTAAACTAATTAACATCGATATATTAACAGTATAAATGTTTAAGAATTCTTAAATTTTGACAAGATTTTGACAAATTTTACCATTTTGTTAATTTTTGATTTACTTTTAACACTTTATTAACAAAAAGAAGTTAGGGAAGAGAGAAAGATGGTTCTTATCTTTTTATTAAAGATAAGAATTCACCGAAGATATATCTGCTCTCTTTTGGTCCGGGGCTGGATTCCGGATGGTGTTGAACAGAAAAAATTGGAGAGTTATTGTATTTTAAACCCTCGATTGTATTGTCAAAAAGATTAACATGGGTAACCTCTGCAATCTCTACAATATTATCCGGAACATTGTAGTTGTGGTTTTGAGCGGTAATCTCTACCAACCCGGTTTTAACATTTTTTACAGGCTGGTTTCCGCCGTGGTGACCGAATTTCAACTTGTATGTGTCATAACCGTGAGCGATTGAGAGAAGTTGATGCCCCAAACAGATTCCAAACATCGGAATCTTTGCAGCTATAAGTTTTTTAATCTCCTCTTGCTCATTCTTTAGCACAAGCGGGTCACCTGGTCCGTTTGATAAGAAAACACCGTCTATCTCTTTAGAGTTGTATCTTTTTATAAGAGCATCGGCACTAAAGTTGTTAGGAATAACCTCAACGCCTATTTTTGCATTAACCAGCTCATTTAAAATATTTGTTTTTACGCCAAAATCCAAAACTACAACTTTTGCCTCTTGAGCCGGTGCAGAGTCATACTCAAAAACTCTCTCATTATAAGTAGATTGAGTATGTTTATATGCCGTTTTCGTACTAACCTGCTCTATATAGTTAACATCTTCTATTCTAGGGCTGCTTTCTAAAATCTTTTTCAGTTCGGCTTTATCGCTAATCTCCGTAGATGCTATCATCATCATAGCACCCTCATTTCTTAGCATCTTTGTTAAATATCTTGTATCGATGTCACAAATTCCCATAACTTTCTGCTCTTTTAAAAACGAAGCAAGAGAATCTTCAGCCCTAAAGTTAGAGTATCTCTCTTGATATTTTCTAACTATCATCCCTTTTGCATGAGCGCGTTTGCTCTCCATATCTTGAGAGTTCACACCGACATTCCCAATTTCAGGCATTGTAAATGTTACAAACTGCCCTGCATATGATGGGTCAGACATTATCTCTTGATACCCGCTCATAGAGACATTGAAAACTATTTCACCAACTACAGTATCTTGTGCACCGAAGCTATTAGCTTCTAAAAAAGTTCCATTTTCAAGATAAATCCAGACTTTTTTCATACTCATCTACTCCATACCTCTTTTTATCAACTCTTCTCTGTAAAGTTTTTCATATAAAATATCAAAATCATCCGTTCCGGGAATATATCTCTTTTTATATGTTCTGATTTTGTCCATTATTACATTATCAAGTGCCGAAGCTTCTGTTATGAAAGATGTAATTGCATTATAAATAATATTTTTTATGCGGTTTTCCGTAACATCGAAGTGAATCAAATCCTCCTCATAAAGCTCATCCAAAATTTTATGAGAAATGTCTGAGTATCGCTCCTCATAGTTTAAAATAACGCCAAATTCCGGAGCCAATTTTTTCTTAATCATAAAGAAGAGCTGTCTCTCATCAACAAGATTAAACTCTATCTGCTCTTCATTGGCTTCACATATCTCATGAGTCTTCTCTTCAAGTGCCATCTCTTGCTTGGCATCATGCATCAATATCTTCTCGGCTTCTTGCATAATCGGCTCAAGACCTTTTGTCATCGTAACAACACCACTCTTATTTAAATCAATTGCGATCTTATTGGCTATATGAGGTATAGTTTTAAGTGATATTTTCATCGATGAACCTTAGTTGTATTAAAATAAATTTGGATATTTTACAATAAGTAAGGTTAGTTTACGATTAGAAAAGAGTTATTTTACGCAAATTAGCTGTTTTATTTTTTTAATCTATTGGCAACATACTCTTCAAATTTTTCTCTATTTAGCGGTTTTGAAAAGTAGTAGCCTTGCAAAATAGTACAATTTTCTTTGATTAAAAAATCTTTTTGCATCTCTGTTTCTACACCCTCTGCAACGACGGTTAAACCCAGATTTTTGGCAATGTTCAGTATCGTTTTAACCATATTTGTATCTTTTTTAATATCGTCTAATTCAATAATAAATGATTTGTCAATTTTTAGTTCATTTATCGGTATCTGACGCAGATAACTTAGTGATGAATAACCGGTACCGAAATCATCCATTGAAAATCGAATACCCAATTGTTTGATTTTATTCATTATCTCTATCAGCTTGCTTATATCTTCCGCGACACTGGTTTCTGTCATCTCAAAAACTATCTTTGAGCTTAGCTGTTGGTTTAAATATTGAGCGCATAGCTTTGATACATCTTCAATAAATGTTGTATGAAATATCTGTCTCATACTTATATTTATAGATAATTGTTCTAAATTTATTCCTTTTTTATCCCACTCGCTGAATGTTTTAAACGACTCTTCCAATATATAATACCCGAGCTCAACGATAAATCCGGTCTGCTCTGAGATTGGAATAAATTCGTCAGGTCCTACATTTCCCAGCTGTTCATTGTTCCATCTGACAAGAACTTCACAGCCTATAATTTCACTATTTAAACTCATCTGCGGTTGATAATGAAGTGTTACTTCGCCTTTTTCCAAAGCAAAGTGAAGCAATCTCTCTATCTCCAGCTTTCTTTCTATTCTTATTGACAATTCATCGTTAAATAAAATAACTCCGTCTCGCCCTTTAGATTTGGCTTCATACATAGCGATATCAGCCTCTTTTATCAGGGTGTTAGCCGTCATTTTTGGATTGTCTATGATGCTTACCCCGATACTGGCACTTATGTAAAGATGGTGCTCTTCTATAATATATGTCCGCTTGATAACATGAAGTAACTCTTGTGCAAACTCTTGAGCTATTTCCAAACACATGTTTTTATCTTTATATACTGCACTTAATATACAAAATTCGTCCCCGCCTAGTCTTGAAACGGTATTATTGTTTAATTTAACAAGCATCTTCATTCTGTCTGCTACCTCTATCAGAAGCTTATCTCCAATATCATGCCCGAGCGTATCATTGATAGTTTTAAAGTGGTCTAAATCTATCAAAAACAGATACATGTACTTACCGTCGTTCTTTTGAATTTTTATAGCATCTTCTAACAGCTCCACAAAATAGCGCCTATTTCCAAGCTTAGTAAGATAGTCATGGTACGCCTGAAACTGATTTCTAAGCAGATAATTATATGTATTTCTTGAGCCGTACAAAAGCACCCAAGCCAGAACAACCGTTAAGATTGCTATAACATAAGCATAAAATTCTCCGATAAGCACAAGATAGATTGTTATAGGAAGCATAGAGGATGTTAAAATAAAAATTGCCAATCTTTTTTCTGTTACAAGAATAGTTGTTGCAACAACCGCAACGCCAAGCTGTGTGAAAATTGCAAGATAGTGAAGTTCAATATTGTCGCGAGACACATACACAATAAACATTATTGTCCATGTAGAAAAATATAAAAATATAAAGTATCGCAGTTTACTTAGCCATTTTTCTTTATCTTTAATTGTGTAGTTATTTTTAGAATATGATTTATGTAAACTATATCCCCAATATGAGACTGCTAAAACTAACAGATACCATAAAGGCTCAATGATATAGGATGAGTAGACAATTCCAAAAAAAACATAGGAGGTAGCGGTTGAAGCAAAAAGCGCAACCAAAACTAAAATCTGTTTGTGCATAAAGTTGTAAAAGCTCATATTATTTAGCATGCAAAAACTCTCTAGTTTATTATTGGGTGTGATTTTAACTGATAATTCTTAAATAAAATTACTTTGCCAATATTAGTGTAAGTTCGGAAGCCTTTTTTGCATCCATTTTGCTCAAAATAGTCCCTACTGTTTTAGGTTTTAGCGAAGAGAGTATTGTTGCTGCATCTTGTGACTCCATTTTAGAAAGAACATCTGCCGCATTTGCTGCTTTCATCTTTGCAAAAGTTTCAGCCGTTTTGCTCATTTTTATAGCTTTTATCTCTTTTAAAATTTCTTCATTTTTTTGAAGTATTTTTTTTATGGACTCTTCTTTGGATGAAATTTCACCCAATTTTGCCTTAACTGCAGCTTCGTCTTGAGATGCCTTTGCCTCTCGTTTTACTAACAACTCTTCCGTTGCCGTTTTAAGAGCGCTAAGGGATTGTTTTTGCTCATCTATGCGCTCAAGTTCTACAAGAAGTTCACTCTTTCTTGCTTTAAAAATTTCTGTACACTCAAATAGTTTATTGCTGGTCTCTAACGCATTTAGCGATGTCAAAGTAAAAAAAATTGCCAAAAATAATTTTATCATCTGTTTTTTCCATTATGTGTCATTAATGCAATTTCGTCCAACTCTTTTGCATCTCTAATTTTTCTCTTTTGAAGCTCTTGTTTTATCTCTTGAAGTTCTAAATATTGAAATTTTTCATGTTCAATCATATCAAGTTTCAGTTGTTTTTTTGCTTGATTAACTTGGTTAGCTGCGAAATTGACCCACTCTCTATTGTGCTTTATCAATTCTCTTTGGGAGTTTAGCAGTGTTCTTGAGGCTAGCATTTCACTCATTGTGCCCTTATTTGGAGGTTCAACATCTTTTAGGGAGCTATATGAGAGTTCAAGTGCCGTACTGGCACTGTTTAGATTGCTGTTTGCTTTTTGTAAAAATTGCTCACTTTTTTGCATAACATTTTTTTTAACTTTTACTAATGGGCTAAAGCGAGTTTTCATAAACTTTTCTCCATCCTATAAAGCAAATTTCTTACAACTTTGCAAAAAATCTTCTGCCTCGAATGAGGCTAGCTTCAGTGCCTAAGCGGCTAGCGTAGTAAAATGGGCTCTGCTCATTTTACGGTTTATAATATAATTGTATCATCTCTTTCTGGCGATGTAGAAATTATACCTACTTTTGTTTTTGTAATCTCTTCAATCACTCTAATATAATCTTGCGCCTCTTTTGGAAGTGCATCAAAGGTTCTAGCACCCTTAGAGTTGTCCCACCCTTTAAATGATTTGTAAATTGGTTTTACATCATTTAAGTTTGCAGGCAGATAGTCAATCTCTACACCGTTTAAATCGTAAGCTACACAAACTTTGACTTCGCTAAATCCATCAAGAACATCAAGTTTCATCAGTGCCAACTCATCACACCCGTTCAAACGGCTTGCATATCTGCATGCCACTGCGTCAAACCAGCCACATCTTCTTGCACGCCCCGTAGTTGTGCCAAACTCATGCCCTTTTTCACCGATTAGCTTGCCGTCTTCTCCCAAATCTTCACTAGGAAATGGACCGTTACCGACACGGGTGCAGTACGCTTTTACGATACCGGTAACTTTGCCTATATCTTTAGGATTTATACCAAGACCCGTACAGGCACCGGCACTTACCGTTGAGCTTGAAGTTACATACGGATAAGTTCCGTGGTCGATGTCTAGCATGGTTCCCTGCGCGCCCTCTAACAGAACTCTTTTATTCTCTTTGTCTAACGCTCTCCAAATCATCTGTGTTGTGTCTGTGATAAACGGAGAAAGCTTAGCGCTGTACTCTTGGATTTCTGCTAAAAGTTCACTTTCGTTTGGCGTTTTGATATTTAAAATATTAAAAAATTCTCTATTTTGTTCAAAATAACTCATTACAGATTTACAAAGTTTAGCAGGGTCTAAAAGTTCGCCTACTCTAACACCGACACGATTTATTTTATCAGAATAAGCAGGTCCGATGCCCTTGCCCGTTGTTCCGATAGCACTGTCGCCTTTTAACTTCTCGCGAGCTTGGTCAACCAGCGAGTGGTAAGATAGATTTAAATGAGCTTTGTCAGATATAAAAAGTCTTCCCTCTAGTGCATCAAACTGCTGCATCTCTTTGATTATTGAAGATGGAGATAGAACAACCCCGTTTCCGATAACATTAATAGCTTTTGGATTTAATATACCTGATGGAATCAGATGAAGTGCATATCTTGTGCCATCAACCCAGATTGTGTGCCCCGCATTGTGCCCGCCTTGGCTTCTGCAAACCATATCGTACTCTTTTGCCAACCTATCGACAATCTTGCCTTTTCCTTCGTCGCCCCACTGTATGCCTACTATTAAATCTGCTTTCATTATCTTCCTCTTTTACTTCGCTTTTGTTTCTATCAACACATCTGTATAAATCGCAAAACCAACAGAACTCAGTTCTGAATTTTTGTATCTTCCGCCACGGGCGAAAACCTCGTTACCAAGGATACTTCTAAAAAAGAGCTCATCATAATAGAGCATTTTTGCATAGTACATCGGTGCCAAAACACTATTTTGACAAGTTATGTCACCGCATAAATTTTTCATTTTTTCTAATTCTATCTTTATCTCAACCGGAACTATCTCAAGCAGTTCATCAATCTGCTGCGCATGCTGAAGATATACAAGTTTCTCTAACCACTCAACTTTTAAGTTTATAAATTTTTCTATATTTACATGTCTAAAATCATCCAAAGTCAGCTCATCGAACATCTCAACCAGCAATTTTGGTATCATCATATTTGAGATTTGGATTAGAGGTTTTACTTCTAATTTATCAAAAATGTCTATCGCTATATTTAAAACAGACGACAGTTTGCTCTCACCCATAAACTCAACACCTATTTGGTACTGCTCATCCGTCGGATAACGAAAAACACTCTGGATGTAGAACCATTTTTTATGTTCGGTATTGCGCCCTAATCTCTTCTCTATAATTCTAACAACATCAATTGTTGAGTCAGCTCTTAGAGATATAGAGTTGTTTTTTTCATCGTTTACTTTTATCAACTCTTTTTCATTTGCAATACTTTTATGCTGATGATAAGAGAATATCGGAGTAACTATCTCTTCAAAGCCTTTAGCATACAAAATATCACTAGCAACTTTCTCTATCTCTCTTTTTATCTTAGCGCTATTGCCAAAGTAGAGTCTTGAACCGCTAGGAATTTCGTGCTCTAATATCATTTGCTAACCACTTTGAAATATTTTTCATTGAAAACTCTGTTTGCAGCTCCATCATAAGCTCTGCGTCCAAGTTTTGCAAGAGCGAGTTCAACAGAATTGACAACCCATGAAATCTCATAAGGAGCAATCAATCCCATCTGATTTATACGAAAAATTTTACCCTCTAAATGGTCCTGTCCGCCTGCAACATTTACGCCAAAATCAGTTTTTAAAATTTTTCTGATTTGTGATGCATTTTCGTCATCGATTGTTGTCATAGAGAGTGCCGGAGTTTTTGGATATACATGCAAGCCAATCTCTTGGAGTGCCGATAAAACAGCATTTGCTCTATTTGTTGTCTCTTCATAAAGCTTTTTAATTCCGCCGTTTCTCTCTATCGTCTCCAGTATCTCTAAAAGCCCGATAGTAAGAGTTGTAGCTGCCGTCCACGCGGTAGTGTTTTTTCTTTGAGATTTTATCTCGGTTGCAAGGTTGAAGTAGTAACCTCTCCCTTTTCCTATCTTCTCTATTGCAGCGTTGCTAAGTCCCAAAATTGCAAGTCCGGGAGGAAGCATAAGAGCTTTTTGGCTTCCTGCAATCAAACAGTCGATATTTGTAACATCAATCTCTTCAACACCCACGGCAGTAATTCCGTCAGCAATAATCATAATGTTTGGATTTATCTCTTTTACGGCCTTTGCAATCTCTTCAACAGGGTGACGAAGTCCGCCTGCTGATTCGCTTATCTGAATGGCAATAGCATCTATATTGGAGTTGTTTTTAACCGCTTCTACAACTTCTTTAACAGTTACCGGAGTATCCCACTCATTTTTTATCTCAACATTGCCAAGTCCATGAGCCGTTGCAATTTTGCCAAATCTCTCGCCGAATTTTCCGGAATTTACATTTAAAAGAGTGTTATGACACAAATTTATAACAGCAGCTTCCATAGCACCCGTTCCGCTAGATGCAAGCATTACAACTTCATCGCTCTTAAATAAATTAAAAAGATGTTTTCTTGTTTTTTCAAAAATAGCTTCAAATTCAGGTGTGCGGTGGTGCATAGTCTCGTCTGACATTGCGTTGCGAACGTTTTGAGGTACCGGAGTAGGTCCAGGCGTAAAAAGTAACATGTAAAAGTTCCTAATAAATTATAATTTAAAACCTCGCATTATATCCAAATAAGATAAAGTGACTCTTTATTTTTATGCTAGAATTTCAACAAGAATTGCAAATTGCAAATATATTAAGGGCTTTTATGACCATACTTGATTCGATAATTTTAGGCGTAATTGAAGGCTTGACTGAATTTTTGCCAATCTCTTCTACGGGGCATCTGATACTTGTTTCACATCTATTAGGACTTGAGCAAACAATTGCGCACAAAACATTCGAAATCTCTATTCAGCTGGGCAGCATTTTGGCAGTCTTGTTTCTATTTTCACAAAGGCTTCTGGCAAACAAAAATTTATGGCTTAAAATCGCGGTGGCATTTTTACCGACAGCTGTTTTTGGATTTTTATTTTATAAAACGATTAAAGGACTTTTTGGAATAGAAACCGTTGCAATAATGCTCATCCTCGGCGGTATTGTATTTTTGATTATAGAATATTTTAGAAGAGACCATGATGAGAGCAGCGACAAAACCGTAGATGAACTGACCATAAAAGAGTCTCTGATGATAGGACTCTTTCAAACTTTTTCAATGATACCGGGAACCAGCCGCTCCGGAGCCACCATGATTGGAGGTCTTTTTAGCGGATTGTCACGCAAAAGTGCCGCCGAATTCTCTTTTTTACTGGCAATCCCAACTATGTTTGCGGCAACTGCTTACGATCTCTTTAAAAACCGCCACGAGCTTGTTGTAGATGACTACTCCCTTTTGGCAGTCGGATTTATAACAGCATTTGTTGTTGCATTTATAACCGTAAAAGCGATGATGAAATTTCTTACAACCCACACATTTGTGGGCTTTGGAATCTATAGAATAGTTGTCGGGGTTGTTTTTTGGTTTTTTGCCTGATTTTTTACTTACTGATGTTACGCACTAAAACGAACTTGTCCGTTTTAATGGCAGGGACAAATGTCCCTTGCATCCCCCTAAAGCTATAATGATTTTATAATCACTCTAGCTAACTCAAGCGCTTTTGAACGATGAGACAACCTCTTTTTAACCTCATCATCCAACTGACCTAATGTTTTATCATGCCCCAGAGGGATAAATGAAGGATCATACCCAAAACCGCCATCGCCGATAGCTTCGCTTATAGCCGTTCCATACATCCAGCCATGAACAACATACTCGCTGTTTTTTGTAACTATCGCTATTGCTGCGGTGTAGTGTGCCGGTGAAGATGTAACATTTTTATCTTTTATATCTTGAATAAGTTTGTGAAGATTATCTTTGTCATTTGCGTTTTTTCCGGCATGTCTTGCGCTATAAATGCCAGGTTTGCCATCAAGAACATCAACACTGATTCCGCTGTCATCTGCTATAACTACAATATCTTTTAGCTCTCCTGCCATCTCCTCATTTAAAGCCTTAAAAACCGCTCTGGCTTTTATAAGAGCATTCTCTTTAAAACTGCTTCCATCTTCGATTATTTCAAACTCATCAATAAGTTCACTATATGGAATTACTTCAAAATCTTCACAGAGTGCTTTAATTTCTCTTACTTTTCCTTTGTTTGATGTAGCCAATATTAATTTCACATATAATCCTTACAATTTACTTTGAACATAAGTTTTCTTGATTTAAAAAGTTTGTGTAAACAATCTTTTCAATATAATTGCGCATTATATAATATTTAAGGTGCACAATGTTCAAAAAAGTCTTTCCTCTCTCGGCAATTCTATCACTTAGGTTTTTGGGTCTATTTTTAGTTTTACCTGTTATTTCTGTTTATGCCCTTGAGCTTGAGGGTTCTACGCCCTTGCTTGTAGGTATAGTTGTTGGCGGTTATGCGCTAACTCAAGCAATTTTTCAAGTTCCTTTTGGTGCTATGAGTGACAAAATAGGCAGAAAACCTACTCTTCTTGTCGGTCTTCTTATATTTTTAGTCGGCTCTATTATTTGTGCTTTTACTACTGATATATACACTCTTATGATTGGTCGTTTTCTTCAAGGTGCAGGTGCGATAGGTTCTGTTATTGCTGCCATGATTTCTGATTTGGTTGAAGAGGAGATTCGCGGTAAAGCGATGGCAATCATGGGAGCTTCGATTGCCATGAGTTTTGCTCTTGCTATGGGTCTTGGTCCTGTTTTAGGTGCAAAATTCGGTGTTGAATTTCTTTTTGTATTAACGGCTATTTTTGCAGTTTTAGCAATAGTTCTTCTTTTTACTAAAGTGCCGACACCTCCAAAAATCAAGCATACCTACCATGCAGCCGCAAAAACTTCAGATATTCTGAAAGATCCGAATCTCTTAAATATGATTATTATAAATGCTATGCAAAAAGGTCTTATGACTATTGCCTTTGTTCTTATTCCTATTATTTTAACAAGCAGTGATTTTGCTTGGCAAAAATCTGATTTATATATGGCTTATATGCCAGCTATGGTTTTTGGTCTAGTTGCCATGGGACCCGCTGCTGTATTTGGCGAAAAATACAATAAACCAAAGCAGATATTTTTGCTCTCAATTGTTCTGTTTATAGGCTCATTTTTAATTATGGGACTTACTGCTTCAAGTACAGTTTTTATAGTTGGCGTTGTGATGTTTTTCATAGCTTTTAATATGATGGAGCCTCTGGTTCAGTCAATGATAACAAAATTTGCAAAAGTACACCAAAAAGGTGCTGCACTTGGTATCGCTAACTCTGTTGCCTACTTTGCTACATTTATCGGCGGTACTTCAGCTGGATTACTATTAGGATATAGCGATAGAGAGACAATAGGGATATCTGTTGCGGTTGTTGCAACCATATGGCTATTGTGGACATTGAAGCTTCAAAACCCTACTAAACACTCTCATCTTTATCTTCCATTAGCAGATGTAGACCTTTCAAAACTAAAAGGCTTTGAAAGCGCACATGTTGCAGAGTGGTATATAAACGATACAGAAAAACTTGTGATTGTAAAATATGTAACCGATGCAATTCAAAAAGAAGATTTGATAGCTAAAATAGCTAAGTAGAAGAGAGGGGTAAATTTTACCCCTTAAATATAACGCGTTCGCTATTTTTCTAAAGAAAGTATACTACTTTTGAGGTAAAACATACATATTATAATAACGACCCTCAAATTTAGGCTCTTTATCCATAACTGCAACATCCTCTATCATTGACCAAACCTTTAAAAGAACATCTTTTGCTGAATCCGGGTTAGCCATCTCACGACCTTTTAGAAATACACGAAATCTTACATGTTTACCTTCAGAGAGAAATTCTCTTGCATGTTTTACTTTGTAGTTAATATCATTTTCAGCAATTTTTACAGAAAGTTTAATCTCTTTAATATCAATTTTAACTTGATTTTTTCTCTGCTCTTTTTGTTTTTTCTCTTCTTGATATCTGTACTTGCCGTAATCCATAATTTTTGCAACAGGCGGTTTTGCGTCAGGAGCAATAAGAACTAAATCTAAACCCAACTCATTTGCTTTTTCCATAGCTGCATCAGTAGAAATTACCCCTAAAGATTCCGCTCCATCTACATTACAACGCACCTCAGGTACACGAATATCGTCATTCATTATTACACGGTCTTTTTTACTCAAAAATTTACCTCATTTATTTTAGTTTGTATAAGAGAAAGAAATTCACTTTCACTTAGGTTATATTGTTCTCTCGTTCTTCTGTCGCGGATTGCAACAGTGCGAGACTCAACCTCTTCATCGCCTATAACTACAAGCATAGGCACCCTTGTTTTTTCCGCTGTTCTAATTCTTTTATTTAAAGAATCATTTTTAGAGTAGATTTCACTATCAGCCCCTAAATCTATCAATTTATCTGACAACTCTTTAGCATAATCATTGTGCGTAGATGCGATAGGCACGATTGCAACCTGAGTTGGAGCGATAAACATTGGAAACTCTCCAGCGTAATGCTCCGTTAATATACCAATAAAACGCTCAAACGAACCTAAAATTGCTCTATGAATCATAACCGGCTGTATTTTATCATTACTTTCGTCATTATATTCGAGTTTAAATCTATCTGGTAAATTAAAGTCTAGCTGTATTGTACCACATTGCCACTCACGCCCAATTGCGTCAGTTATTTTAATATCGATTTTAGGACCGTAAAAAGCCCCTCCGCCCTCATCTATCTCATAAACAAGACTATTTTTATCCATTGCATTTTTTAGTGCCTGTGTAGAAACTTCCCACACTTCATCACTTCCAACAGCTTTTTGCGGTCTCGTTGAGAGCATCATTTTATAGTTAAACTCAAATGTGGACATAATTTTATCGACAAAATCAACAACCTCTATTATCTGCTCTTCTATCTGGTCAGCTCTACAAAATATATGCGCATCATCTTGAGTAAATTCACGAACACGGAAAAGCCCATGAAGCGCACCTGTCATCTCATGACGATGAACCACGCCGTACTCAAAATATTTAATCGGCAAATCTCTATAAGAGTGCAGTTCATCTTCATATATCTTAATATGACCGACACAGTTCATCGGTTTTACACCAAACTCTATCTCGTCTATGTTTGTAAAGTACATGTTTTCGCCATAGTTTTGGTAATGGCCAGATGTTTTCCAAAGGTCGCTTCTAAGCATCTCTGGACCGCGAACGGGCTCATATCCGCGTTTACGGTGAGCTTTAAACAGAAGTGACTCCAATCTTGCGCGAAGTCGCCCCCCTGCCGGAAGCCAGATAGGAAAACCGGCCCCTACCTCTTCACGGAATGTAAACATTTTCATCTCTGCGCCAAGCTTGCGGTGATCTCTCTTCTCAGCTTCAGCCATTTGATCCAAATACGCTTTTAGACTCTCTTTATCCGCAAATGCTATACCGTATATACGAGTAAGCATTTCGTTTTTAGAATCTCCGCCAAGGTAGGCACCGGCTATTTTAGTAAGTTTAAAATATCTAATCAGTCCGATGTTTGGGAGGTGCGGTCCGCGGCACAAATCTTCAAAATCGCCTTGCTTATAGATAGAAACTGTGCTGCTTGGTATTCTTTGCATAACAAAGAGTTTCAAATGGTCATTTTTAAACTTCTCTTTTGCCTCATCCATAGAGATTTCATATTTCTCTATCGGATATTTCTTTTTGGCAAGAGAAAGCATCTCTTTTTCTATTGTCTTAAGGTCGCCCTCGCCAATTTCACTAGAAGTTTTAAAGTCGTAGTAAAAACCCTCTTTAACATTTGGGCCAACAAAAAACTTTGCATCGGGATAGAGTGATTTTATGGCTTGTGCCATAAGATGAGCTGCTGAGTGACGAAGAACTTCCAAAGAGTCCGGTGAGTTGTCAAGAAGTATCTGCTCTCCCTCAAAACCAAGCTCTGAAGCAGTTTGTAAATCTATTATTTCGCCGTTATGTTTTATTGCAATTGCATTCAAAATATATTCCTGTCTTTCATTTATTCTATTAAAGTTCTGTTTTTAAAACTGCCCCGTTTGAAGCATTTGAAACTAAAAGTTGATAGCGCTTAAGCCACTTTGATTTAACCTCATTTTTATAAGGTTTGTAGTTGGCTTTTCTTTTTGCTATCTCTTCATCACTAACATTTAATCTAAGTAGATGCTTGTCAGTATCCAGCTCTATCTCATCGCCATCTTCTACAAATGCTATCAAACCGCCCTCAGCAGCCTCAGGAGAAACATGCCCTATGCTGGCGCCTTTTGTTGCTCCGGAAAATCTGCCATCGGTAATAAGAGCCACGCTGTCTCCAAGTCCCATACCTTGAATAAGTGCAGTAGGAGCAAGCATCTCTTGCATTCCCGGACCGCCTTTTGGACCCTCATAACGGATAACTACAACACTGCCAGGTTTAACTTTGTGGCTCATTATCCCAGTTATCGCCTCTGCTTGGGAGTTAAAACAGATTGCTCTGCCTTTGAACTGACGCATATTTGCTTCAATTCCGGCAGTTTTTACAACCGCCCCCTCTAAAGCTAAATTTCCAAAAAGAATTGACAATCCGCCAACTTGAGAGTAAGCATTCTCATTTCTATGGATGATATTTTCATTTAAAATTTTAGCATCTGCTATGCGTTCGCCAAGTGTTTCACCTGTTACAGTCGGATTATCAAGATAAAGCAACCCGCCTCTGCGGCTCACCTCTTTCATAACCGCATTTACACCGCCGGCTTTATCAATGTCATCCATATGAACAGTTGTTAATGATGGAGATATTTTAGCAATGTGCGCTACATTGTCCGCTATTTCGTTTATTTTTTCGATTGGGAAATCAACTCCGGCCTCTTTAGCGATTGCTAACATGTGTAAAACCGTATTTGAGCTTCCGCCCATTGCCATATCAACTACAAAGGCATTGTGAACTGCTTTTTCATTCAAAACATTTCGTAGATTATACTTGCTGTCATCTGCTTTTGCCATCTCTACAATTCTCTTGGCAGCTTTTTTAACCATTTCAATACGCGCCGGAGTCATAGCTAAAACAGTTCCGTTTCCGGGAAGTGCAATACCCATAGCTTCACAAAGAGTGTTCATGGAGTTTGCCGTAAACATTCCAGAACAGCTTCCACCACTCGGACATGCGTTACACTCTATCTCATAAAGCTCTTCATCCGTCATTTTTCCCTCAGCGTGGACACCAACAGCTTCAAAAGCAGTAGATAAATCTATCGGCGTACCATCTTTTTTATGACCTGCAGGCATCGGACCGCCTGAAACAAAAATAGTCGGAACATTTACGCGAAGCGCTCCCATTATCATACCTGGAACAATTTTGTCACAGTTTGGGATACATATCATCGCATCTAACTTGTGAGCATTCATAACCGTTTCAATAGAGTCTGCAATAATCTCGCGTGAAGGAAGAGAGTAAAGCATACCGTCATGCCCCATTGCAATTCCGTCATCAACGCCAATCGTGTTGAACACAAACGGAACACCGCCGGCTTCGCGAATAGCTTGTTTAACAATTTCTCCATATTCATGCAAGAAAAAATGCCCCGGAATAATGTCTATATAACTGTTGGCTATCCCGATAAACGGCTTGTCAAAATCTTCATCTTTTAGACCTGTTGCACGAAGCAGTGAACGGTGAGGAGCCTTATCAAAGCCCTTTTTTATGATATCGCTTCTCATTGAAATCCTTAACTTTATAGTTGTTATCTTTGTATTATTGATGCGATTATAACATTTTTTTTAGATTTTATAATAAAAACTCTTTACAAACAAAAATAAAGTGGCTATAATTCCGCTCACTTAAAATTTAAGTGTACAAATTGCGGGAATAGCTCAGTGGTAGAGCACAACCTTGCCAAGGTTGGGGTCGCGAGTTCGAACCTCGTTTCCCGCTCCATAAATATAAAATAGACAAGATACCCGATATCTTAAAAAAAACCCAAAGCCCGGGTGGTGAAATCGGTAGACACAAGGGATTTAAAATCCCTCGCTCGTAAGGGTGTGCCGGTTCAAGTCCGGCTTCGGGCACCATTATTATAAATTATTGTTGAAACTGGTGCCATCGCCAAGTGGTAAGGCCGCAGCCTGCAAAGCTGCTATCCCCAGTTCAAATCTGGGTGGCACCTCCAGTTTTTATAATAACTTCTTTACAAATGTGGATCTTTGGCTGAGTTGGTCGATAGCACCGGTCTTGAAAACCGGCGAGGGTTATACCTCCCAGAGTTCGAATCTCTGAGGGTCCACCACTACTTTAAATCTCTAAACACCCATAAATAACGAATCAAAACACACTTTTTAAGAAATCAAGAAAATCATTTTCGTCAGCTATTCGTCAGCATCTTTTGTAAAACTTTGCAAATAGATAGTTTTAGAAACTTACTCTTTCCCCCCCAGCCGCACCATCAAATAGCGCAATTCAAATAGTAAGTGCAACACCTAGTTAAACTGCTGCATAAGATTTCGTAATTGAATTTTAATACATATTGACTATTAGGCGATATTCGCCTATAATAATAAAAAACTAGAAAGGTACTAACATGACGCAACAACAAATTAGTAAATTATTGGATGTACCGGATAGAACTCTAAGAGATTGGAAAAAAAATCGTCACAGGCTTTATAATCTGCTTGAATCCCTAGAGTATGATGAAGCAAAAGAGAAAATAAACGCAGTTGATATTGATGATATAGTAGTATTTAACCCTAAAAAATACTCTCATAACCTTTTTTGGCAGACAAACGAGCAGAGCCAGCAGAAGGTTTACTCTATTATCTCGAATTATCTATCAAGCATGAATGAGAGTGATATAAAAACCTTATGTGATGAGTTTGGGAAAAATCTAGTCAAAAGTGTGCTCAAAGATAAATATAAAAAAATGTACGCAAAAGGTTATATCGCTACAAGCGGGATAGATATACCATTAAGTGGCAAATATGAAGAGAATGGGGTATATAAAAAACTCTTAGGTGCAATCAATGACTATTAATGTCAAAAATGCACTAGATAAAATCTGCAATAATGAAATCTTTAACGATGAGCTGTACTTCATTGGAGGTACGGCTCTTGCCTTTTATTTAAACCACCGAATTTCTGAGGATGTAGATATAGTATCTGCCAAAACATTAAATCATAGAAATATTATCCCAAGCATGAGTGTTACTGGAGCTACAAAACTTCAAGATGAAAATGTAACTGCTCTAAGATTAGCTGGATTGTTCCCAGATGAGTATATGATAAAGTTTGTGCTTGACAATGTCAAATTAGAGTTTTTTCAAGCCAATAGACCAATTCAAAAAGAGATACTTTCACAATCTTCATTTTCATACTATGAAAATTCAAAACTAAAAATACTTGATGTCAAATCTGTTGCAAAGTTGAAATTAGTTGCTCTCATTATGAGGGATAAATCAAGAGATTTATTTGATTTTGGAGCTATTTTAGAACATGAAGTACTCTCTTACAATGAGGTAATAGACTCATTTTCTAAAGTTGATAGCAAAATCACTTCGATTAATGATGTTATCAATTTTATCAAATCAAAAAAAGAGCCTAAAGACGATGAAGCAGTTTATCTAAGCGAGAGGGATAGGGTAGATTTGAGTTTTGATGCCATCAAGAATGAGGCTGTAAGCTCTCTTCTAAAAGCACTTGTCCACGATGGAGTTAAATTAAAATCTTGAAATAAAAAATCATAAATAAAGTGTAAATATCATAAAACATGAAGTAAAAGAGAACAAAACTGCACAATTCTCATATTCGGCAAGGAGATTCTCACAAACGCTCTGTCTGCCTATGTTTCAAGCACTTCTGTCAGAATAGCATGTCTCAAAACTTGTCTTATTTTGATAAATTTCAACTTGAAATGTAATAATCATGGTTGTATTGGTAAAAAATGGTTTGGGTTTGATTATTTCAGAAAAACCATTTTAAAAAGTTCTCTGTCTAAAGAGTGTCAATATATGTATATTCTAATCAATAATTTTAAAAACGATGGTATATTTTTTATATATCAAATCTCTACTATCTTCGTTGTCAATGTAGTAACTTTTTCAATAGCTTGATTTAGAGGTATGCCTTTGTTAGCAGAGATACTATTTACAGCTCTATGAACTTTTTCTTTTGCTTCTTCAAAAGAGATAGACGGATAATCCATCTGGCTCGTAATTTCAACTTTATCTCTTGGTAATATTTCAATCAAGCCCATAAATTTGTCAAAAATCGAGTCATCAACATTTAATTGTATCGTGTGCATAAAAACTCCTAATTTCATCATTGTAATTAATGTTTGTATAAAACTCTATAAACAAGCTACTTTCATAAATTTTAAATAGCTTGACTCAGACGCGTACCTTAACAACAGCTTTTACAACTTTTGCGCCGCTACCTGCTTTTATGCACGGCATATGTGCATCTTGCGGATAAAAAATAGCAACATCGCCCGCTTTTAAAACAATAGATGAAATTCCTTTTGTCTCTTCATATTTTATAAAGTCCAGCTCCTCATTGTAAGCTAAAGCTACCGCCAAAAGATTTGTATTTGACACCTCTATAATCTCTTCGCCGCCAAGTATGAACTGCACATCTATATATTTTCTGTGAGACTCAAAAAAACACTCTTTTCTATCTTTGGCATCATATACCTGTTCAAGCACAAAGCTATTCTCATCCAACTCTATTTTTACGCAAACATCCAAAGCAGTGCCCATAACTCTCTTATGCTCAACACTGTTTTTATCAATCAATTTTTCAAGATAAAGAAATGCCGTTGCAAATTTCTCTCTGTCTGCCTGATTTTTCACAACTTCCAATGCTCCAAATAGTGCCATTAAACCGTCTCCATTTCTATTTCCATCTCTCTTCTTTTACACTCACGCTGTTGTCATTGTCGATTATAGTAAGTTCAAAGTCGCTGATATTGCACTGCAGTGTCATTGCTCTCTTCGCCAAAAGCTCTATATCTCCATCAATATTCAGATAAATTACAGAGAGATTTTTAAAACGCCCAAGCGAGTTTTGCATCTGCTTCCACCACGCCAAAGCGCTCCCCTCTTGGTACATATAGATAATAACTTTTTGGGAGCGTCCGCACGCTTTTCTAATCCGCTTTTCATCCGGCTGACCCAAATCTATCCAGAGTTTTATGTCTCCATTTAGAGCTTTTTGCCATAAATCCGGCTCATCGTCTTGCGTAATTCCTTTAGTAAATAGCAGTTTCTCATCGGCGTTTAACATAAATGCAACTAGCTTTACCATTAGGCGCAAATCTGTCTCGGAAGGGTGTTTGGCAAGAGTAAAGTTATGCTCCGCATAATAGTTACGGTCCATATCTGCGATGTTTAGCGAAGCTTTGTAAATAGTCGCATTAGCAGCCATCATTCTCCTCCTCTGGGTTCTTTTTTATAACCGAGAGTATACAACAATAGGTCTCTTAATTCTATTTTTTTAGTAAAATTATGTGACAATGTCAAGATAAAAAATTGAAGGTCTATTATGAAATCAGCTCGCAAAAATAAGATAAAAACAGCTCCTAAAAACAAAGTTTTGGATACGGCTCCTAAAAAAGAGGTTAAAGAGATGTTTATGAAATGGTTCAAAAAAAACAACAGTGTCGGTCAGATTATGACTAAGCGCGATGTTGTAGAAAATATCATCGCCAAACTGGACGCAAAGCAAAACGATGCCTTGGAAAAAGCTATGAATGAACTTAGAAAAGAGGGTTTGGTTGAGGTAAAAGAGGACGGGGTTACGCTGGTGTTAACTCAAAAAGGTACAGAGTTTACGGGTAACTAAGTTATGTTATACTTTTATTTTTGAAAGGATTAACATGTTGGCTTATTTTAAAAATATACAACCGGACATACTTGCATACAGAGAAAAATTGGACAAAAACAACATTACTATCGACAAAACAAACCTAATGTTTTTGAATTTGATTTTAGATATTTTAGACTATTTGGGCACGGAAGATGCCGACAAACTTGATGAGAAGTGTGAATACAACATCTTAACTATGAGAAAAGAGTTTGAGAGCGTTATTTACGGCAACGCCGTTGATGAAAAAGCCCAATCCATACTGCTTATATTTTTTCTTCGCATTGCCAAAGAGATGAGGGTTAAATACAAAACGATAGAAAATGAACATCTAGAGAGACTTTTTGCGCTTATGACTTCAAAAGATTTCAAATATCCAAGCTATATCAAAAGTCAAAAAGAGTTTGCTCTTGAAAATATGCCTGAAAATATAAAAAGAATGTTATATCTAAAATAAATTAGATTATTCTGTCGCTTCCGCCGTCTATTGCGACTTGAGAGCCGGTTGTTTTTGCAAACGGCGCTCCTGCCATCGCACATACCAACTCTGCAACATCGTTTGATTTTATCTCCGTTTTAAGAACATTATTTGTTTTGTACTCCTCCACGCTCATATTGTAGGCTTTCGCACGACTAGCCAAAACTTCATCACTCCATATTGCCGTGTCAAAGACCGCATGCGGATGAAGTGTATTTACTCGCACTCCAAACTCCCCCAGTTCAAGCGCCGCAATTCTTCCCAGTTGAGTCTGTCCTGCTTTTGCCACAGAGTAGGCTGCCGCACCTTTTCCCGGAGCTGGAAAGTTCTTTGAAGCAACCATGATTATAGTAGCATCGACACCAAGTTTTAGAAACGGTGCCGTGTATTTGATAAGTTTTTGGTGTGAAGTAAGGTTTATGTTCATGCTTCTTTGCCAATTTTCATCGCTCAAACTCTCAAGATTCTCACTCGGAGTAAAAATTCCGGCATTGCTTACGACTATGTCTATTCCCCCAAAAGATTTAACCGTTTTTGCTACCGCTTTTTGAATATCTTCGCTAGATGTCAAATCGCATTTAACGCCTATAAAATCCGCCTTGTTAAACATCATCTCTACATCTGGGTTGATGTCAAGTGCAACTACTGCCGCACCTCTAGCGTTTAACATCTTTGCTATCGCCAAACCTATTCCGCTTGCCGCTCCCGTTACAACTGCTACTTTTCCGCTAAATTCAGGCAATTTGCCGCCGCCCTTTAGTTTAGCTTGCTCAAGCGACCAATACTCAACTTCAAAGATATTTGAAGCACTAAGAGCTTTGTAACCGCCGAGCATCTGGGCTTTTAAAATAGCCTCGTAAGTATGCTCATTTATATCTTTGATGATATTTGCCTCTTTTGCATTTGCTCCAAAAGAGAGAGTTCCGCCTCCTTTGAGTATCGCAAAATTGGGTGCAGGATTTAGAAGAGTTTCGTCTCTTTTATTTGCTTCGAAATACTCTTTGTACTCTTTTACAAAATTTGCCAAATCGGCGGTAAAATCATCTCCCAAAATAGCCGGAACTCTTTTTGTTCTTATGACATGGTCGGGCGTTAAAGGTCCTTGAACTGCTATCTTCTCAATATTTTGCTTTGAAAAGTGCACTGCCAAATCGCTGTCGTTTAAGATAGAGATTATCGCATTTCCTTTTAGCGTTGAGACCTCTTTACGGATTTTTGCAAGAGTTAATAGCTCTATATTTACTTCAGCTTTTTCTACATTTAAAACCGCACCCTTAGCTTCAAGGTATTTCTCTGCCCTATCAACAAGTTCTATCGTCTTCTCGTAAGATTTCTTTGCATCGTCGCTGAATGTGAAAAGACCGTGATTCATAAGAATCATCCCCTCCAACTTGCTCCAATCAATGCCTACTGTCATATCATATACAAGTTTTGCAAGAACAAATCCAGGCATAATGTATGGAATAACTAGCACTTTATCGCCGTAAAGCTCTTTTATTTTATCTTCGCCGCCATCAGTGTTCGTAATGGTTACAACAGCATCGGTATGCGTGTGGTCAACAAATTTAAAAGGAATAATCGCGTGTAAAATAGCTTCAACTGACGGGTTTGGAGCGGATGGATTTATCATCGCCAATCTTTGGTACTTTACCATGTCGGTGTCGCTCAGTACTTTTAACTCCGCCATCTTTAAAAGCATATCCATCTTTACGGGAGCAAATCCCTCCGCCTCGATTGTAGCCAAATCCCAGCCGCTCCCTTTGACATAAAGTATCTCTTCAACCTCTCCAAAAAGATTAGTAGCAGTCGATTTTACGGATGTATTTCCGCCGCCGTGAAGAACCAAAGAGGCATCCCGTCCCAGCAATCTTGAAGTATAAACCCTCAAATCTAAATCTGTTTTGTAATTCTTTGCTTCTTTATCGTCGTATAAACTCTTCATTGGCTGCTCTTTTTAAATTTTTCTGCAATTTTATCGAAATCTGCTTCGCAAACGCCTCTGTTTGTAATAAGTCCTGTTATTAACCTTGCGGGAGTTACATCAAACCCGTAGTTGATGGCAGGCGAACCTTCGGGAGTAATGCGCACCTCACGAACCACACCCTCGCTGTCCACTCCTTTTATAAACTTAACCTCATCAGGGCTTCGCTCCTCTATCGGAATCTCTTTTACTCCGTCTCTTATCTCAAAGTCAAATGTTGAAGCGGGGATTGCCACATAAAAAGGAACACCGTTATCATACGCTGCCAGCGCTTTTAGGTAAGTTCCTATCTTGTTTGCCGCGTCGCCGTTCGCACCTACCCTGTCCGCTCCGACAATCACCATATCTACCATGCCGTGCTGCATAAGATGTCCGCCTGTATTGTCGGCTATGATTGTATGCTTTATGCCGCTTTGAGAGAGTTCCCATGCGGTAAGTGATGCGCCTTGATTTCTCGGTCTTGTCTCATCAACCCAAACATGTACATCTATTCCTCTTCTTTTTGCCTCATAGATGGGTGCCAATGCTGTTCCCTCATCTATCACCGCCAGCCAGCCAGCGTTGCAGTGAGTTAAAATATTTATCTCTGTTTTGCCGCTTTTTTTCAATATATCTTCTATGATATCACAGCCATACTCTGCAATCTTCTGGCTCTCCAGTGCTTCTTCATCATTTAGTTTTATAGCCTCTTCTCTTGCATCATTTACTAAATCGTCAGAGTTTTTTAAAAGCTCCATCATCCTGTCAACCGCCCACATCAAGTTCACGGCAGTCGGACGCGACTCTCTTATCAAAGCCGCTTTGGCTTTTAACGCTTCATAGTCACCTTCAACCTCGATTGCGGCTATATATATACCAAATGCCGCAACGCTTCCGATAACTCCGGCACCGCGAACAGTCATATTTTTTATTGCATTTACAACTTCCTCGGTATTTGTGAGATGTCTTGTGTCATAAACAAACGGGAGCTGTCTCTGGTCAATTACCTCCAGACACTCATCAAACATCTCATCATTTAGCCATAGCGCTTTATAGTTACCCTGCATTTTTCATAATCTCCAATATCTCATCTACACTCTCTATTTTATCGTGCTTTATTACGAACTCTCTTGCAATTTTCAGAGCCGTTTTTTCCGCTTCGGCTCTTAGAATTTTATCTTCAATCCCTCTTATCTCTTCAACCCCTGCAACACCGTAAACCCTTCTTGCCATCTTGCAACCGGCAAAGCCAACACTATCTCTTATAATATTTTTTATAAATCTCTTTTTGAAGTTTTGAAGTGCGCTCTCATCCAGATAACCGTCAACAAGCAGTGCGGAATTTTTGTTTTGATTCCAAAAATTTAAAAACTCCGCACTAAACTTCTCCAAAACCTCTTTTATGGTTAAAAGAAGCCACTCTTTAAAATCCTCATCTTTTGTAACAACACTATGATGAATATAGTTGTTTACTAAGTTTGCCAAAAGCGCCCCGACATCAAAACCAAACGGACCGACAAATGCAAATTCAGGGTCTATAACATAGGTCTCTTTTTCATTAATCATAATCGAGCCCGTATGCAAATCCCCGTGAAGAAGCGCGTCGCTTTGAGTCATAAACTTATATTTAAGCTCTAAAACCCTCTCTTTAAACTCCATATCCGCAAATAATTTTTCTGCTTCTGGATTATCTTTTACATTCTCATTGTCGTTGGTTTCATGCTCCATAAAAGCAAAACTAAAAACCAAATCCTCGCTCAACTTGCATAGCTCGGTATTGCCATTAAACTTATCCATGAGCTCTCTTTTGTCACTGCTGCTAAGATATAAAGATGATGTGTAAAAAAGCGTAGCCGCCATATATGTTGAGATGTGGTCGCTAAAATTCTTATACTTTACGCTATTTATAAGCCCTTTTCTCATAATAATATGATTGCCCAAATACTCCATAACAACCAAACTCATCTCTTGGCTTGCATAGTAAATCTTAGGCACAAAACTTGGACATATAGTATAAAATTTTTGCAAAGCCCTTATTTCATAGGTCATTCTCTCCCTGCTAAGCAGGAAATCTTCGCCTACGCATCTAAGATATGGCACTGCTTGTTTAACAATAAGAACTTTTTGCGGATTTAACACAGAACTTAACCTGTAAACATAGTTTAAATTTCCGTCGCCTATCTCCTCAGCTCTTATATCATCAGAGCCAAAATAGTTCATAACACTTTTGATGTTTAATATATACTCAACTACGCTTGAAACATCTAATACTTTGTAATTCATAATTTCCCTAGTTATTTGTTTAAAAAATTGTATCATAATTCATTATTATTTTCTAAACGGAGGCTTATTATGGGTTGGACTTGCCAACATGATTATAAGGGTTACTGCAAGCTTGTTAAAAAAGAGTGCGTTCCGGGAATGAGGGGGTGCATACTAAAGAGCAGCGAATATACTTTTAGCACAGGCAGTTTTGAAGAGGATAAAAAAGCTGCTGATAAGGAAAAAGAGGAGATTGATTTTGCGGCTTTGGCAAAAAGTCATTAATCCCAAAATTCAAGCGGATTAGGGTGTAAAAAAGTATAATTTAACTCTTCAATCAGCTTATCTGACGAAACGATGCGATTAGAGAATCCATTAAAATTCCCAATGTCATAACCAAACTTTTGGCTGTTTTTTATATGAACCTCTTCTCTTGTCGGATGCTGTGGCGCTACTGCGTTGTATATGCCGATATGTACAATATTTTCAATTATATTTTTTACAATATTTATAACATCGTCTTTGTGAATATAGTTTACATAACCGTCACTGAAATCAGTCGCACTCTTCCATTTTCCGGCAACTCTGTCATCCCCCATAAGCCCGCCAAGTCTTAAAATAATGACATTATCCCTTAAGCTAAGAACTAACTCTTCGGCCTCTTTTATAAGCGATGGTTTGGTGATTTCAAAACTCTCATCTACCTCTTCATCAAACTCTCTATAGATGGATATTGAGCTCATTAAAATGATATTAGATGCTGGTTTGGTTAAAGTGGCTATTTTTTTAAGTGTTTCTAGATAGTTGTCTTTTGTGTTTATTGCGATTATAACAATATCGCTCTGCCAAAAGGGGGAGTTGTCGTGGGTAGTTTGTCTGGAAAAACACTCTACATGTAGATTTTTAGAAAGCTCATCAGAAAGCGGTTTGCCTAGCCAACCACATCCGATAATACTGACACTCTTTGTTTTGTTCATTGCTTAGGTTTGTTTGTTTGATAGCTTTTCTTAATTGTTATCATCTCATAGAGTGAGACTTCCTCTCCTGCTTCTTCTATGAGTTTATCGGTGTCGCTAAACTGACCCTTCATCTTCTCAATATCTTTGTATCCGGCAGGTTTAATCTCATTCATCGCAGTGCCTACAACAATCGCCCATACAAAAACAAGCATAACCCAAACAGTTTTTTTCGCACCGGCATAAACACCGACAAAGTGAAAAGCAAGACTTAAAGCTATGGCAATTATTAGTATAACAGTTAGACTCATTTTGTTAAAGGCTCCTCTTTTGGCTCTACTACAATTCCGGCATCTTTGACCATTTTATCGCTAAAAGATTTAACACCTATAGTCGCAAGCACCATCAATCCGCAAATCAGCAGTAAAAAAAACATCGCTAACGAATACCGCTTAAATATTGCCATCATCTACTTTGTCTCTTTTTTTTGCTTTTCTTCTTCTTCTAGCTTAAGATTGCTATTGGTCCACTCAATACATCTTGAAGTATGAAAATCCCTCTCATAATCACTATTTTTAAATAAATGATCCTCAACTCTCCAGCCTAACTCTTTAGACAAAATTACAGATCTTGCGACAGTTCTTTTCATCTTGTTTTCACAAATTATCTCTTTACCGGAGTTGAACATCTCTTCAACCCCTTCCATTCTTGATGTTGTTACATTGTAGTGAAGAGCTATCATAATCACGACAAATGTGCCAACGCCTATCATCCCTTTTTTAAATGCGCCCTTTGGCACAAAATCTCTTGTTGTTACAATTGCGGTTATGCTCAGTATAAAAATACCTATAACTATATAGACTATCTCTAATTCAAAAAAAAGTTCCATGGCCACTCCTTAATTTTATAAAATAAAATGAAGGAAACCCTTCACTTACTTATCCGTAAAAGGAACAAAGTCCCTTTTACTTCGCTGGCCGCTATGGCACTAAAGCTTGACACTTATGTGTCAATTATATACTATATTTTTCTTCCCAAGCTTCAAACTCAGGCGTAAAGTACTCAATGCGCACTTTTTTAAACTCTCTTGAGCTATAAAGAGGCATATGTTTTTTCGACTCTATCTCTGAAGCCATCTCTGCGATAATGCCATTTGTCTCTTCAGTACTCTTGCCATGAACCATTGTAAAAAGATTATATGGCCAATTTGCATATTTTGGGCGAAGATAGCAGTGGCTTACTGCACTAAATGTAGCAGCTTTTTCCCCTATTGCTTCTCCTTTTTCTTCATCAACATCCCAAACAACCATCGCATTTGCGCCAAAACCTGCTTTTCTATGATTAAGAATTGAAGCAAATCTTCTCATTACACCCGCTTCTTGGAGTTCATTTAAAATGCTAAAAAATGTATCGTAATCAATATTTAGCTCATCAACAATCTTTTTAAACGGCTCACCTACCATCTCTATATCGTATTGGGTGCGTCTTACAATTGCATGATGAAGAGGAGTCATCTCTATTTCAGTATGCACAACTTTTTTAACATGCTCTTTTTTCTCATCGTTTCCGGTCGTATTTAGCTTTACATTTATTTTAAACAGTTTGAGTGTCGGAAGCATAATGTAATCCTCCGCTCCTGTAGCTTTTGCCAAAATTTCAACTGTTTTTTCAAGGCCAAGTACAGATGTTGGAGAGACTGCAACGGTAAACCAGATATTAAAATCATGGTTTCTCTCATAATTATGCGATATTCCAGGATGAGAATTTATAATTTTTACGGCATCGCTTATTTTGTCTGATGGAATTTTAAATGCTACCAAGGAGGATACATAACCCAACCTTTTTGTATCGAATATTGCCGATGTTTGGCGTATAATATTGCTTTTTTTCTGCTCTTGTAAAATGCTAAGAACCTCATCTTCACTCATATCTAACTCATCTGCTATCACTTTAAACGGTCTTGCAACCAAAGGAAATTTCTTCTGAATTCGTGATAAAATTTCGTCTTTCATCTATTATTATTCCATTCATTTTTTTATTTTTATTTTGTCGATTGTAATCTAATTTCAATTAATCCAAGTTGATTTCTATCAATAAGAGTTTTCAAAAAACTATGATATTATGTCGTAGAAAAATAGACAAAAAGAGACAGATGAGTTATTTTCCGGCTTTCCTAAAACTTGACAATAAAAAAATCCTAATCGTCGGCGGTGGTTATATTGCTTATGAGAAGTTGGAACATCTTTTAGATTTTAGTTCAAACATCTCCATAATAGCGCTCGAACTTTCAGATAATATGAAGAGAGTTATTGAAGAAAAGAGTCTTAATTTTGAAAAAAGAGGCTACCAAAAAGGCGACATCAAAGATTTTGCAATTGTTATAGTTGCGGTTGATGATATCCCTCTTCAGGCACGGATATTTGCAGAGTCCAAAGAGTATAATTGTCTTTGCAACTCTGTCGATTCTGTAGATTATTGCGACTTTATTTTTCCATCATATATTAAAAAAGGTGATTTGACAATTGCAGTTTCTACATCCGGGGCATCTCCGGCAGTTGCAAAACATTTAAGAAAATATCTTCAAGAGTTAATTCCCTCTAGCATCGGTGAATTTTTGCAAGAGATGAAAGAGTTAAGAAAAACCTTGCCAAAAGGCAAGGAGCGAATGAAAATGCTTGATAAAAAAGCACACGATTATATAAATACATGGAGTAGTAAATGAATATGAAGAAAGCTTTAATATTTGGGTTTTTTACAGCCTTTTTGGTTTTGGGGATGCTCTCTATGAAACGAGCGATGCCGGAGGCAAAAGAGGATCGCATATATACGGCTATAAAAGTTTACAGTCCATATATAGTTGAGAAAAAAGTTGGCGGATTAACAATCATAGATAAACGAAATGGAGAAAAAGAGAGCCCAAGCTCTCAAGAGTTTTTTCACAGAGTAGATGAGCTAGACAAAAAGTGGGGAAAAGAGCATCTAAGTATTGAAAATAATGAAGTTCTTATACTTGGCGAAAACAATCAAACTGTTGCCAGAATCTTCATTGAAACAGAAAAAGAGCGAGATTTTGTTAAGAGATTTTACGGACTTTAAAATTATTTTACGCACTAAAACGGACGCGTCCGTTTTATGTGGCAGGGACAAATTTGTCCCTTGCATCCCCCTAAAGCTACCAGCATAAATGCTGGAGATTTACAAAGTTTTATAAATCAGTCTCTTAATTTAAAAGACAAGTAAAGTGCCCCAAGAAGCATTAAAATCGCACTGCTGTAGAGAACCGTATAGTTTAGGTAGTGCAAAATAACACCCCCTATAATCGAGAAAAACATTCCCAAAGAGACGATATTCATCTGAAGGGCAATGTAAACCGGTCTTTTTTCAACAGGAGCAATCTTCAGTATTAAGTTGCTGGACGCTATGCGGCTGCCGTCCATTGAAGCACCGACCAAAAAGAAGATAATCATATACTCATAAAGAGAAGAGCCGTTAAAAGCTAAAATAATGGCAACTATCTGGAAAAATATAGAGAGTTTTGCAGTTAATCTATTTCGCCCATTTCCGCTAAGAGTGCCCCATAAAAAGTTACTAAGCATTGCTCCTACCATCTGAATAGTAATCAAAGAACCGATTGCAACACCGTCAAGCTCTATTTTTTGCTGGGCATCGAGTATTATAAACGGCAGCGCGATTAAGTATCCATATGCCAAAAGAAAAGTCGTAACTTGAATTTGCAGGTTTTTATCTGCCCTTAAAATCGCATACGAATTCTTCAAAAACTCTTTAAACGAGCGCTCTTTTTTGGAAACCTCCTCTTTTATAGGCTCATCAACTAATGCAAACGCTATATATCCTAGAGCCATAATAAACGAGCTTATTATAAAGAGGTATCCATAACTCTGAGGTGCATCAAACGACTCCAGTATCCAAGCAGCAAGCGCACCGCTCAAAAGACCGCCGGCACCGCTGAAAAACTGACGATATGCCATAGTTTTGCCGCGAAATTTATGACTAAAAATCTTTGCCATAATCTCCCTAAAATATATCGCGGCAAAACCCGCGCTAAATGAGAAGATAAATAGCCCAAAACCGATAGAAGCAAGCGTAATATTCGGATAATCTTTGCCAAAAAGAAGAATTGCGGCACCGATAAAAAACCATGATAAAAATCTTACAAAGAAGATTCTGCGAAGATACGGCATCATAAGCTTGTAGCTCTGTGCGTGAAAAGCCGCAAAAAGCTGTACTATCACGGCTCCGCCCCGAAGAAGTGCAGCAAACAGTCCTACAAGCATAGAGCTTCCGCCGAAGTAGTTTACAATAAGCGGTAAAATAGTTGATGGCTCGGCAATGGTTGTACCTATTGCCAAAAAGAAGCCATGCAAGATATTTTTTACATGGCTGGAGAATTTATCCATTTAGTTTTTCGTAAGCTTCGTCTATGCTAGAGGCTTTTTGCGCAACAAAAAGAAAAACAGCCGCATTAAGTCGTGCCAGTTTTAAAAATTCGTTTGAGGGATTATTTAATTGTTCTATTGACTCTTCTATGGTAATTTTTTCCCAAGATTTTGTGTAATTTATACCATAGTGGGCTGGGTCAACTATAAACTCTTCGACATCGCTGCCGTTTGCAATCCATAAACGGCCTTTGCTAAAAAGCTCTGGAGTGCCTTCGTTTCCTTGAATAAGTGCAAATCTTTTATATCTGTCTGCAAAAACTTCTACATATTTTTTTACATACGGTTTATGAAAAACACCAGTTATAGCAAATTCACTATTTGCTACGCGTGTTAATTTCTCAATCGTATTAAGACCTGTTCTAAGACCTAGCCTCATGCGAAGCGGTGTTAAATAATGCATCTCTTTAAAAAAATCTGCTCTGTCAAAATAGTGAATATTTTTATTTAGCTCTATATTTGTTGCTACTTCTTTCAGAGTTATACCTGCTTTTGCCGGCGCCAAATCATCGCCTACTACGACAAGATTCAGTTCTGAATTCTCAAGCACTTTGGCAACAAGCGGAAATATAAAAGGGTTATTTGCCTTGCCGTCAAACGGATAACCAAGCTCAATTGAGTTTGGCACAGCCGTTCTTTTGATAAACAAATCGCTCGCTTCCACAACTCCTCTAAACTCATCGGTTGTCTCAGGCTTAAGTCTCCATCCAAGCAAAAATGCGGCTATTTGTTCATTATGAACTTCTTGCTTTAAAATCTCTTCCATCATTGTTTTTGACTCTTCAAAAGTCAAATCTCTGTTTCCTTTAACGCCCGTTCCAACCGCATGTATATACTTAAAAAAATCCATCTCTTTTCTCTACTTTTACAATTTTATTTATTTATTCGTATGATATAATCATTTCATTAATACTAAGATAAAAAAGGAAATTAACATGTCAAAAGTAGTCCTAATAACGGGTGCAACATCGGGAATGGGCGAGCTTACAGCCAAACTGTTATCCGATAACGGATATATTGTTTATGCAGGTTCAAGAGATGAAAATGTAAAAATCGGTAACGGCAACCTTAAGCATATCTATATAGATGTTACAAAAACAGATAGCATCAAAAATGCTGTTGCTGCGATTATAAAAAACGAGGGTAAAATAGATGTGCTTGTAAACAATGCAGGTTACGGACTTTTAGCAACGCTTGAAGAGGGAACTGATGAGGAAATTTTCAACCAGTTCGATGTAAATGTTTTTGGACTTATCAAAACAACAAGAGAAGTTCTTCCATATATGAGAGAGGCGAAGAGCGGAGTTATAATTAACATTAGTTCATTTTTGGGCAAAATGGGGCTTCCTCTTTTATCTCATTATAATGCTTCAAAGTATGCGGTTGAGGGAATTGTTGATTCACTTAGATTTGAAACGCTCCCTTTTGGTATAAGAGTTCACTCCATTCAATCAGGACTTTTCGGTACAAACTTTGTAAAAAAGGGTTTAGTTGCAAACGCGCAAACCACAAGCGAGAATTCACCGTACAAAGATTTGGTATCTCACTTTGTTCCGATTGTTGCAAAGGCGATTAATGAGGGACCAAAACCGGAACCTATCGCACAGACGATAAAAATGATTATTGAAAATGAGAATGCGGATATATCAATTCCCGTAGGTGTCGAAGCTACAACATTTGTTCCGCTAAGAAAACAACTCGGTGACAAAGAGTTTGAGCAGAAGATTAGAGAGACTTTTGGGATTTAAAAATTTCATTCTCCAACTTTTGTTAAGGAAGTTGGAGAATAAATAGTGGCAGGGACTAGTGTTTTTCTTCTTTTTTCAACTCTTCTACAATTGCATGTCTAAGTTTTAATAACTCATCCATCGGTGCATGCTCACTGTCACCTGAGATATGTTGATTGTGATAGATTATTGTTGAAGAGATAGTCTTATCAGCAAGAGTTTTTTCCACTATAACAGCCTCACTCTTATACTCCGTTACATCCCATCCCTCTTTAAGTGCCGCTCTTTTTATAGCTTTTAAAACATCTTCACTTTTGTGATGACCAACAAATATTGCTGTTTTAGGTGTTGACTCATCACCTTTTTCGATATGAGCGCCCATCTCTAATTTACTTGGTCCGACAGAACCGCCTGAAGTCGAACTACAACCTACCGATAATCCAAGTGTTGCAACTAATATAGCAACATTTGATAGCATTTTCCCCACTTTGAATCCTTTTGTTTTATCTAAATTACATGTAAAATTAATTCTATTTAAAAAAAATTAATTAATCAATGATATAATAATTGAGATAAAATAAAATTTAAATTTAACAAAAGAGTTTTAAATGATACCTCAAGATATTCTAATTATTTGTGTTATGAGTGTTCCTATGTTAATATTTTCTGTATTTCCCGGAATAAAAATCGGGGAGTATCTTGAAGAAAAATATAACATTACAGAAAGGCAGAAGCGAGTCGCTACAATAGTGTCAACGCTTATATTTGCTTTTACCCTCTCATCTCTTCTGCACTTCATTTAGCCAAGCTAAAAAATAAGCATACTGTATTACTAAAATTGATATTAAAAAGTACAATATGTTTCAGATTGTTACAGAAATAATAAAACAAACCTTAAATTTTAAATTAAGTAAAAAAATTGATTTATATCAACTGATTTTAAACTAAATAGGACTAAACTTCTCTTGATTCTGAAAAATTTGATGATTGAAGGGGAAGCAAAATGGTTGGTGAAGTCTTAATGACAAAAGATATTCTTGTTGATGAGTTCTTAACAATATTTGTATCTTCTACTCTTGTTTTAGTATTTGGAGGATTCTATGTTGGTATATATACAGCTGTAAAAGTTAAACTGCTTAAAAATTGGGCTATGCCTTTTAGCTACCTTTTTTGGATATTGACAGCTTACTGTTTATATCTTATGGGAAGCTACATGCATGTAAATGAATTTACAGCCAAGGCTTTAGTTGTTGCTGCTATTGGAATATTATTACTTCCACATGCAGTCTATTACATGCAAGATCGTGTTCACGAAGAGAATGAACACTAACTTATATATATTGACCCATAATTTATAGGAGGGTACAGTGGCTAAAAAATCCGTATGGAGTGACAATCGTTTCTGGCAACGGTCAGCGGCGTGGGTTACAGGTTTCGCATCAATGCTTCTTATTTGGTTAACGTTTGATACGATACCACAAATAACGATGGGTACGAATGCAGATTTACAAAATGGTGTAACAAAAAGGGTTCCAGGACCTACAGTTATTAATTATAAAATTACTTATGAAATGGACAAAAAACGTGGCCATGAAATTCCAGTAATTGGTGAAAAAGAGATGTTTTTCGGAAGAGATGACTGGAGCGAAGAAGAAGCTGCAGAATTACTTCATTTAGGAAAATTGGGTTCACAAGTTAAAAACTGTATGAACTGTCATACACTTCTTGGAAATGGTGCATACTATGCTCCAGACTTAACAAAAGCTTGGCTAGATCCGGCATGGGGTCCTGAGGGTTCAATGCAAGCTATGACAGGTAAAAGTACAAAAGAAGAGGCGATGTCTGAGTTTTTACAAAACCCATCTCAATATCCTACTCATGCTCGTATGATGCCAGATCTTGGTATTACTGCTGAAGAGGCTAAAGGCTTAGTTGCTTTCTTAAAACATATGTCATCAATAGATACAAATGGTTTCCCAAGAAACTTTGGAAAAATTCAAGGAGCAGTACATGGCAAATAGTTATTTAACGACAGAATCAAAAAAATTAGCAACATGGTATTTTACTTTTGCTGCGATTATTTTTGGTGCACAACTACTTTTTGGTTTAGTAGCTGCGACACAATATGTAATACCGGGATTCCTATTTGAAATCGTGGACTTTTCTGTTGCAAGAATGATACACATCAATGCGCTTGTTGTATGGATGGTATTTGCGATGATTGGTTCAGTTTATTGGTTATTACCGGATGAAACTGGTATCGAAACAGTAGGTATTGGCTTAGGAAAACTTCTTTTCTGGGTTTTTGCTGCTGCTATCGTTGTTGTTGTTCTTGTTTACTTACTAGTTCAAGTTGGACCGGCAGATGAAACATCTCTTTGGTTGATACATGAAGGTCGTGAGTATATTGAAGCACCTCGTTGGGCTGATATCGGTATCGTTGTTGTTGTTCTTGGTTTTATCTATAACCTTTATGCAACAGGAATGAAAGGTAACCGTTCAGGTATCGTTACTGTACTTATGGCTGACATGCTAGCGTTTGCTGGTATCTACTTGGCAGGTATGGGTTATACTGACAACATCTCTATTGATCAATTCTGGTGGTGGTGGGTTATTCACCTTTGGGTTGAAGCTACTTGGGAAGTTTTCGTTGGTTCAATTGCAGCTTATGGTCTAATCACTATGATTGGTGCACACCGTAAAGTTGTTGAAATGTGGTTATGGATTGAAGTAGCTATGCTATTTGGTTCTGGTATCCTTGGTATGGGTCACCACTACTTCTGGATCGGTACACCTGAATACTGGTGGGAAATTGGAGCACTTTTCTCTGCATTAGAGCCATTACCACTTGTTGCTATGTTTATCCACGTTCTTTATGACTGGGGAAAAATGCAAGGTGAAGAGAGTGCAAAAGGTCAAGATGTTTCTGTTATTGCAAACAAGCCTGCGTTTACTTGGTTTGTTCTTAATGCAATCGGTAACTTCTTAGGTGCTGGTGTTTGGGGTTTCTTCCATACATTCCCACAAGTTAACCTTTATACACACGGTACACAGTTTACATCGGCACACGGACACTTAGCGTTCTTTGGAGCTTATGGAACTCTTCTTATCGGTATGTTCTACCTTGCAGTTCAAGGTAAAAACGGTATTAAAGTAATGAATGCAACTAAGAAATCAATCTGGGGAACTAGTATGATTTTTGGTGGTGTTCTTGGTATGACAGCGGCGCTAACACTTTCTGGATATGTAGATGTTCTTGTATCTCGTGCACAAATGGGTGCTACTTGGTCAGGTTACTTCGAAGGTCAAGCTAGTATGTGGTTTATGCAAGGTATGGATTGGAGACTTATTATGGGTGTTGTTACATTCTTAGGTTTCTTTGTTCTAGTTGCAGATTTGTTGAGTATCGGCAAAGCTACTCATCACAAACGTTAAGGAGAAAGTTATGTTTGAACCATTTGTAGATGTAGTTCCAAGTTTCTTTGGTTGGTTAAACCAAGGTCCTTTGACTCTAACAATTTTTTTACATACTGTTATCGTACTTCCAATGTTTTGGATTTACAAACAAGAAAAAGCTCGTCTAGAGCAAGAGAGTTAATCAGTTACTAAGTTGTGCCGGGCCTTCGGGCCTGCACGTTTATCTATTTTAGAAGGAGAAATAAAATGAGATTAAATAAATTAGTTATGTCAGTTGCTGCTATGGCAGTTGTTGGTTCAGGTATGCTTGTTCAAGCGGCTAGTACGATGGACGTAGAGAAAGTTTTCGAAAAAGAGTGTCAAGGTTGTCACGGTCCTAACTTAGAGGGTGGTGTTGGTTCTGATTTACGTCCAGCGGTTACTGCTAAGAAAAATGCTTATGCACTTACTGAAGTTATTTTAAATGGCCGTGCAGGTACTGCTATGCCTTCATTTAAAGATAAGTTCTCTAAAGACGATGCTGATAAAATGGTTGATTATATTCAACACTTTAAAGGCAGAGTTATTAAACAACTTACTTTAGAGACAGTTAAAGCTGGTTGGAAGCCTCTTAATGACAGAGCAGCATTTTTTACAAAATATCCAAATCCTGCTGATGTTAAGAAAAACACAGATATCTGTTTCGTAACAGAAAGAGATGCTGAGCGCGTTGCATTCGTTGATGGTACAAACGGTAAAATTTTATCTAAGCACCCAGCTGGTTTCGCTGTTCACGTAACAGTTACAAACAAGCGTCAACCTCGTTATGCTTACTCAATCTCTCGTTCAGGTTTAGTAACAATGTTTGACTTAAATACACCGGGTCAACAAAAAATTGCTGAAGTTCAAGTTGGTTCTGAATCTCGCGGTCTTGCAGTATCTCCGGATGGTAAATTCCTAATGGCTGGTAACTATGTACCGGGCGGAGCTATTCTACTTGATGCTATGACTCTTGAGCCGTTAAAAGTTTACCCGACTTCAAGCGTTATCAAACCAAACGGTGACATCGATTCATCTCGTGTAGCTGGTATTTTTGATACTCCGTACGGTCCTTATATTGCATTCGCACTTAAAGACGGTGGTCACGTTTATATCGTAGATTACTCTAAACCAAACTACCCAATTGTTGGAGATATTCCAAACATTGGAGATATTCTTCATGATGGTTTCTTAAATGAAGGTAAAGAGATTGGTCGTTACCTATTTATCGCTTCTCAAGGAAGTGACGTTGTTGGTGTTGTAGACTTTAAAACTAAATCTTTAGTTACTAAAATCTATACAGGTCCAGCATCTAAACCACACCCAGGTCAAGGTTCTTCTTGGTACAATGAGGGCTTAGGTCAACAACTTGGCGCTACTGTTAACATGAACTTAGGTCAAGTAACAATTTGGGATGATAACTTTGATGTTATTCGTCAAATTCCAATCGGCGGTGGCGGTCTATTTATCGGTACATCTGAGCACACTCCTTTCCTATGGGCAGACAATGTACTTGGATCAAGCGAAGTTTGGAATCAAGTTCACTTGATCAACAAGCAAACTCTTGAAGTTGATAGAATCATAACTGTTGGTACAACTGAAGGTACAGTAATAGACCCTGTAACTCACAAAGTACTATACAAATGGGATGTTCCAACTGTAAAAAATGAGAAGGGCGAAGCACTTGTTCCTAGAATTCTTCACGCTGAGCCGGCTAACCATGGTTACTGGACTATGATTTCTGAGTGGAATGCAGGTCGTATCGGTGTATACGAATCTAAAACAGGTAAATTTGTTAAATACATTACTGGTTTAACAACTCCTACATTTACTTACTCAATCGAGCACAGACAAACTATTCCAGGTGCATAATTTGCACTTGTTTTCTCTCCCTTTGCGGAGAGAATGCTTTTTAAAATCATTCAACCATTTAATTAAAATTACCTATACATTATAATAAAAATCTATAATTCAGCAGCTATTCACATCTTAACAATTAATATAAAAATTTTAATTTATGACATTTATAAGCCATTATTCAAGCTTACTTAGGCTAGAATAATAAAATAAACAAAAGAAAAAGTATGAAAAAAAGTATATTGATAGCGTTAGCACTCACCTCATTTTTATTGGCAAACGATACGGATGGGAAGAAAGTTTTTGAAACATACTGCTGGGGATGTCACCATCAGACAGCTGTTGCATTTGGTCCGCCTTTTAGCGAAATTGCGCAGAAGAGAACGAATGAAGAGATTCAGGCTTACATTATAGACCCAGAGTCTATGTATAAAGCTTTTGGATATAAACGAACCGTTATGACAAAATTAAAATTAACCGATAAAGAGAGAGAAGATATTGCTAAATATGTTCTCTCATACAAAGGCAAATAAATGTTTAGGCTATCAAATCTAATTTCATCCGTAGTCGAAGGAAAACCTGAGAGAGTGCTTGATGGTTCAATTGCTATATGGAATTTTACAAATCGCTGCAACCTTTCTTGTTTGCACTGTTACTCGAAATCTACGCTAGATGAAGTTGACACATTAACGACCGAGCAGATTAAAAAAACTATTCTGGAAATGAAAGCCAATGGGGTGAAATTTATAATCTTCTCCGGCGGGGAACCGCTCACAAGAAAAGATTTATTTGAGATTGCTGATTTTTGCAAAGCTAACGGCATAATTACATACCTCTCTAGCAACGGTTTATACTTTACTACAAGTAATGTAAAAAGAATTGTTGACACTTTTAATTATGTCGGAATAAGCATAGACGGCGATGAGCCTACACATGACCACTTCCGCGGTTTAAAAGGCGCTTTTAGAGAAACGCTCAAGGCAGTTCGTCTTGCAAATGAGACCGGAGCTAAAGTCGGGATTCGTTTTACAATCACAAAAGAGACTATAAACTCATTAGAGTATATTTTTGATTTAGCTGAAAAAGAGAATATCTCAAAAATCTACATCTCTCATCTTGTATACTCCGGTCGCGGACTGGACAATTTAAAAATGGATTTAACAAAAGAGCAAAGAAGAGAGTCTGTAGAATTTATTCTTGATAAAGCATTTGAGTACTACGAAACAGGCAGAGATATTGAGATTGTAACGGGCAATATGGAACAAGATGCAATTCTTTTTTTAAATAGATTTGCTCTAAAGTATCCGGAATTAAAAGAGACAATGCGCAATCGTTTGGTTGCTTGGGGCGGGAACAGTGCAGGACGCAAACTTTTAAATATTAACAGTGAGGGAGATGTGCGTCCCGACCCATTCTTTCCTCTAACTGTCGGAAATATAATAAATCAAAATTTTGGTGATATTTGGCAAAGCGGCGAGCTGCTAGACCAATTACGAATTCATCCAAGAAAACGTATTAGCGGTATATGTGCCGAGTGCGAACAGATAGACATCTGCAACGGCGGCTCAAGATCAAGAGCTTATGCGATAACCGGTGATTTATGGAGCGAAGATCCATCATGCTACTTAAGCGAGCAAGAAAGAAGGAAAAATTAATGAAAATAAACAAAGTACTACTAGGTGCTTCTTTAATAGCAACACTTTTTATAAATGCACATGCAAAAGGTGTAAATCCTATATTTGCGGAACTAAAAGGCAACGAAAAAATATTTGTAGTTGAGAGAGAGAACAGTTCTTTAGCAGTTATCGAACAAGGAATGACGAAAGGGCACATAGAAGGTATGCGCGATATGAGTCATGGAGTTGTAAAGTTCTATGGCAAAGACGGTTATGCTATCTCCCGCGACGGATATATTATAAAGTTTGACCCTGAGAGTGAAAAAATAATCAAAGAGTACAAAACAAGCGACAGTGCTATCGGTTTTACGGTAGAGGAAAATTATATAGCCGTTGCAAATTATGCCAAAAAGAGCGTTGATATACTGGACAGAAACCTAAACCCAATCAAATCTTTTGAAACAAACTCTAAAAATGTAGGTATTAAAAAGTATAAAGATTATCTTATTTTTTCTCAAATGGATAATGATAAAATCACTGTACTAAAAGATAAAAATGAGGGCAAAGGTCTTCCGAATTTTGAAATATACAAAGAGTTTGAAGATGTCGGGGTGATGCCTTTTGACGCGATGATAAAAAACAACAATTTCATTACTGGATTTTTCAAAAGTGATTTTTTTGGCGTAGTTGACCTAGATACGATGACATACTCAAAAATTAAAATTTTGCTTGAAGATAGAAAACCTGTGCTGAAAGTTCCTCACTTTGGCTTTTGGAGCATCAGTGACGGCAATGTCTTTATACCTGCGGTTGGAAACAACAAAGTTTTAGTTTACACTTCAGATTTTAAATTTGTGAAAAATATAGAAGTTGAAGGCTTGCCTGTTTTTACGGCACTCAGTCCTGACCAAAAATATATGGCTGTAACTTTTAGCGGTGATAAGTTTCCGGTTGTTCAAATCATAGATACACAAACTCTAGAGGTCGTCAAGAGATTTGAATTTGACGGAAAAGTTCTTCATGCAAGATGGTCAAATCTTAGACCAAACCTTTATGTGTCAGTTAATGACACAAACAAAGTTGCCGTTATAAACACAAAAGAGTGGTATTTAGCTCGTGAGATGTTCAATATTAAAAAACCGTCCGGTATATTTGTTTACGAAGAGGCTAAATAATGGGTAAAGTTTATTTAACGGGTGCAGGCCCCGGGGATATAGAGTTATTAACTCTAAAAGCGCTTCGTGTAATTAAAGAAGCGGATGTAATTATTTACGACCGTTTAGCCAACCCAGATATTTTAAGTGAAGCCAAAAATGGGTGTGAGTTTGTCTATGTCGGCAAAGAGGATGGACGCCATATTGTCCCTCAAGATGACATTAATGAGGTTATATATCAAAATGCTTTAAAATATGACAATGTAGTTCGTCTAAAAGGCGGTGACCCTTTTGTTTTTGGACGCGGCGGCGAAGAGGCTCAGTATCTTTATGAAAGAGGCATTAAATTTGAAATTATTCCCGGTATTACATCGGCCATCAGTGCTCCGGCATATGCGGGCATACCTGTAACCCACCGCGGTGTTGCCGTTAGCTTTAGAGTAGTAACGGGGCATGAATCTCCTCATAAAAAAGAGTCTCAGATTCCATGGGATACATTTAAAACCGATGATACAATCGTATTTTTGATGGGATTGCACAATCTTCCAAAAATAAGTAAAAAACTTATGGAGATTGGCAAGGCAAAAGATTACCCATGTGCGGTAATCTCCAAAGGAACAACTAAAGAGCAGAGCGTGGTTGTTGGAACATTGGAAAATATTGTTCAAAAAACTAAAGATGTTCCGACTCCTGCTCTTATAGTTGTAGGAAAAGTTGTCGAACTTAGAGAACAGTTACAGTGGTTTGAGGAAAATGCCTAAAGAGCTTAATACCTCGGAAGCAGTGCTAATAGCGCCAAACATCTATTGGGTTGGCATGCACTTAAAAAATGACCCATTTCAGTGCCACCCGTACTTGATAAAAAATGGTGACGAGTCGATTCTCATAGACCCCGGCTCTATGATTGAGTTTAGCGAAACTGTTAGAAAAGTAAAAACTATTATTGATATCAAATCTATAAAATACATCATACTGCATCACCAAGACCCTGATTTAGCAGCAGCAGTACCAGAGATAGAAAAACTGATAAACAGAGATGACCTCCAAATTGTAACCCACTCCAGAATGTCGGTTTTAATCAAGCACTATTTGGTAACTTCAAGCTACTATGAGATAGATAAACATGACAATAAATTAGTAACAGCTAGTGGGTTTAAACTTGATTTTTTGACTACTCCATACTGCCACTCTCCCGGAGCATTTGTAAGTTATGAATCTAGCTCAAAAACTCTTTTTTCAGGTGATATTTTTGGAGGGATTGACGAATCTTGGGATTTTTATGCAGATGAGACATACTTTGACAAAGCAAAACAGTTTCATCAGGAGTATATGCCAAGCAAAGATATTTTCAATTATGCTCTTGGTAAAATCGAAAAGCTTGATATAAGTTTAATAGCTCCTCAGCATGGTTCTATAATAGAGAAAAAATATATCAGCGAACTGATTAAAGACATGAAAAATCTTGATTGCGGATTGTATATAGAAGAGAAGTACAATCGTGAACTTATAGACACCATAGACGAGTTACAAAGGAAAGAACACACCATAAAAGAGCGAAATTTATTGCTCTTTGAACAATCAAAAAGAGCAGAGATTGGCGAGATGATTGGAAATATTGCACATCAATGGCGTCAACCTCTGGCAATTATCAACACTTCGCTGGCAATACTCAAAGAAAAAAATAGAGCAGATGTGTTGAGCAAAGATGAAATTGACGATAAACTTGAAAAAATGGAAAAACGAGTAACATATATGTCTGAAACAATAGAAGACTTTATGAACTACTACAGTCCTGACAAGCAAAAATCTTGGTTTAGCATCAATACAGCCGTAGAAAAAGCACTAGATATTGTCAATTTGGAACAAAATAACAGAGGCGTTAAGATAAATCTTCTACTTAATAGCGAATATAAGATTTATGGATTAATAAATGAGTTTATTCAGGTACTTGTTTCAATTTTATCTAATATAGATGATTTAATAACAACCAAAAATCTGGCAGATGCAAATATTACAATTGCTCTATATAGAAATGACGAATACACAACTCTTACAATAGCGGATAATTGTGGAGGAATAAATGACGAGAATTTAAGCAAAATATTTGACCCATACTTCACGACAAAACACAAATCAATGGGAACCGGTCTTGGTTTACATATAGCAAAAATGATTATAGAGGAGAATATGAATGGGAGTTTAAGCGCAAAAAACATCTACAATAGTAATAATGTAAAGCTTGGAGCCGAATTCATCATAAAGATAAAAAATGAAAACTGAAAAAATTAGAGATATATCGATTTTACTGGCTGAAGATGAAGCGGAACTGCGCGAAATGCTATGCGAATATTTACAACTCTTTTTTAATAGAGTCTACTCTGCGGCATGCGGAAATGAAGCATATGATATCTATCAACAAAAGAGACCAAATATTATTTTAACAGATATTAGTATGCCAAATCTTGACGGCTTAGATATGATTGCTAAAATAAGAGAGCATGATAAAGATACAAAAATAATAGTTATGAGCGCTCACTCTGAACAGGAAAAACTTCTTCAAGCAATCAAACTGCATCTTGAGAGTTATCTGATAAAACCGATAAAAAATGATACGCTAAAAAATGTTTTGCTTGAAACCGTAGAGCTTATAAGAAAAACAACAAACCGTACTTATGTAACTGATACCATCTACTGGGATAATGATACAAATACTCTTTGGGGAAATTCAAAAGAGATTAAATTAAGAAAAATGGAAAATCTACTGCTTAAATTGCTGTTTTCCGAGCCAAATCACTGCTTTGGAGCAAAAGAGATTTTTGATTATCTTCATGAGGGTAAAGATGAAAAAGAGTTTTCAATTCACGCCATAACATCTCTTATGAAACGAATACGCGTGAAGTTACCAAATGATATAATTTACAATATCTACGGCTCCGGATATAAAATAGTTCCTGTTTAATTATCAATATTTCTGCAGCTCATGCTTTTCATAAAGCAGCTTAGCCTCTTTGTTTCCAGTATCAATAGCTTTTTGCGCCCACTCTTTTGCTTTTTTAAACTCTTCTAGCTGACAATAAACCTCTGCTAAAAAATAGTAAGCGCTATCATCTCCATTTGCGGCATTTTTTTCAAGCCACTTAGATGCTTCTTCAAACTTTAAAAGCTGCATATATACGCGGCCTATATTCTGTTCGGCAACTTTATGACCCTGATTTGCCGCACTCTCTAGCAACTGGGCAGCTTTTGTTACATTTAAATCTACCGTATCACCGTTGTAGTACATAAGAGAGAGATTATACTGGGCATTGGGATTATTTTGTTCAGCTGATTTGCTTAGAAGCTCAAAAGCCTTTTTACTGTCTTTTTCTACCTTGTATCCGCTCAAATACATCATACCCAAATCATATTGAGCCGTGGAATTGGCGCCTTTTGCCGCTTTTTCAAGCCAAAACATCGCCTTTGTTGAGTCTTGTTTAGTACCTAATCCATTTGAAAATAGATAACTAAGTGCGCTTTGAGCCTTTGCATCACCCTCTATTGCGCTTTTTTCATATAACCTAAAAGCTGTTGCATAATCTTTATTCTTAAAAGCTTTAAGCGCCTCATCAGTGCTAGCCTCCAAGTTAAGCAGCATTAAAAACCCGACTATTATTAATTTAAACATCATCATCCTTACATAATTAGTAATATTATTATACATTAACCTAGTAAAGAAATATTGATACAAATTAAGATGTTATAAAATTCTAGATTATAAAGATATTTAACGATATTTTAACATCATCTGTAGTAATATTTCTTATCAAATAATATTATGCGAGGGATTTTGTGAAAAGCGTTCTTATACTGGGCGGTGGATTTGCCGGCTTAGAAGCAGCTATATTTTTAAGAAAAGCTGCTTACGATGTAACACTGGTAAGCGATAGAAATTACCTCTATGTTTATCCTACTTCAATATGGATACCTACAAGGGAGATTGATTTTTCTGATGCCTGTATTGATTTAGATAAGTTAAAAGATATCCACGGATTTAATCTTATAATAGATAGTGTTGAAAAAATAGATGTAAAGAGCGGTAGTTATACGCTAAAAAGCAAAAAAATTTTAAGTAACTTTTCACATGTAATTTTAGCGATGGGCAGTTCTAAAATCAAACATGATGGTCTTGAAAATACCCTCTCCATCTGTGGAGCTCCTGAACAATCGCTTCTAATACGGGATAAAATTGATGCCCTTATAAAAAAAGGCTCCGGAAAAATCTATTTTGGTTTTGGCAACAACCCTAATGATACATCTGCGGTTCGCGGCGGTCCTACATTTGAGCTGCTTTTTAATGTTCATAACATGTTAAAGAAAAAAGGTATTAGGGATAATTTTGAACTGACATTTTTTGCACCGATGCCCGACCCTGGAAAGAAGATGGGTCCAAAAGCTCTTAAAACTTTAAATATTTTTTTAAAAAAACTAAATATAAAACAGCACATCGGTAAAAATATAAAACGCTTTGAAGAGGACGGTATTATATTTGAAGACGACTCCAAATTAGAATCAGATTTTACAATATTTACTCCCGCAGGAGACGGGCACGACCTCGTAAGAAACTCGGATTTGCCGACAAATGAAGCTGGATTTATTACAATTGATGATTTTTGTCAAGTTAGGCTTCAAGACTCAAATGAATCAAGCAATATATATGCGATTGGCGATATAGCGGCTCTTGATGGAGCTCCATGGAGAGCAAAACAGGGGCATGTCGCCGAAGTTATGGCAAGAAATGTAGCTTTTAATATTATGCAAAAAGATAACAACAAAGATGAGTTCAAAGGCTACAGGGAGCATATAAATATTCTTTGTGTGATGGACACCGGAGATGGCGCTTCTTTAATTTATAGAGATGATTCAAAAGATTTTATAATCCCGCTGCCTGTTGTAGGGCACTGGCTTAAAAAGGGATGGGGCATCTATTATAAACTCTCAAAATTAAATAAAATACCGCGCATTCCTAAAATGTAAAATTGTTTACAATAAAATATATGTCGCAAAAGTCTTTAAAATTTGGCATCTATTAAAAGATCTACCCTGTCACGAACACACATAAAGACCATACACGGCATTTTAATGCCATAATCACTCATTAAAATCATTGAAGCGGCATTGATGCTCAAACTGCCGTCTATCGTTGTTATCTTAGCCTTTGCACTAAGTTGCTTCTCTTTTCCATGAAAATTCAAGACACCCTCAATAATATAGCTATCTTGACCATCTGCTTTTTTTACGCTTGAGACAGTATATGTAGCCAATTTAAATTTATCTGCTTCAATATCTTTATACATACTCTTATCTCTATCGCTCTTATCACTTTTAAAGAGACCCGTCTCAACCCAGAATTTTCCTTTTATGGTTGCTATGTCATTGTTGTTTATGCTTATATCGGCTTTCAAAGCGTCATTTTTTGGATCAATCGTACTATCCATCATCATCTCTGTGTGTGCAGCGACAGAACCGCTCTTTAACTCTAAATTAATAGCAAAAAGAGGAAGGGTCAAAAGTAATCCAACTAATATTTTTTTCATCGTAAATCCTTATTATATAAAATGGCACAATTCTAACATATATTTTATTTTAATGTAGAAGTTTTGAAAGTGCAATTGCTAAACCAAGCCCTGAAGCTATCCAACCGACAAAAATCATCATAAATGAAAGCTTTGATACACTCATCTCTTGGCTCAGTGTCGTAAAGACGACAACATTGTAGTATGAGATTACAAAAGGGTATATCATAGCCAAAGCAATTGGATACTCAAAATAAGAGAATGTATAGCTTCCTATGAAGAGAAATGCTATAAAGATATGCTGTTTTATCTTTGATGTACGCGTAAAGTAGGACGCAATCAGCCCAAGCAGATGAAATGTAATTATAATAAATGTATATTTTGACCAGATATCCAAACTCGCATGACGAGCGAGTGTTTCAAAAAGATTTGAATCCAGAAGTATCCATAACATTAACGGGGTATATGATAAAAACGAGTGTGAGACTACCTTGGCATCCGTTTCAACTCTATAATCTTTAAGTATAAAAACACTAAGAAGCGTAATTGAAGTAAAAAGAACTGCCATCCACAATCTATCATCCACTACGGATGTAAAAAAGAATGTACCTGTCGTATAGGCTATTGCAAGTGCAAGCAGAAGCTCTTTTTGCTGTTTTGCTTTAAAAAGATATATTCCCAAAGGAGCCATAACACCGACCGCAATACCCAAGAGCAGCAGAGTAAAAACATTGTAATTTGGATAAAGAAACGATAGCCCTAACTGTAGAGCCAAGGCAATCATTATTTTATGAATTGGATTATTTATCGCACCCCAAGATCTTCCACCCAAAAAAGTTCCCAAAACACCGCCCGCAAACATTGGAAAAAGTGTTATCAAATCAGAATTGTAGTGTCCGGCTATTCCTGTTTGAACTATTAAAAGATAGTAGCTTAACTCAAATCCAAGAAGTAAAACCAGTGCTAAAGAGTGTGTCATAGACGGCTTCTAAAAATAAGATACAAGAGAGCATACGAGATGTCATAAAACCCTACAAGCAAGCCTAGAGAGTCTATTGTTCCCAAATAAAAGAGAGAAAAGAAAACTGTTCCCGTAATGAGGCGTGCGATTGATGTCAAATATGCCAAAAAGTGCGCCTCTTTTGTTACTCCTATCAGATGTAAAATACCTACAAATCCCATAAACCCAAATACCAGATAGTAGTACGGGCTAAAGGAGAGTCCTAAAAACTCAAACAGCAGCGGCGCTGACAAGAAGAGTATCAACGCACCCAAGCCATCAGATAAAAAACCGTTTAGATGGTAGAACTGAAGCCTAGACAATCTGGCAATTTTCATCTTTTTTACAATGTAGTAGGTCAAACCAATAACAGCAACTATCCCAGCGATAAGACGAATCTGCCACATAAAAATTACATCGACTGCAAAAACAGCGGCTTCATCAAAACCGGCAAGAGAGAGAGAAACAAAAATAAGTCCGATTACTAAAAGCCAAAAATGTATAAATTTTTCCGGAAGTTTATAAAAATATTTTAAAATACTTAGCGACATAAAAAATATACCAAGCCCGATAGCGACATGCGCATGAGCGACAATCAAATCATTTCTATGGAATGGCCAACGGATTTCAGGGATAAAAAGTATATTTCCTTGAATCATTACAAACAAAAATGCCCAGATTGAGATGAGAAGATAGGGATTTTGTCTGTATGTTATTTTTGCATCTTTGTACCACTTAATCAGAAGCGGAGCATAAGCAAAAGTCAGCCATTGATAAACCCACTCTTCATTGTATGAAAGCTCCCCTATAAATATGCGTGTTGCGACGGAGAGAGCATATCCCGCTAACGGAAGAATCCAAAAGATATGCCACTTTGGAATAAAATTCTCTTTTGTGTGCAGTTTTATCATAAGATAAAAGAGAGGAATCAGCGTAAAACTCATCCCAAGAGTATTGTCTCCATGAGGTCCGATAAGTGTCTTTTCAACCTGCCCGTAAGTCGGATTCATCAAAACCAAAAGAGCCAAAGGTGCTACAAAAAGAAGTACTTTTGAAACCTTTACCCAAAGCGGTGTGATTTCATAATGCTTAATACTCTTAAAAATTGCAATAATATAAAATATGCCCGAAGCTGCAAGTATAAAGTTTAGTTCATATGCAAAATCATAAAAAGGCAAACCTCTCTGGGCTCCCAAAGAGATAGAGACAACAGCCATAAAAAGAAACAGATGCCATAACAAAAAGTAGTTCTTTAACGGCTCTACTGCCTCGCTTAAATCTAATTTATCCTTTGCAAAAAGGGCAAACGGAAGCAGAGACAAAGCAAGCATAATCGGTCCGTAAAGCATTAGCGTTATGTGGAGCGACCTAGCAGTCGGAGCATTTAGAAGCGTGTTGTCCAAAGAGGAAAATCCCAACATCTGTGCCCCATAAATTGCACCAGCCAAAATAGAGCCAAGAAATATAAAAGCCCAAATAGGCATAACCTGCTCTATTAATTTATAAAATTTGTCCATCTTTAAGCCTTATAATTTGTGTTGCATAACTTTCTATCTGCATATCATGAGAAGCGACCACGACGGTTGTTCCATTTTTTACCGCCTCACGCAGCAGTTCATACACTATTGTGCTGTTTTTAGAATCCAAACTGCCGGTCGGCTCATCCGCAAAGATGATTTTTGGCTCGTTTACAAGTGCTCTGGCTACGGCAACACGCTGTCTTTGACCGCCTGAAATCTCATTTGGGTAACGAGATGAGAATTCCAAAATTCCAAGCTCTTCGAGTATTTTGTTTATGTTCTGTTTTTTCTCTTCCAGTGCTGCCAGAGCTATGTTTTCATAAACACTTAGATAGTTTATGAGATAGTGAAACTGAAAAACAAAACCTATCCTGTTTTGGCGAAAACTGTCTATATTTTTAATTTTATCAATTGACACCTCATCTATCAAAAGCTCTCCGCTTGAGGGTTTTAAGAGCGTTGAGAGAATTGAGAGAAGTGTTGATTTACCGCTTCCGCTCTCTCCGCTTAAAAAAACAAATCCACCCTCTTTAATCTCAAATGAGAGGTTGTATAACACCTGCTCTGCCCCGTAAAAATGTGAAATATTAGACGCTTTTATCATGCACATCCTTGATTTATTAAAAGTATCGGGTCTGTTTTTGAAGCTATCCATGCGGGAATGAGCGAGCCTAAAAGCGCCATAAAGAGCGTTGAAGCTAAAACATACAGAGCAGTTGAGAGCGATAGCGTGCCGTTTACATACCCCTGCAACATCTCTATGTGCGGAAGCATAGCTAAAATTCCGAGGCTAAGAACAAGGGCAAAAAGATAAGCCGAAAGACTCATTATAAGTGTCTCAAAAAAGAGATTTTTTATGATAAAAAACCGGCTTTTGCCAAGTGCTCGCATAATGCCAAACTCCTCTTTGCGAGAGTTCACAATCATACTCATGACTGAGGCAATCCCCATCAGACCCATTGCAAAAGCAAGCGTAGAGATAACAAATGATGAATTTTCAATGATTTTAAACTGGTTGTACTCTTTTACAAAGTTTTTTGTAGTTTTTACCTCTATAGCGCTATCCATGCCGGAGATTTTTTTTACAATATTATCTATTTTATTGGGCGAATCAGAAGAGACTAAAATAAAAGAAGCCGAGCGGTTAAAAAGCACTCCGGCATCTTCTATGTTCATAACAACGCCGCCCTCCTCGAAGCCTATATCACTGCTGTAAACTCCAGAGATTCTAAAACGCTTATTTCCTATATTTACACCTACTGTTGCAAACTGCTTAGCCAGATTTGCTCCTAAAATCACCTCTCCCTCTTTAGGGTACTTTCCGCTTGAGAGCTTATAGTGAGAAAAGTGGTTGGCTGTTGTTCCGTAAATACCGGCTATCGGGATATGCCCGATAGGAGAAGCTCCGACAATCATGGCATAACTTGAGGTTACATGTTCCAGCTTATCTATTTTCTCCAGCAAAGAGATATCAACATTTGAGAAAAAAGTATCAGAGATGCCTTTTTGGGTAATTATAATATCCCCATCTGTTTTAATCATCTTTGAGTACATTCCGATTACGCCCTGTGAAACCGAGCTTATGAGGAAAATAGCCATTACCGCAATGGTAATAGATGAAAATATCAACAGACTTTTAAAAGGATTTTTGCTTAGTGCTTTTAGCGCTATCACTTCTCAATCGCTGTTTTGAGTTCTAGTACGGTCGAGATATAAGATATCTCTTTTATTTTTGAATCCTCAACACGAAGAAGGGTGATTTTCTGCTCTTTGTTAGGCACTGCATCTTGTAGTTTATCGCTGTAATGCAGATATATAAGATGTTTATATTTTTGAAGTTTAGGCAACGCAAACATGTTAGTAACGATTGCAGGCATCTTGTTTATGTCGGCAATAAAAATAGTGTTATTTTTTGGAAGATAGAATGGACTTTGGGTGTTTAGATACTCATTAACAAGAGCTCCCGTATCTTTTTCAAAAGCAACTATAACCAACTTTGTTTTGTTTGGAATTTTCATCTGTCGCCCTTGCGGCGTCTCATATTTAAAACTCTCCAAGATACTAAGCGGAGAGTCTATTTTAAGTGGAGCCGCACTTAAAACTGCAACGCTGAGAGTTAAAGCTACTAAAAATTTATTCATTTTTTTTCCTAATTAAGTAATTAAAAATTATACTACTGTTATGTTAATTGATGGTAAAAATCGGTATTTCACTTGGTGCCTTATATCTAACCCTTACGCCCCAATATCCCAATCCTCTTGTTACATACAAAAGAGTGTTTTTATACCTGTATAGTCCAGATATATATGGCTGAAAATATTTTACGATAATAGTTAGGGGGTAGATTTGCCCGCCATGGGTATGCCCACTTAGTTGAATATCAACGCGAAAATTATCTACATGTAGAATATCTTTTGGCTGGTGTGTAAGAAGTATCGTTGATATATCCGGATTTAGTTTGCAGAAGAGCTCTTTGATAGGTCTCTTGATTCCACGCATAAAGCCATATCTATCGCTTAAGCCGACTAGCTGCAAAAGAGAGCCTTTAATCTCTATCTCCGCTATTTTATTATCCAAACATATAACTCCGCTCTCATGCATAATCTCTTGAAGATGTTTTGGTCCATAAACGATATCGTGATTGCCCGTGACATAGTAGGAGGGGGCTTCTAAATCTTTAAAACATTTTATATGTTCCCTTAAGTTAACAGCAGAGGTTTGAAGAATATCTCCGCTAAAGAGGACAAGGTCAGGTTTTATATTATTGATTTTTTTTACAAGCTTTTTAAGATAGTCAATTTTGACATCTTTTGTAAGATGCAAATCTGAGAGCTGGACAATGCGAAGCCCATTTAAAGAGCTGCAAAAAGTGTCGCTCTCTATTGCAATCTCCTCAAGCGGAAAGTAGTTCCAGCCTATTTGCAGAGACATCGCTGTTTTGGCTTATTTGGCAAAATAATTTTTTATATGCTCTATCCATCTATCAAGAGCAGGTTTAATGTTTTGAAACTCTAAAGTGTCGCCATTTAAACTGATTTTTTCATCTTTGATTATATCCATACTCTCAAACAGCACCTCTTGCGTCACTGAATCAACAATGCGCTTTTCACCCAAAATTCGAACATTTTCATCCGCATAAGAGTTGTAAGAAGTTACCGTAATATCCATTGCTATGGGCGAAAATTGGTTCCATTTATCATCATCAAAATGTACTTCGACTGTTGAAATTGCAGATTCTAGCTTTAATGTATTTGGGCTTTTTGTTTCAGCTAACATGTATCTTGCGCTTTTTTGAATCTCTTTTTTATATCCGTCCGTTAAATAATCTGAAATCTCTTTATAAAGTTTTTTTTGCAAAGGCGTCTGCTGCTCTTGCGGAATTGCCGATATAACCTCAACCGGAGAGACAAAAACGGTTTTATATTTTGACATGTCAACATCTTTTGAACTTTTTGTTGCACTTAAACCTGCAGAGTTGCCAAATTGCTCATAATCTTTAAAAAATCCCGTGTTTTTTGCTTCCACGCTCTTGCCTGCACAACCGTTCATTAAAAACATCACACCAAAAACAGCAACGCTCAATATTTTTTGTAGTTTCAATTTAATCCTTTTAGCGGGTTAAGCACCCATTATTATTTTTCATAATAATAACATTATAGATTAAAATCTGTCTGTATTAAGCAGTTTATCTATTTTAATAAATTATGATATTATTATTGCCATAAATAAAGGTTGCCATAATGAAACATTTAAAATTAATTTTCGGTTTGCTTCTTGTTGTTGTTTTATTCTCCGGTTTCTGGTCAGGAAAAACCAAGAAAGAGATAAGAGAAGAGAATAGATTGGAGAGAGTAAATCGCATCATGACAAATAATGAAACTCTGCAACTGCTCTATAAATATGCACCTGAAGCAAAAAACATGATACTTAGCTCTTACGGATATGCGACTTTTACCAACATCGGGGTTAATCTTGTTTTGCTTTCGGCTGAGGGCGGAAAAGGGATGGCGCACAACAATAGAACCGGCATAAATACCTACATGAATATGGCTTCGGGCGGCTTAGGTCTTGGTCTTGGCGTTAAAGATTTCAGGGCGGTATTTTTATTTGAAGATAAAAAAACATATGATACTTTTGTAAACTCAGGTTGGGAAGCAAACGCACAAGCTGACGCTGCTGCAAAATATGAAGAGACTGGCGGAGCTATAAATGCCGCTGAGACTGTTGCACCGGGGATAAGACTCTACAAAATGACGCAAAACGGACTTGCTCTGCAAGCTACCGTTCAGGGCACAAAATATTGGAAAGACGAAGAGTTAAATAAAAACTAATTTTTCATTAAGCTAATTAATCTTACAATAATTTTATCTTAATTCGGAGGAATGTTCTATGAAAAAAATTTTAGTAAGCATAGTGGCAGTTGTGGCGTTAAGCTCATCTGCAATGGCGGGTGTAAATAGTCAAACTGGTTGTGGTCTTGGTTCTTTAATAATAAAAGATGATTCAACGGCGATAATGTTAGCGCTTCAAGCTACTACAAACGGTATATTCGGTAATCAGACTTTTGGTATTACTTCAGGAACTTTGGGTTGTAAAAAAACTCAATTCGTTATGAATGAACAAGCTCAGGAGTTTGTAGCTTCAAATATGGATCAGCTTGCAAAAGAGATTGCAATTGGTCATGGCGAGTCTGTTGATACTTTGGCAGAGCTGTTAAAAATATCTGATAAAGCAACTTTCTCAGCATCACTTCAAGAAAACTACAACAGCATCTACACTAGCCAAAACGCTACAATGGCTGATGTTTTAGATAATATCTCAACTACTTCTTTATAGTTGATGTTACACACTAAAACGGACGAGTTCGTTTTAGTGTGAGGGACTAAAGTCCCTTCCAACCCCCTGAAGCTACGGAAAAACAATGTTTTTCGAGAGCTACAAGGAAATCTCTCTGTCTTAGGAACTTTTCATTTTAAAAAAATCTCTTTTTATTCTCATTTTTTTCATTAGTTTTTTAAACGCTTCTGCCGATACATATAAACAAAAAGCAGAAGAGCTAAGTTTATCGAAGTCAAAATATTGGAATCTTCTTCTTCACATGGAAAACGGAGTCAGCCAAATAGACGATAAGAGATTCTTTTTAGCCCTCAACGGCAAAACTAATGCAAAAAATGAGCTTAATGCTACAATTGACGCTCTGCTAAATGAAACTATTTTTGACGACAACTCAACAGCATGCAGATTTCCCGCCAGAAAAGCCTGGCTACAAGAGCAGTTAAATATTACAAAATTTGCGGATGTAAATTGTACAGAGTATGATAAAGTGCTCAAAAGATTAAATCCAAAATCTGCAACCTTAGTTTTTCCATCCGCACACATCAACTCTCCTGCCTCTATGTTTGGACACACATTTTTGCGCATAAACTCTGCATATAACTCAAAGCTTCTCTCCTATGCCGTAAACTATGCCGCAGACGCAGACCCAAACAAAGAGAACGGCGCGCTTTTTGCAATTAAAGGGCTATTTGGCGGTTACTATGGAAAATACTCGCTCCTTCCATATTACGACAAGCTAAAGGAGTATAGAGACAGTGAGCAGAGGGATGTTTGGGAGTATGATTTAGATTTGAGCGAAGAAGAAGTTCTTCGGATGGTTAGACATATTTGGGAGCTCAACGAAACACACTCAAGTTACTATTTTTTTACCGAGAACTGCTCTTATAATATGCTCTGGTTTTTAGAAGCTGCAAGACCGGGTTTGGATTTGAGAAAATATTTTAACTTTCAGGTTATTCCGCTTGAAACCGTACATGCCACAAAGTCAGAAAAAATAATCAGCAGCACTTTTTACAGACCATCAAAGAGAACAATCCTCTTAAAATATGAAGAGCTGATTAATGAAGAGCATATCAGGCTGCCGATTATGCTGGCTAATTCTGCTATCGATGTAAGCGATGTTATAAACAGAGAAAAGATTGATGTTCAACAAAAAATGTATATTTTAGAAGCCTCCATAGAGTTGTTGGAGTATAACTTCAGCAAAAGTAAAATCAAAAAAGAGGAGTATTTAAAACTCTTTCACGCTATCTCAAAAGCAAGAGCGGCTTTGGGGCAAGGCAATATAATAGATATTAAAACTCCACCAAATCCGATAGAGAGCCATCAAGCAATAAAAACTTCTATCGGTGGCGGTTTTAGAGAGGGCAACTCAATAGGATTTTTAGGACTGCGCCCCGCATATCATGACCTAGAAGACAGTAATTATGGATTTTTAAGAGGCACGCAGATTGAGTTTTTAAATCTTGAACTCTCCTACTCACAAAATAAACTAGATGTTGAGAATGCAACTATCCTCTCCATTGTTTCACTTGCTCAGCGCTCTGAATTCTTTGAAAATCTCTCTTGGAGAACAAAATTTGGGTGGGACAAAGACTCTTTGGATTCTACACCAAACTTTATCGGCACTATCGGCGCAGGACTAAGCTGGGGAAATGAGCTTGGCTATCTTTACATTATGGCTGACCCGCTATTTTACCTTGATGGTGGGTTTAAATCAGCAATAGGGAGTTCTCTAGGTTTTATTTTTGATAAATTTAGCTACATGAGCACAAATTTAGAACTGACTAGAAGATGGTACGATACGGGCGATGCTCAAAATCTCATTGGAATTTCACAAAACTTTAGACTCTCACAAAATGCCGAACTGAAATTCAAATATGATTATAAAGAGAGAAGTGTATTAGACTCTCAGAGCGAGGAAAATAGTTTTAAAATTTATATAAACTGCTATTTTTAGATACTATTATTTTAACTCTATAAGGTATCCGTCAGAGATTTTTTTAAAATCATATCTATAAAGCCCATCAAGCTCAATGGCTACTCTATAGTAGCCATCATGATTCCCGATTCTAACCTCTTTAAAGATATTTTTCGGTATCTCATATATATAGCTTTTTATATCTGTCTCTTTTTTAAAGTCAATAACAATTTTATGCGGATTTACAATCAAAAAGTTTCTTATCATTTCATCGCCGGTCACTAGCTTTAGCTTTTTACCGGATGAATATAGTTTTAAAAAAGATATTGATGCAATATTTTCATACTTTGTCTCTTTTTGTACACTTTTTTTTTCTACTTCCGGCTCTATTTTTTTCTTTTGAGACACAGGAGCGGCGGTTGCTTCTACCTGAATAGCGCTATTTGGCACTTCTGAGTAGCTTTGCGATATAAAGATTGGAAGGTGCCAATCTACAGAATTTTCAACTTCTATACTTTTGCTCTCAACGGAACCATCTAAATTTTTGTACTCTATTGTAACTTTTTGAAGAACTCTGGCTTGTGTGGGAAGAGCGATTGTTGCTCTTTTAAGTGGTGTTTGTGAGCCATTATTGTTTGTAGTTATAAGAATATCTTTTTCACCCGTAGAGGGGAAAAAAGGGTTTTCTCTGGCATTTAGTGTAAAAAGTAATAAAGCAGATATAAATATAACTTTAATCAAAATTACCCCTAAATATATTTCTATGTATTATATCAAGTTTAATTACTATTTTGCAGAAATTTCTTTCAGCTCAAAATATTCTCTTTGAAGTTCTGCATTTTCATCTTTTAGTCTGCCTATCTCTTTTTGTAACTGCCCTTCATAATCTTGAAGTCCCAAATATACTTCCAAAGAGTTTGTTCCATACAAAAGAAGTCCTATATATACACCGGTTACAAGAACCAAAAAAACGAGAATAAAGAACTTTGAAAAAGATAATCCGAGATACTTTTGAGTAAAACTCTGAGTATCGTCTATCCCGTCAAAAAGTTCTTCATTATTCATATATTATTCTTATTTAAAAAGTTTTGAGCCTAAATATTCACCGTAAACCACTTCGTTTTCTATCTCTAATAGTCGATTATATTTAGCGGTTCTCTCTCCGCGAGCGGTAGAACCTGTTTTTATCTCACCGCAATTAAGCGCTACGGCAAAATCAGCTATGAAAGCATCTTCGCTCTCGCCTGAACGATGGCTCATTACGCATTTGTAGCCGTTTCTTTGAGCAAGACGAACTGTCTGCATAGTCTCACTTACGGAACCGATTTGATTTGGCTTGATTAGAATAGAGTTAGCGATTCCTTTTTGTATACCCTCATTCAATATGCTTGCATTTGTAACAAAGAGATCATCTCCGACAAGCTGAACTCTATCTCCAAGTTTCTCAGTAAGAAGTTTCCAACCGTCCCAGTCATCTTCACTGAGTCCATCTTCAATAGATACAATCGGGTATTTATTGCATAAATCTACATAGTAATCAACAAGCCCAGCAGAGGTTACTGTTCTGTTTTCACTATCAAGTTTATAACCGCCCTCTGTTACCAGCTCACTCGCTGCAACATCAAGAGCGATTGCCATCTGCTCTCCGGCTTTGTATCCGGCTGCCTCGATTGCCTGCATAATTATTTGAATAGGCTCTTCATTTGAACTTAAATCAGGTGCAAAACCGCCCTCATCTCCAAGAGCGGTATTGTGTTTTTTAGCTTTTAAAATAGCTTTTAAGTTGTGATAAACCTCGGCACTTGCTTGAAGTGAAGTTGCAAAATCATCAAAACCAACCGGCATAATCATATACTCTTGAAAATCAACAGAGTTATCAGCATGACTTCCGCCATTGATAATATTTAACATAGGCGTTGGGACAACCATAGCGTTAGCACCGCCTAAATAACGATAAAGCGGGATTCCCAAACTTTTTGCAGCAGCGCGTGCAACAGCCATAGAGACACCTAAAACTGCATTAGCACCTAGATTTCCATAGTTGTCTGTTCCATCAAGCTCTTTCATTGTAGCATCGATTACAGCTTGATTAAACGGAGAGAGACCAATAAGAGCATCTGAGATTTGACTATTTACATTCTCAACTGCCTTAAGTACGCCTTTGCCCATATATCTGCTGTCGCCGTCACGAAGCTCTAATGCCTCACGCTTGCCGGTACTGGCACCTGATGGCACGATTGCGCTCTCTCTTGTTCCATCACTCAACTCTACCGTTGCCTTTACTGTTGGATTTCCGCGAGAATCCATTACTTCAATTGCGCTTATATTATCAATAAACATTTTTTACTCACCTCTTTTTATCTGTTAAATCTCATAAAATTTATATTTATAATATCAAAAACAAGATTATAAATCTGCTTCTGCTATCTCTACCGTGTCCATAGCCATGAGATCATTCATACCCATAGCCATCTTAATTTTCTCTTCTACTTCTTTTGCCAATATCGGGTCTTCTTTAAACTTCGCCTTAACATTTTCGCGTCCTTGACCAAGCTTATTTTCCCCGTAAGAGAACCAAGCACCGCTCTTATCAATGATGTCAAGCTTAACACCGTAATCAACAAGTTCACCCTCTTTGGAGATTCCTTCGCCGAACATTATATCAAACTCAGCCTGACGAAACGGAGGAGCAACTTTATTTTTTATAACTTTTGCTTTGACACGGTTACCTATACTGTTTTCGCCCTGTTTGAGTGATGCTATTCGTCTAACATCTATGCGAACTGAAGCATAAAACTTAAGTGCATTTCCGCCTGTTGTTGTCTCCGGAGAACCATAACCCATCATACCGATTTTCATACGGATTTGATTGATAAATATAACCGTACAGTTCATCTTGTGCAAAATACCCGTCAGTTTACGGAGTGCTTTTGACATTAAACGAGCCTGTACACCGACATTTTGATCAGACATTTCGCCTTCAATCTCAGACTTTGGGGTAAGAGCTGCAACTGAATCGATAACTATCAAATCTATCGCGCCGCTGCGAGCAATAGTTTCAACAATATCCCAAGCCTGTTCGCCGTAATCCGGCTGGGAAACAAGAAGATTTGCTACATCTACACCCAGATTTTTTGCATATCCGACATCTAGAGCATGTTCAGCATCTATAAATGCACAAACTCCGCCTGCTTTTTGACACTCTGCCGTTATTTGCAGTGCTAAAGTTGTTTTACCGGAGCTCTCCGGTCCATATATCTCAACGACTCTGCCTTGTGGAACACCGCCAATACCAAGGGCTAAATCAAGTCCGATAGAGCCGGTGCTAATTGATGCTATTGGAACAATCTCTTTATCTCCAAGTCGCATTAAAGCGCCTTTACCAAATGCTTTATCAATCTGTTTCATCGCTAAGTCTAATGATTTTTGTTTGTTTGCGTCCATCTTTGGCTCACTTAATATTAAATTTAGACTTATTATATGTCACTTTTATATTTTCGCTAAATAATATGGCAAATTGTCATATTATTTTTATCATAGAAATTTTTATATAAATTAGTGGGATTTTATCCTTATTTGGTTAAAATCTAGTTTATATTTTTAATCTCTATTGCAGATGGACAGATAATTTGAAAAAAACTCTTATAGCTCACTCTCCCGATGCTGATGACATATTTATGTATTATGCTATTAAGTTTGGCTGGGTAGATATGGGTGGCGTTAAGTTTGAAAATATCGCAGAGGATATTCAAACTCTAAATGAAAAAGCGCTAAAGGGAGTTTATGAGATAGTTGCCATAAGCTTTGCTCTTTACCCGCACATCAGAGAAGATTATGCGCCTCTTCGCACTGCTGTAAGCTTTGGCAACGGTTATGGACCTAAAGTTATCAAAAAAAAAGGTGCTAAGCTAAAGCGCAATTTCAAAGTTGCTCTTAGCGGTGAACATACCACAAATGCGATGCTTTTTCGCATAGCCTACCCTGATGCGAGGGTAACTTATATGAATTTTTTAGAGATTGAAGATGCAGTTCTTGATGGAAAAGTAGATGCCGGTGTCTTAATTCACGAAAGCATTTTAACCTACAACAGTGAGCTTGAGGTTGAACGAGAGATGTGGGATATTTGGCAGGAGCTTGCCGGCAAGGAGCTTCCTCTTCCTCTTGGCGGAATGGCAATTAGCCGCTCAATTCCACTAAACAAAGCCATAGAGTATGAAGAGACTCTGACAAAAGCAGTACATGTTGCAAGAGAACATAAGCATAAACTCTCAGAGATGCTCTTAGAGAGAAATCTAGTTCGTATTGATGCGCCGACACTGGATAAATACCTTGAACTTTATGCAAATGACGACTCCATTACACTAAGTGATATTCAGTACAGTGCAATAAACAAACTTTTTGAAATTGGCTATAAACACGGTTTTTACGATTCACCCATAAAAGCTGAAGATTTTATGATACCTGCCGAGTATAAAAGCTTAAGAAACTCATAATGGAAGCAAAACTAATAGCCCTAGGAATTGAAACATTTAAAATAGCTCTTATGCTGGCGCTTCCCGGGCTTTTAACCGGTATGTTTATAGGTTTGGCAGTCAGTATCTTTCAAGCTACTACGCAAATTAACGAGATGACACTGAGCTTTATTCCTAAAATCATCGGGGTTGTTATTGTTATCATTTTAACCATGCCTTGGATGCTAAATGTTATGATAGATTATTCAACAAATATATTTAATATGATGCCAACATTTGCAGAGTAATGAAAAAACAGCGTATTAACTTCTCTAAATTTTCTTCAATCAAAATCGGGGACACCTTGGATGTTTCAATATTGGAAAATTGCAATGAAAATTATAAAGATTGCTACATTATTGGCTCATGCAATAACATTTTAATGGGCACAGAGCCTCCGCCTCTTCTTAAACTTAGTAAAAAATACAACTTCATTATTATAGAAAACAACACCCTTAAAATCGGAGCCGCTACGCCCTCAGGAAAAATTGCCTCCTTTTGTAAAAAAAATAACATTGCCAACTTTGAATTTCTCTCTCATCTTCCTGGAACACTGGGCGGACTTGTTTTTATGAATGCCGGATTAAAGGAGTTTGAGATTTTTAACACTCTTATATCCATTAATACATGCGGTGGAAATTTACAAAAAAAAGATATCAACTATGGATATAGGTTTACAGATATTAAAACTCCGATTTTAGAAGCCACTTTTGAACTTGCATATGGATTTGATAAAAATAAATTGGAGATGTTTAAAGCAATGCGTTCAAACCAGCCATCTACTCCAAGTGCCGGAAGCTGTTTTAAAAATCCTCTTGGCGATTATGCCGGCAGACTCATTGAAGCCGTTGGATTAAAAGGATTTAGAATTGGCGGAATGGAGTTTAGCTTAGAGCATGCAAACTTTTTGGTAAATGTAGAAAACGGCACTTTTGATGAGGCTCTGTATCTAATACAAGAGGCTCAAAGAAGGGTTTATGGCGAGTTTAAAATTTGGCTTGAGTGCGAAATTGCAGTTTTAGATGTGAGATATATGGGTGAGAGTTCACCGCTTAACAATCCCTACAAAAAGTAGGAATTATATTGGCAATACTCTTATTTTTTTAGATAGTTTCTCTTTTAAAGTCGATTCAATCGCATAAAGAGTTCCGGTTGCAGAACTCGCGCATCCGTTACATGCGCCTAAATATCTGATATAAACATCAATATAGTCATCACTTGATTTTACATCGATTACTTCCATATCCCCGCCATCCATAATTAAAAACTGGCGAATACTCTCATCTATCTGAGCATCAATTGCTTTAATTTGTTGAACCAAAGTCATAGATTCAAAATTTCCTTTTGAACCGGCATCAGCTGCTGCTTTCATCTTCTCTTCATCCATTTCACGACGCGTGTCTCTTAAAATATCCACTAGATAGTACTCCCTTTTTTCATGTCCGCCCGGTTTTATACAGCTTTTACAAAAACCGCCGGCTTTTGTATAATCAGTAATCTGCTCAATCGTTGTTAAGTCGTTTAGTTTAATAACCTCTTGAAGGGTTTTCAAGCTAACTCTCGCACACTCACAAACAATAATCTCATCTTCAAAACTCTCAGAATCGACACCCAAGTAAAGTCCGGCTGCTTTTTTGATAACATCGTAAGCCATAACCGAACAGTGCATTTTTTGAGGCGGAACAGCCGGAATTTCCGGACTGTCGCGAAGAGCAAACTCAACATCGATATTTGTTATCTTTACAGCCTCTTTAACTGTCTTGCCGATACAAAGCTCTGTCATAATGTCAGAACTCGCTATCGCCGTTCCGCATCCAAAACTCTTAAACTTAGAGTTTACGATTATGTCAGTTTTTGGGTCAACTTCCCAGTAAAGCCTCACTGCGTCTCCGCAGCTCTCTGCACCAAAATCGGCAACAATAAGTCTGTTTCCATGCTCTGCTGCCTCTTGTTCCGTAATCTCACCTTGATGATTTGGGTTATTCATCAGAGTTGTTACTTTATTTGAGTAGGCATCCCATAAAGAAGCGCCTAGTAAATCATTCTTTGCCATAGTGGTAATTCTCCTAATTTTTTTATATTTTTAATAAATTTCTCGCATAACCAGTTTGCCGTTCGTGGTGAGCCTGTCGAACCATAAATTAATCACCCTTCGACGAGCTCAGGGCGAACGGGATAAAGTAAATATTTAGGTTATATCAAGAAGTCTAATGATGTAGCTCACACGCTTTTGATTCCCCGCCCGGTGTCGGACCAACTTTTGCAAACGAGCTAGAAATTGCTCTTAATCTTGCAACCGCTTTTTTAAAATGTGCAATAGTATAGTCGATTTCGCTATCTGTTGTAAAGCGGCTAAGACTTAATCTAATGCCGGTATGAGCAAGCTCACTATCAGCTCCTATTGCCAACATTACGGTATTTGCCTGTAAATCTTCACTTGCACAAGCACTTCCGGTAGAAGCCCCTATCTGCCCGTTGTTCAAGTCCCAAAGCATACCTTCGCCCTCAACACCTCTAATAGAGATGAGTATCGTGTTTGGTGTGCGATTATTGCGATTTCCGACTACAAATGTATCGCTTAACTCCAAAAGCGAATCTTCCAAAGTGTCTCTTTTTGCTCTGATTGATGCCATCTTCTCTTCTATGTTTGTAGTAGCGAGTTCAATCGCTTTACCCATAGCCACAATATATGGAACATTTAGCGTGCCGGAACGACGCCCGCCCATATGTGCTCCGCCGTGTAAAAGAGGAGAGAGCGGTTGAGAATTTTTGATATAAAGAGCGCCAACGCCTTTTGGACCATGGAATTTATGCGCCGACATTGAAACAAAATCGACATGTACGGCTTGCAAATCAACAGGTATCTTTCCTATTGCCTGAACGCCGTCCGAGTGAAACAAAACACCCTTCTCTTTGCAAATTTCGCCAATCTCTTTTATAGGAAAAATCATTCCTGTCTCATTTGAAGCCCACATAACAGAAACCAGAGCGGTTTTGTCAGTTATAAAACTCTTAACCACATGCGGCTCGACAACACCCTCAGAATTTACAGGAAGGTATGTAACCTTAACACCCTCTTTTTCTAACGCTCTGCATGTTGCAAGGATAGATGGATGTTCTACTTCTGTTGTAATAATGTGATTTTTATCTCCGCTTACTATATAATCAGCAAAAATTGATTTTAAAACCCAGTTATTTGACTCCGTTGCGCATGATGTAAAAACAATATCGTCATTATCACTTGCATTCAGTGCCTTATAAACTTGGTCTATCGCCTTGCTCAACGCAGGGTGCGACTCTGTACCAAATTTATGAAGTGAGTTTGGGTTACCGTAAATCTCACTAAAAAATGGCGCCATAACCTCTACGACTAATGGATCAACCATTGTCGTAGCGTTATTATCTAAGTAAACTTTCATGTTTTACCTCATTAATTTGAGTTGTTTTTTAATTAAGACAATTTTTGTCTTCTTTTAGTTTTGATATGATAATAGGTTTGTTATTACGATATGCTTAAGCCAAACTGTATTTATGGAATATTTAAGCTATAATTTTAGATATATAACAAATTAGGAACAATTTATGTGTAATTTTAGCAAACAAAATGAAGATACAAAAGCATTTATTCATCTATTAATGAAAAAGTGTGCCGATTCAGTCGGCGGCACCAACTTTCTTCTGGGGCTTATTGAGGCAATGAAAGAAAAAAAACCAAACGCTTTGATAGTAAATACATGTAAAGTGGATTCAAAAGAGCTTAAAATATCGTGGAACAAGATAGTTTTTAAAGATAAGTTTGATGTTTTAGAAGATGTTATCCGCTCTCACAAAAGCTCAGAAGGAAAAGATTTCAACATACTTCAAAACGACAGTCTAAAGAAAAAGAAGAAAATTTTAAATATGGTAAAAACTTTAGCACCTATTGAATTTACAGTTATAGCAAAAGGCACTGAAAATCACTCAGGATTTAACTTTAAAATTTTTGAAACAATCGAGGATGATTGTGTCACAATAAATCCTGTTTTTGCAGCAATGTTTTTTTGTTCGGCAGAATATATGAAAAAAGCTCTTAGATATGAGATTTATGATTTAGCTGTTACGGAAAATTTATAACTTTATACTCTGAGGGCTTTAAATCCTCTACGCTAAAATCTCCAAAACTTACCCTGTGCAGTGCGACCACTCTGTTTCCCACTGCGCCAAACATTCTCTTGACTTGATGATATCTTCCCTCACAAATCTCTAACCTTACAAGTGTCGGATTTATTATCTCCATTTTAGCCGGCAATAGCGGCTTTTTTTCGCCGTGAAGCATCAGCTCTCCGCTTGCAAATATCTCCGTCTCATCGCCGCGAAGTGGCTGCACAAGAGTGGCTTCATATACTTTAAGTACATCGCTTTTTGGACTGGTTAGTTTATGGTTGAGCTCTCCGTCGTCCGTAAGCAGAATCGCTCCTGTTGTGTCGGCGTCCAGCCTGCCGACAGTTGATATTTTTGGATTTCTGTTTTGGTATCTCTGCGGCAAAAGAGAGTAGATAAGCACTCCGACATCATTGTGAGAGCATACTGCACCGCTTGGCTTGTTCATCAAAATCAGCAAATTCTCCGCATCAAGAGGTTCATTTTCTACTGTAATATCGTTGTGATAAGCTTTCTCTCTTACATCAAAAACCCTAACTCCGTCTATACATACCATATTTTTGCTCAAAAACTTTTTTGCTTCGCTTCTCGTGCAGTATCCGAGGCTTGATAGGTGCGCATCGACTCTTTTATAACTGTTTTGCATTTTTAATCTTTTTTTTGTTTTAATATAACATTTTTTGGATTAAAACATAAAATGATATAATCGCGAAAATAAAGAAGTAAAATCTAAGGAACTCTAATATTATGGGACAAACAATAACTGAAAAAATATTTTCTGAACATGTCGGTCATGCTGTTTATGCGGGTGAAATTATCCGCTGCGACATCGACATGGTTATCGGAAATGATATAACTACTCCTATCTCAATCAGCGCTTTTAATCTAAGCGGTGCTACAAAGCTTGCAAATCCGGACGGTTTTTCAATCGTTCTTGACCACTTTATCCCCGCAAAAGATATTGCAAGCGCAAATCAAGCTAGAATCAGTCGTGATTTTGCAAAAAAACACAACCTGAAAAACTTTTTTGACGAAAAAGATATGGGAATTGAACATGCGCTTCTTCCTGAAAAAGGGCTTGTAGTTCCGGGAGATGTTATCATCGGAGCAGATTCTCACACTTGTACGCACGGCGCACTTGGAGCATTCTCAACCGGCATGGGTTCAACTGACTTGGCATTTGCCATGGTAACTGGCGGAAACTGGTTTAAAGTCCCAGAATCTATCAAAGTCGTCCTCAGCGGAAAACCGGGCAAATATACGACCGGCAAAGATATTATCTTAGAAATTATTCGCATGATAGGCGTTGACGGTGCGCTTTACAGAACTTTAGAGTTTACGGGAAGCACAATAAAACACCTCACGATGGATGATAGATTTTCTATGTGCAACATGGCTATCGAAGCGGGAGCAAAGAGCGGAATCGTTGCTTATGATGAGACTACAAAAGAGTTCTTAAGCGATAAAAAGTTAGCAAGAGAGCCTAGAATCCACTACTCCGATGCGGATGCTTCTTATGTAGAGATTTTAGAGATAGATGTCGCTTCTCTTGACCCTGTTATTGCCTATCCGTTCCTGCCTTCTAACGGTCACAGCGTTGTTCAGGCACAAAAAGATAGAATCAAAATAGACCAGGCATTTATAGGAAGCTGTACAAACGGAAGACTTAGCGACCTTAAAGTTGCGGCAGAGATACTTAAAGGCAAAAAAGTTCATCAAGATGTTCGCCTTATTGTTACTCCCGGAACACAGATGATACTAAGAGAGGCAAATAAACTCGGCTATATCGACATAATCGTAGATGCAGGCGGGGTAGTTTCAAATCCTACTTGCGGGGCTTGTCTTGGCGGCTACATGGGTATTTTAGGCGATAACGAGGTGGCAGTCTCTACGACAAACCGTAACTTTGTCGGAAGAATGGGTTCAAGAAGCTCAAAAGTATATCTGGCTAACTCTGCGGTTGCGGCAATCTCCGCTGTTGAGGGCTATATTACAGATCCTAGATAAATCTAAAAAGATATTAATATTTGAAAATGAATTCTTTTTAAGAAAAAATAGGTAACATTCCAAAAAAGTTTAAAGGAAAAACATGAAAAAACTACTACTTATTCCGGCTCTTTTAGCTGGAAGTATGGCTATTGCGCAAGATTATAAATATGAGGTTACACCGGTTGTAGGTCATAACATTGCCGAGGGAAATCTAGATTTAGAGAATCAGACTTTAGTTGGAGCAGAGTTCCAATACAACGGATGTAATGCTCTTTTAAAACCGGAACTTAGCGTTTTATACACAGATGCTGATTATAAAAATTCTGCGATTAGCACTGATATATACCGTATCGCACTTAATGGCGTTCATGAGTATGATGCTATCGGTATGTTTACTCCATTATCAAAAATAGGTGTCGGTTACGAAACAATCGACAAGCACTTAGCACAGAACAAAGACAGTGTTTTTGTTGATGCAGGTGTTGGAGCAAAAATTCCATTTACCGACGCTATAGCTTTAAAACTTGAAGCTGTTTACATGTTAAAAAACAACGACAACAGATGGGACAGCAACTTAGCTCTTTTAGCCGGTGTAAACTTTGCGTTTGGACCTAAGGCTCAAGCAGCAGCTCCGGCAATTGTTCCTGTTCCTACACCGGCACCTGAGCCAAAACCTGAACCAAAGCCAGAACCTGCACCTGCTCCAAAACCGGCACCTGTAGCGGCACCAGTAGATGGAGATAATGACAAAGACGGTGTTTTAAACTCTGTTGACAAATGCCCGACTACTCCTGCCGGACACAAAGTTGATAGCGATGGTTGTTCAGTTCTTGTAAATCTACATGTAAATTTTGACACTGCATCTTACAAAGTTGGTGATGCATACAAGTCAAAAGTAAAAGAGTTTGCAGACTTCTTAAAAGAGATGCCTAACTATGATGCAAAAATCGTAGGTCATACAGATAGCGTTGGAAGTGATAAGAGCAACCAAACTCTATCTGAAAACAGAGCAAATGCAGTTAAAAACCTCATCATTAAAGAGGGTGTTGATGCAAATAGAGTAACTTCTAAAGGTATGGGTGAAAAAGCTCCGACTACTACAAACGCTACAAAAGAAGGCAAAGCAGAAAATAGAAGAATTGAAGCTGAGCTTATCAAAAAGTAATGTTTGATATACCTTGCGTCATCTTTGCGGGTGGCAAATCAAGCCGAATGGGGGAGGATAAATCTCTTCTCCCTTTTGGCACTTTCAATACACTTGCCGAGTTCCAACTCTCCCGCCTAAGCAAAATATTCAAAACAGTATATATCTCATGCAAAGAAAAATCAAAATTCAACTTTCAAGCCGATTTTATAGAAGATATAAAAACCGATTTAACTTATGCACCGACTGCAGGTTTTATTGCAATTTTTGAACATTTGACTAGCGAAAGTTTTTTTGCAATCAGCGTTGATTCGCCATTTATCGGTGAAAATGAGATAGAGAAGATAGTTCTTGCAGACAATGCAGATGCAGATGCGACAATAGCCAAAACACCAAACGCCATTCAGCCGATGTGCGGAATTTACCACCGCTCAACCAGTGAAAAATTTTCCTACATGTCAAAAGAAAACAGCCACAAACTAGGCTTTTTACTTAAATCATCAAACACTGTTTTTGTAGAGTTTGAAGATGAAAAACCGTTTCTAAACCTCAACCACCCTCACGAATATCAAGAAGCGCTGCAACTTTTAAAACCAATTTTGAAGTAATAACACCTAAATTTTTTGCAGATTTCTCTCTTTGGATTTATGCCACTTTTATATCTATTTTTTTACCAAAAGTATTTGCTACTTTTTGCAAAAAATCTATGCCAACATTTACAGTACCATTTTCTATCCTGCTAATTACCGCTTGAGTCGTTCCTAGTTTTTTAGCAAGTTCAGCTTGCGAAAGTTTGTATTGAATTCTGATTCCAACCAATATATCTATGATTTTATATCGTAATTCTTTATTGTCATACACTGCTTCAAACTCTTTATCTTGTAAAGATTCTTTTAAATGTGTTCTAAAATCATCCATTTTGTACCTCTTTCATTCTTTTTAATGCTACTTCTATCTCTTTCCGTGGGGTTGTCTGGGTTTTCTTTTGAAACCCATGAAGCATCACAAAAGTTTTTTCTTTGTACGCAAAATACAAAACTCTATAAATACCGGATTTGTCTTTTGCTCTTACTTCATAAAGCTTATTCTCAATCGGTCTTACAAATGGCAAACCAAGTTCAACACCATATGTTGAAAGCATCTCAAAAATCTTAAATATTTCAGCTTTTGGCTCATGACCCACTGTCTCCAGCCACTCTTTGACTGGTGATTTATTATTTTGATTATGATAATAATTGATTTTCCATTTCATGACAAAATTATATCTTATTGGATATAAATTTAAACTTGATTTATTAAAAATAACTCACCTTTTCGTTTGTAGCGAACCGTTCGTGGTTCGACAAGCTCAGGGCTCAGGTTGTCTTTTACTATTACTTCATAAAAACTGACGGCTTCTGCGCTTCGCTTGAGAATTTTAAAGAAGAAAATTTAATTTTATTTAGACAATCACCTGATGCATGCATGAAATCAAAAAATTCTTCATTTTTACAGCCAAGATTATCTGGAAAAAATGATCCATATATTTTTATTTTATAATCATTAGAAATTTGATGTGCTAATTTTTCTATTTCATGAATATGCTCCACCGGTTTCGTTAGCCCAGCCTTAAATACATTTGGATGATATGGAGTCAAAATAAAATTTACTTCAATCTCTTTTGATTGATATAAATCAAGCATACTTGTAAATAACTCAACTGCATCTTTATCATATATTTTCCCATCAATTTTATAATCACCGCCTCCAGCTTTAATATTTTGTATTTCCTCTTTATATTTTACAATTGTTTTTGAATCATATAAATAGCTACCATCAACAAGATTGATTGCTTCAATATAACCATCAACATATTGAAAATCAGTTTTTGGATATTTGATTTTAGATATTTTAAAGGCTGTTTTTAATTCTTTTAAACTATTTATAAAATATTCCAAATTAAAAATATTTTTTATTAAAGATGCTTTATAGTCAAAATAATTTAGTTTTTTCGTTTTATCGTTTAATATATTAACTAAATTATCATAGTGAAATTGATTGATTTGGTACCGCTTGTCCATTCCGAATTTCAATGTCCAAGGAGCAATATCAATGAACACTTTTTTAGGTTTTGAATCATTCTCAAATATAATATCAGTGAATACTATTAAATCCTCTAAGCTTGCTCCACTTACACCTAAATTTAATAATTTTGGACAAACTTGTTGAATGTTTCCAGTATGTCGCACTTGAGAAATTTGTATAATATGGCTGGAACCTAAAATTACACAATCAAAATTACCTGCATATTTTGCCATTGCAGATTTAACAACTCTTTCATTCCATCCAGTTGCTATTAGCCCTTTTTCAGATGTAAATAATTTTTTTGCATATTCATCCACATTATTATTGAAATTTTTTTTAAGGTATATATAGCCTGGGTCAACAACAAAATTAACAGCCCCAGCAAATCCAACCCCTAAAACCGAAAAAATCAGAAATATTTTAATCCACTTTTTGCTATTCATCATTGCCCCTAGAAGTTAAAATATAAAAATTCAGATACTTTGTTAAGTGATAAAACACCACCGATAAAAGCTATTCCAGCGAATAGTGCTGTTTTATAGCTTAGCTTGAAACTTTTTAGTTTTTGATTTGAGTTTCCGAAAAACAAGATGAGGATAAATCCAAGTAGCAATAAAGGTAGTAAAAATTTACCACCATCACTATCAACATTTGCTACCCAACCACCAAATGTAATTCCATAATCTTGTAAAAATGATAATTTAGATGATAAAGAATTTGCTAAAACAACATTATCAAAACTAAACATGGATGATATTACCCTAACCGCATCCTCCCACTCCTTGGCTCTAAAAAACACCCATGCGATGTTCACAAAATTAAAAGTAATAAACCATGCTATAACTTTTGGCATGTGTAAACCAAATCTGCTCCAGAATTTATGCACAACCAAAGCCACTCCATGTAAAAATCCCCAAAACACAAATGTCCATCCAGCTCCATGCCAGATGCCTCCTATTATAAAGGTTGCTAGAAGATTGTTGTAGGTTGCGAAACTGCTTCCTCTGTTTCCGCCTAGTGAAATATAAACATAATCTCTCAAAAAACGAGAAAGTGTAATGTGCCATCGTCTCCAAAAATCTTGAATATTAAGAGCTTTATATGGAGAATTGAAATTTATAGGTAGTCTTATGTTAAAGAGAAGTGCCACACCGATTGCCATATCCGTATAACCGCTAAAATCAAAATAGAGTTGAAATGTAAAAGAGAGACTTGTCGCCCATGCTTCAAATAAGTTGAGCGTTGTCGCCGTGTCAAACCCTGCGTTTGTCCATACTGCAAAGGTATCTGCAATAACTACTTTTTTAAATAAGCCGATAGAAAAGAGAAAAAGTCCCATCGCAACATTGCGGTAATTTTTTACCATGTTCCATTTACTCGCAAACTGAGGCATCATCTCACTATGGTGTAAAATTGGTCCAGCTAAAAGATGCGGAAAAAATGTCACAAACAAGCCGTAGTTTAAAAAGTCATATTCTGCAGTTTCACCTTTGTAACTATCTACTAAATAGGCTATTTGTGTAAATGTGAAAAAACTAATTCCTAGAGGAAGAACAAGATGTAAAAGCCCAACATTGCTACTTAGAGCTAAATTGAGATTTTGTATAAAAAAGTCACTGTATTTGAAATAGCCTAGCAAAGCAAAATTTGCAACTACTCCAAACCAAAGAAGCGTTTTTTTGCTCACTCTTACTTTTTTAAAATTTTCATTGAGAGAGTTTCCAACCGCATAGTTAAAAAGTATAGATAAGAGAATGAGGGGCAGATAGGCAATATTCCACCAACTATAAAAAAATAGAGATGCAAAAACTAAAAAACCCTTCGCTGCAGTTGCAAGCCTCTTATGTAAAAGATAGAAGTAGATAAAAAAGGTAAAAGGAAGAAAAAGAAAGATGAATTCGTAGGAGTTGAAGAGCAAAAATACGCCTTTTGTACTTTAAGTACAGAATTGTATTATTTATTAGCTATCTATTTGCTTTATTGTACAATGGATATTGTTACATTTTGTACTATTTTCGTAAAAAGATAGGTAGTGTACAATTATGGAAGTGTATGAAAAGATAAATTTGTATTTAAAAGACAAAAAAATGTCAAAAAAAGAATTTGCTGAGAGATTAATACAATTGGAAGTTAAGCTTAAAAATACAGGTTCAGTTCCATCTGAAAATACAATCTACGCTTACCTAAATGGCAGAATAGGCATAAAAATCGAACTTATTCCCTATATAGCAGAAGTGTTAAACATTCCTGAACAACTGCTTTTTGATGACAGTGCGAGAGCTAGAAAAATATTTTTAAAGTACCTTGCAGAGTCTATAACAAGCGAAGAAAAAGAGTTTTTAAAAGCAAAGGTTTGTGAAGACAAAATTACCTCAAGCGTACCAAAAGATAGATTTTACGCAATCCAAGATTTGCTTATTTATGCACCGGATGTATTTTTAAATGAGCTGGAGCGTACCCTCAAAGAGTATAAAGATTTGACCCTGAAGTTTAGAAAGTAGTAGCTTTTATCCATTATTTCTTTGGCACATTTAAGAGAAGAGTTATTTATCAACTATTTGATATAATCTTTACTTAACAATTTTATAATAAAATGAGAAGATATGAATTTAACCCATTTAGATGAAAAAGACAGACCGAAGATGGTAGATGTCAGTGATAAAAACTCCACAACTAGAGTTGCCGTTGCAAGCGGTATAATCGAGATGAGTCAAGACGCTTACGATGCCATAGTTACGCAAAAAACAAAAAAGGGTCCCGTACTTCAAACTGCCGTAATTGCTGCAATCATGGGAACAAAAAAGACGAGCGAACTTATACCGATGTGCCACCCGCTAAATTTGAGCGGGATTAACTGCGATGTCGAGGAGCTCTCAGAACTTCCAGGATTTAAACTGACAGTTACGGCAAAACTTACCGGTCAAACAGGCGTTGAGATGGAAGCACTGACGGGAACAAGCATCGGGCTTCTAACGATTTACGATATGGTAAAGGCGATAGATAAAAGTATGATTATCCGCAATGTTCAGCTGGAAAAAAAAGCAGGAGGCAAAAGTGGAGATTATCAACGCTAGAGAAGAGAAGCTGGAGCTTGTCTATCCATGCTCTTGGTCATACAAGCTGATTGCCAGTGAAGTTGAGGCGCTAAAGCAGGCTATTCGAGATGTTATCTACGAGAGAGAGCATAAGCTTGCTCACTCAAACAGCTCCAAAGGCGGTAAGTATATAAGCATGAATCTTGATATACTTGTACATAATGAAGATGACAGAAATTTCATCTATGAGGCGCTAAAGGCTCATCAACATATAAAAATGGTACTTTAAAAGGAGTTTACAATGAGTTTACAAGAGCTGCAAAATATTGAATTTGGTAAATTAAATCTTCATGAGATGAAGGATGTAACTGCGGATATAATAGGAAACAGAACAAAAAAACTACGGGATGAGCTTGAAGAGATTCTTCTGCAAAAAGAGCTTCTAGAGAAGAGTTTGGAGAAGAAATCGCATGAGCTTCAAGAGATAAAATATGCGATTTTTAATGATATAGAGTCTCTAATAGATAAAGATGATGTTCAAACGCTCTCAAAACTTCATCAAGTAAAACTTCAATCAATAGACCTTTTTGACCTGCTTGGAGAAACCGTTGAGGGTGCAATCATCACAGCCTTGGAAAAATCAAAAGACAGCGAAGCAAAAGAGACTATTCAAGAGGTTATAAAAGAGCTGACTTATCAAACCATCAAAGAGGGAACTCTAAACACCATAAGAGTTAGAAAAATCCTCTCGACAATTCTGCACTCAAGCATAGATATAGCAGAAGCTACTCCCAACATATCCGAAGAGATTTTAGAAGCTACGCTCAAAGGAATGAGAGCCGGACTTCTTCAATCAATTGATAGATTTAAAAAGAGATTGGCTTATATGCCGCTGGAGGCAAAGCATATTCTTATTGAGGATTATGACACCATCATGGAAGATTTGAACCAGACAGATACTCTGTTTTTGCAAGTTGTTCAAACTCAAGCAAACGAGAGCAATCCGGCTATAAGAAAAATTTTGGTAGAACTTAACAAAAAAATGCATTATGATCTTGAGGAGTTAATCTACATCTCAAAAGAGACTGCACAGGTTATGAAAGAGAGATTTTCCGAACTGGCAAAAACAGCAGTCAAAAAAGCAGATACAGCTCTTAAATCTGAAACAGCAAAAGAGGCAAAAAGAATGGGGATTCAGGCTTGGGGAGTTGCCAAAACAGCACTCAACGGCGCTATAAAATCTGCTAAAAATGCTCTTGAGCAAAAAGATAAATAGTAGTTGTAAAACTACTATTATTTATAATATTTAACTACTCTTTGCATTTGCGAGCCCATATTTAAAAGTAACATGTCGGCTATAACCAAAGCTGCCATTGCCTCGCAAACTATGGTTCCTCTTATGGCAACGCAAGGGTCGTGTCGTCCTTTTAATGAGAAGTTAACCTCCTCATTTTTAGAGGTAACGGTTTTTTGCTCTTTGAAGATAGAGGGGGTGGGTTTAAAGTAGACATTCATTACAATATCCTCGCCGTTGCTTATTCCGCCTAGAATCCCGCCGGAGTGATTTGTAACAAATCCGTCAGCTCTTATCTCGTCATTATTTTGTGAGCCCTTTAGCGACGCACTTAAAACTCCATCACCAATCTCAACGGCTTTAACGGCATTTATGCCCATCATGGCATCTGCTAAAATCGCATCCATTTTATAATAAAGCGGCTGCCCTAAGCCTTTTGGAGCACCTTTAATAAGAACTCTGGATACCCCGCCAACGGAGTCATGCTCGTTTTTAGCTCTTAGTATTGCCTCTTTTTGCTCCTCTTCTTTAGAAGCATCAAGCGCATATATTATGCTTTTTTTTGCCGCCTCGTAATCATAACTGAGCGATTTAATACCATCAACCTCGCAGATACCGCTTAAGACTTCAATATCCAGCTCTTTTAACATCAATTTTGCAATTGCTCCCGCCGCAACTCTTGCCGCAGTCTCTCTTGCAGAGCTTCGTCCGCCTCCGCGGTAATCCCTTATGCCGTATTTGTAAAAGTAGGTAAAATCAGCATGTCCGGGGCGAAATACATCTTTTATATTTGAGTAATCATTGGATTTTTGGTCTGTGTTGTAGATAACCATCGCAATCGGTGTTCCCGTACTTTTTCCTTCAAAAACACCGCTTAAAATCTCAACTTTGTCTTCCTCTTTTCTTTGAGTTTCAAACTCGCTTTTACCGGGTTTTCTGCGGTCAAGCTCTTTTTGAATAAACTCTTCATCTATATCAAGTCCGGCAGGAACTCCATCAAGCAAGCACCCAATCGCTTTGCCGTGAGACTCTCCAAAAGTACTAAATTTTAATTTTTGACCAAAACTATTCACACTATTTCCTTCTTTAACAACATAAGCGCCATCTCCGCCGCCTCTTGTTGAGCAATTTTTTTACTTTTTCCCATAGCCCTTGCATACTCTTTGTTCTCTATAATAACCGCTACTTCAAACTCTTTTTGATGGTCAGGTCCACGGCTTGCAACTACTCTGTACTCAGGAGTCTCTCCGAATCTTGCCTGTGTCAGCTCCTGAAGGGAAGTTTTAAAATCCCTAAATAACGAATCAAGCGATATCTCTTTATGATTTTTTTCTATCAAATCAATAGCTATCTTCTTTACAACATCCAGTCCCGATTCAAGATAAATTGCTCCGATTATCGCCTCAAAAGCGTTTGAGAGAAGGGACGCTTTCTCTCTTCCTCCGTTGTTCTCCTCGGCATTTGATAGCTGTATATACTCTCCAAGGTTTATAGAGCGAGCCAGTTTTTCGAACCCGTTCTCGTTTACCAAAGAGGCTCTTATTTTTGAAAGTTTTCCCTCATCGGAGCCAGGGAATTTGAAAAACAGGTACTCTCCGACAATCAAATCCAAAACAGCATCACCTAAAAATTCAAGTCGCTCATTATCGTAGGGCTGCTTGTGACTTTTGTGTGTCAGCGCTTCGATAAGGAGCTTCTCATTTTTAAACTTATATCCTAAAGTTTTCTCTAATACTTCTATATTTTTACTCATCACAACGCCTCTTTCATTTTTTGGGCTTCTTCTTTTGCCAAAATATCGCATCTCTCATTTTCGGTGTGTCCATTATGCCCTCTAACCCATATAGCATTTATCTTATGCCCTTTTGAAACTCCTAAATAGTCCATCCATAAATCCGGATTTTTTACTTTTTTAAAATCTCTTTTTATCCAACCGATAAGCCACTCATTTATCCCTTTAACCACATATGAAGAGTCTGAGATGATTTCCACTCTGCACGGCTCCTTTAAAGCTCTCAAACCCTCTATAACAGCCAAAAGCTCCATTCTGTTGTTTGTAGTATGGAGCTCTCCGCCGCAAACTTCTCTCTCTTTATCTCCAAATCTAAGGATTGCCGCATATCCCCCCGGACCGGGATTTCCCAAAGCGCTGCCGTCACTGAAAAGAGTTATTTTCTTCACTAAAATCCTTGTGATAATCTTTAACAAGAGAGAGTTCTGCTCTGGATGTATCTATGGCATGGCAACTGCTGCATCGATGAAAAGCAAACGGAAAAACTACTTTGCAGTTATTGCATATATACTCAAAACCAAGCGTTGCATTAACATTTGAGTCAAGATTCATAAGCACATCAAGCTCAAAAACAGAACTTCTTACAGCCTCTTTAATGTAACCTTTAGCGGTGTAAAGTTCCCTTAAATAGCCATTTTGCATTATTATATCAAAATTCAAATCCTTTTTATCGCAATTCCACAATACATCAATCAGCAGCTCCGCTTTGGATGTATCAAAATTTTCCCACGCAACTTTTGGATTGACTCGAAATATATACTCAAAGATAAGATAGGTCAACTGCTTTGAGCTCTTATATATCTTGAGCAGCTCATAAACCTTAGCCTCCGGAGAGATCTCCGGATTATTTAAAACAAGAAGGGCGTTTAGATATGCACTCTCAAGCGTAATATCTTTTTTAAGCTCACCAAGAGGTTCTAGTACTTCAATAGCTTGTTTATAGTCTTTCATCTGCTCATATACCAAAAGCAGATAGTTTAGCGCTTGCGGTGTTCGTGGATTGCCATTTAGTATCTCTAGAAAAATCTGTCTTGCACGCTCAAGAAAACCAGCCTTAAAGTAAGTTTTGCCAAGCAAAAAGAGAGTATCCCTGTAATTTGCTTTATCCCCTACTTTTAAAAGCTCCCTATATATCTCGATGCCTTTTTCATAATTGCCGTTTTTTGTATATGCGTTGGCGAGCAGAAGCCAAGATTTTTCGGAGAGTTCCCCCTTTGTAATCAACACCTTCAACTCATTTTGAGACGGCAGAGAGTGAAACTGTTTTAGAAATTTATCGAGGTGTTTATAATCCTCTTTTTTTTTAAATCTTGCAAACCAGTATGAAAAAAATGTTATCACAAATATGAGAACAAAAAATATAATAATCCCAAAAAGCGGGTCGTCAAACTCTAAAAACAATGTATTCATTATTCGTACACCACCACACCATAATCATTTTTTAGATTATAAAATGTACAATCCGGACTTATCTCCAAATCTCTAATCTTTCCAAGCTGGATAATTGAATTTTTGTTTACTTTTATGCCAAACTCCGTAAAGAATTTTTTGATATTTACAAATTTTACATCCTCTACAAATTTATACTCAAACTCTTTATAGAGCTTCATCTTATCGTATGAGAATATATGCTCGTTTACATGCAGTTTATCAGAAGCGAACTTTATAGGCAGATGCCCAGAGAGGTCTGTAAGTATCTTTTCAACATGCGCATGCTTTTGCGGAAGGGTATTTTTTTGTATAAAAAGATATTTGTTGTTGAGCTTTAAACTAGGAGTATCCATCCAGTACTTATAAGTAGGATTTGATACGCCCAGCTTTGATGAAACTTCTCTCCAGAGCCAATAAGAGTTAAGCGTATTTGGCAAATATGACATCTTACTGGCTCCGTTTCTATAATTTCTCTATTATATAATTTTTTAGTTAAAAGTTACAATATGTCAAAACAGTGCCACAACCCATTTTGTTATAAAATAACCGCCGACCATAAGCCATGCAAACATCAAACCAGCACTATAAATCGGTGCCAAACCAAGACCTTTAAACTTCGAAAACACGGTACCAATTCCAAGTGCCGTCATTGCCATTGTCAGTAAAAAAGTATCTATTTGGTTTATAACATCTACAATATTTTGAGGAACAATCCCCAGTGAATTAAATCCGGCCATACCTATGAAATAGACTGCAAACCAAGGGATAACAAGCTTAACACCGCCGGCTTCGCCTCCGCTTCTCTTTGCACTGTATGAGAGGTAAATTCCTAAAATAATAAGCATCGGCGCAATCATAATAACTCTCGTCATCTTTACGATTACAGCCGAGTTAGCCATCTCTGCACTTGCATTTGGCACAGAAGCAGGAACCGCTACAACTTGAGCCACTTCATGAATAGTTCCACCTACATAGATGCCAAACTCTTTTGCACTCATATCAAAAACACCCATATTGTAGAGTGCCGGATATAAAAACATCGCTATCGTTCCAAAGAGAACAACCATCGAAACCGCAATTGCCGCCTTATGCTCCTCTGCTCTCAAAACAGGTTCAGTTGCCAAAACAGCTGCCGCGCCACAAACGGAAGCTCCCGCAGCACTAAGCATTGAGGTGTCTCTATCCATCTTAAAGAGCTTCTGCCCCGCCCAAGTTCCCAACACAAAAGTAGTTGAGAGCATGATTAAAGAGACCATAAAACCCTCTACTCCTACCTCGGCAATCTGCTGAAAAGTTATGCGAAATCCGTAAAAAACTATAGCAAATCGTAAAATCTTTTTACCGCTGAATGTTATTCCGCTGCTCCACTCTTTTGGAGTGTTGTTATGAAGCGTATTTGCGTAAAAAATACCGATGACTATACCGATAACAAGGGGTGAAATTCCAAGAGCGCGTACAAACTCTATATCTGAAATCATAGTCGCGGCTGCTGCAAAAATAGCTACGAAAAGAACTCCGTTGATAGTGCCTTTTCTGTTTTTTGGTGAAAACGCCATTTAATTCCTTTTATTTAAAAAGCAAATTATATCAAAAAAGTATCACAATATTTATTTTACCTCTATCTCAAGCGCCGTTTTTACCCACTTCTCATCTGCATCATCCATCTCTTTTACTTCATGCAAAGTGACCCTTGAACTATCTATATTTTTTGTTTGAACAAGATACTCCCCAATAACTCTAGCCCTTTTATTTGCCAGCTCTCTCAGCTCATCAGGTGAGACGCTCTGGGCATCCGTACAAATTGCCAACAGCCCCTTTTGGTACTCAGCTGTAAACACCTCTTTTTTATACTTTTTCTCAAGCTCCTCTTTGAGGGCTTTTGGTCTGTCTTTGCCGACAAATTCGCTGCAAATATTTTCAAGTATTTTAATCGTTACAATATTTTTGTTATCGCTTTTTTTCAATATCTCTTGAGTCACTTTTTTTGCCTGAATCGCTTTTTTATCTTTTTGGCTATCAAAACCGCCGATAACTCCAAGAGAGAGTTTAGGTTTTTTAAGCATGATTTGCGCAACATTGTCAAGCTTTTCTCTCTCTGGCGGCAGAAGCAAAAACTCAGAAGGCTCAAACTCCGCAAACTTTAAATCTTCACCGCTAATTCCCAAAGCTTCGCCCAAAAATCTAAACGGCGATGTAACGGCTTTTACAATAAGATTGACAAATGTCTTAAGCACCATTGCCCCATATTTAAAGTCAGGCTGATTAAGATTTCCCTCAACAGGCATATTTATATCTATAACACCCTCACTATCTTCAAGAAGCGCTATGGCAAAACCAAGCGGCAGTTTTGTTATATTTTCATCCTCTATTTCATCTCCAAGTTCAATGTTTTTTATAATAAGGCTGTTTTTGCCCAACATCTCGGAGTTGTGAATTTTATACCCTAAATCAAGAAAAAGCTTTCCTTTGTCAATCTTATATCCGGCAAATTGGGCACTGTACCCGCTAAAAGAGTCAAGGCTTAGATTTCTAAAGTTAAAATTTATATCCGTAAATGATTTGAAATCAGATGTCTCAATACTTCCTTGCAATTTTGTAGAGCCGTACTCATCAACCGCCCCGTCAACATCAACATAACTTACCTCGCCTTTGTTGTTGGAGATTGCATAAACATTCCCGTTTAAATCATGTATATGTGTCTTAAAATCTATCGGCAGAGAGTAGTCGGCAAAATTTGCACTGCCGTTTGAGACTTTGAGATTTAGCAGTTTGAATGTAAATTTCTCTTCATCCGCTTTTTTGGATTCGCTGCTCTTTTTTACCTCTTTTTTATCTTCGGGCTTTTTTTCTCTCATAAGTTTTGCAAGATTCATACTTTTGTCTTTGTCTATTTGCGCATCCAGATAAAATGAGTCAAGGAGAATTTCATTAATGTATAAAGAGTTGGGAGTTGTTTTATAATTAAATGATTTTAAATTGGCTTTTAAAAATGAGGCTATCGTGCTATTGTCTCTGCTGTCATGCAAGAAAAAATTATTGACCACTAAACTTCCGTTAACGGTTGCATAAGGCTTTTCATCTTTTTGCTTATAGGTAGTTTTACCCTTTAAGCCGAGGTATCCATCGCTGACTTTTAAAAATGCCACTTCCACAATGTATGGAGTAAGCTCTTTTAGTGAGATTTTATCTAACTCAATTGCCCCTTTTTGCTCCAGAGGAGTATGTTTTATATCTCCGCTGGACTTAACCTCTCCTTTAGAGTTTACCCTTAGCGAAAGCGTGTAGTTAAGCCAGCTGTTCTCCCTTGAGTCTATATTTTTAAGCGCTAAATTTATCTTATCTATAACTGTTTTTGTACCCTTCCCTACACTTTTGTCATCAAAATTTACCCTTGCAGAATTTAAATCAAAAGAGTTTAATTTTACAAGGTAAGGTTTCTTTTGTGTCTCATTTACATCGTTTGAACTGCTTTTTTTGGTAACATTGTTCTCTTTTGCCTCTACCAAACCATTAAAATTATAGGTACTATTTTTCTCCTTTTGAATATCAAAAGCCAAATCGTTAAGAGCCACTCTTTCTACCGTTATATCTTTTGTTTTAGTGCTTAGATTTATACCTCTTACATCAAAACTTCTAAAATCTGCCAACTTTTCACTGTTATCTTTTCTCTCTAAAACAAAATTATCAATAGTTAAATTTGCACCGCTAACCAATGCATTTATCACCGAATTTTCATCTTTAAGAGTAAGATTTGCGTCAAAGCTCCCAAGAGCATTTTTAAGTGCGATGTTATATGTTTTTAGCTCTTTTGCAGCGATTTGGTCTATGTAGGGCTGATAGTGGACAATGTCTAAATCACTGCATTTTAGATATGAATTTACCTCTAAACTCTTATGTTTAACGCTTCCTTGTGAACTGCATGACGCTTTGTCATTTAGGAGCAAATCCATCTTGTATGTAAGCGGTTTTTCGCCTAAAAGAGTTAAATTTTTAAAATACACATTTAACTCGTTAAGTTTAGTTTTTACGGCAGGCGAAACACTGTTGTCTTCTACATCAAGAGCAAATTTTTTAAAAGCAGCACTATCTACGGTAACACTCCAAGGGGCGGATTTGCTATCTGCTTTTTTTACTGCTTTTTCATCCTCCAAGCCCTCTTGCTCGTTTTTTAGATAGCCGACCCAATCTATCTCCCCGTTAATATCTCTTTTTATTTTGGCATTTAAAGAGTTGAATGAAATATTTTTTACATGTACATTTTGCGCCATCGGTTTTATGGTTATATCGGTTGCGCTAAAAGATTTTAGATTTAAGATATCGTTATGCTTCTTTTTTGGCTTAACTCTTAAATTATCTAAGGTTAGATACATATTTTCTATAATTGTTGAGTTTAAATCATCTACATTAAGATGGTAATCCGCGCCAAATGAAACCTTTCCGTCTGCAACCTCTATGCCCAACCTATCTTGCATATATTTCCACTGCGTATAGAGCTTGCTTGCTTCAAACTTGAGGCTTCCCTCCACGACAAGCGGTTTAAAACCTACAACCCTGCTTCTAAAATCAACAAAGCCTCCATCACCCAAGGCAGAGTTAAATCTAAGAGTTGCATCGCTGGAATTAAAATCATTTGTATCGATATTAGTTAGTTTAAAATTTATCTCATCTATTTCAAATTCAAATTTTGTCGGATTTGTAAAGTCCTGATAATCAACCACTCCTCCGTCTACGCTTATGGCATCGACAACGACTCTAGGCAGTTTGAAATCTTCCTGCGCATCATCTTTTTCATTATCACCGCTCTCTTTAAGAAGCTTGCTAAAGTTGAATGTTCTATCTTTAAAGTAAACTACAAAAAATTTAGGCTTATCGATTGATATACTTTTTACATGTAGGGCTGATTTCATCAGTGAATGCGGCTCCAAATCTATCTTTAGGGAGTCAAATGAGACCAGCTCTTTATTGTTCAAATCCCTAAGTTCTGCACCGTTTATTTCGAGCTTGAAAAAGAATGGATTAAAGTAGATACTCTCAATTGATAGATTTGCATCTGTTTTGTTTGAAACTATATTTACAATTTGTGATTTTAATACGATTGGCAGAATTACAAAGCCAATAAATGCGTAGAGAGCTATTAATGAGAGTAATATTTTTTTAAACATCGACAGACCTTTAAACGAAACTTTTAAAGTCTATCGAATTATATTTTAAATAGAGATTATTTTATATTTTTGATTACATCGGCTCTTGGATATGTAAAAGTAGACTCTCTAAAAACTACTTAGCAGTTACAAAACCTCACGAGCCCATCAAATAATATTAATAATTCACAATATCTGATTATACACTCTTTAAAAACTGCTACTATAAAAAATGATTTTTTTATGTGTTTAAATAATATTTGGTTTAAAAAAAGTGCAGCTTAGATGAATCTACAAGCAAAAAAAATAAATAAAATAAAACTAAAAGGAGTTTGAAAATATGAAGTATTTACTAAGTTTGATGCTAAGCGCATTAACACTTTTCGGTTCTGATGCAGACGGTGAAAAATACCAAAAGGTACCATTAACTGTACCAGTGGATTTTTCAAAGAAAGGGACAGTTTATGAGACTGACTTTCAAGCACCTTGGAATATTTGGGGGCCGTTGGTGGGATTTTATATATTTGCTGGTATTGACTGGGATACTTCAAGTAGCGAAGAATATAAGATTAATGGTTATATTTTTCGCGGTCATCCACAAAAGATCACTCCCTATTTTAAGGTAAAAATCACTCTTACCCCGCTTGGCTGGGCGAGTAATGATGTGACTGTTTGGACGCGTCTGATACCTAATACTGATTTTGTTTCTGAAGACTCCAAAAAAGAGTTTAAAGATGGAGAAAAAATAGAGCTTGTAGTATCAGCACCTCTTTATGGTGGTGGATACGGTAAAACTCTCATGATAGCCGACCTGCAAAGGCTGAGAAACTATCATGTAAGGGTAGAGAGTCTAGAGGATGTGGAACTACCAAAAGGTGTATCTATAAATTTTCATATAAATAGATACGACACAAAACATTAAATAAAACACAAAGGATAAAACAATGGCAACAACATATTATTTACAAGTTCATATAGAATCGGCTGGGACAGAATATACAGGTCATGGTATCGACAATTATGACAAAGATACTTATCTTGGTGAGTCAGCTTACTCTTCCAAAGAGGTAGCACTATCACAAGAGTAATTTGGTACATTGCAAAAGTTTGGAGCGGGAATCTAGCAATGTACCAAGACGGTTTATCTCTTATGTTGTCTTATGAAAATTCAGACGGTATTGCTATTGACTCGATTAGCAGTGTTAAAGCGAATCAAGATCTTATGACCATCATCGCGGGAGCGTGGCATTCGTAATTTTTTTACGAAAATATGCCGAATTTAACTCCTAATAGATTATTTTATATTTTTGATTACATCGGCTCTTGGATATGTAAAAGTAGACTCTCTAAAAACTACTATTTTATCCTCATGTCCAAGGGCGTAGGCACGAATTGTTATCGGGATGATGGTGTCATGTCTGCCATCCTCTACCAACGCATCATATGTTCTTAAAACCACTATCTTTTTCTTTTTAACACCCGGTGTGATATCAAAAGCCTCTTTTGGTTTAAATATTTCCACCTTGCCTTTTACATCTTTTGGCAAAATCACTTCAAAGTAGAAACTCATCTTATCATTTTGTGTATTTTGCATTAAAAATTCATACGCATTATCAACTGCAACTCTGCCGTCACCTGTTTTTTGAACGGAGTATAGTCTGTTTTCTTTGTTGATGTTAAGAAGCATATGCTCCTTGTTTCCGCCCATAAAAACCATGCCCACAAGCAAGCCTACAAGCAGAACAATATACGCAATAATTTTTGGACGCAGATATTGCGTTTTGCCTTTTTTATCTATTGTTTCATACTCGCTAGACCATGTAACAAGCGAAGGTTTGCCAAGTTTGCCCATAACAACCGTACAAGCATCAACACACTCTAGGCAGTTAATACACTCAAGCTGAAGACCTTTACGGATGTCTATGTGCGTAGGACAAACCGTTACACAGCTCTCGCATGCCGTACACTCCGCATGCGGCTCATTTACCTGAATATCTTTTTGTTTAGTAAACTGCTTAACTTTATGCTCATCATAGATATGCCCGCCTCTGTTTGTGTTGTAGAGCGCCATAACGGTATTTTCATCATATAAAACTGACTGAACTCTAGAGTAAGGGCATACATAGATACAGTAATCCTCCTGCAAAAAAACAATGTCATATATCAGAAATATTGCCGATGCCGCGAGCGTTCCGACTAAAATCATATGATCTAGCGGATTTGCCAAATAGTTAAAAAAATCTTCCGGCGGAACAAAATACCAAATCAAATCGGCACTTGCAAGAAAAGCCAGAGCGGTCCAAATCAAAATCGCCGCAGCTTTCTTGATTTTATTTTGAAATATGCTCATATCCGGTTCTAGCTGTTTATTTTTTATTCGTTTTCTAAGTTTTAAAAGTTTTGTTTCTATAAGATCACGATAAATTACTCGAAATATAGTCTGAGGACAAATCCATCCGCAAAAAACACGACCGCCCATAACGGTCATGCCAAAAATGCCTAAAAAAAGTATCATAAGTAAAAACGGTAAAAGGTACAGCTCCTGCATATCGAACTTGACAAAGGCAAGATGAAGCTCCAGTTTGTCAAAATTTAGTAAAAAAAAGTAACTCTCATCTATCTTTATCCATGGCAAAACTAAAGATACAACTGTTAAAAATATAAAGAGATAATATCTTTTAATTCTCCATGAAGTCGGTATTTTTATACCAACATTTTTTTCATTCATATACTACCCTTTATCTCTATTTTGACAATATTATACCAAAATATGATTTTTAATTACATATTATAATAATTGTTATAACAAATTAACACTAATTACAAAGTCTCTTTTATGCTCAATTTTGATAAAATAAGTGAAAAACGAGACTTTATGACAACAAAAGAGTACATCCTAAAAACCATAGAAAATAGACCGCTTATTATCGATGGTGCAATGGGTACACAGCTTCAACAAAGAGATGAAAAAATTCCTAAAGAGGCTTGGGAAGATAACGAAGGGTGCAATGAACTTTTAAATGTTACATGTGCTGAAGTTTTAAGCGAAATTTTTCATGCCTATTTGACTGCCGGAGCGGATTTTATTACGACTAACACATTTGGCTCATTTTCTTGGGTTTTGGATGAGTACGGCATTGGACATCGTGCGTATGAACTGACCAAAGCAGGAGCAGAACTTGTAAAAAAAGAGTGTGCAAAATTTAGCACTCCCGAGCATCCGAGATTTGTTCTAGGCTCCATAGGTCCGGGAACAAAACTTCCATCGCTTGGACACATATCGTATGATGAGATGTATGAAGGCTATACGGAGTTTTGTCTCGCACTCATTGATGGCGGAGTTGATATCTTTTTGCTTGAGACATGTCAAGACCCGCTCCAGATAAAAGCCGCTCTTCACGCATGCCAAGAGGCATCTTGCCAAAGAGGTGTAGAGATTCCCATTATGGTTTCCGTAACAATAGAGCTAAGCGGAACCATGCTTATCGGTACGGACGCAGCTACAATCAGCACTATTTTAGAGCCTTTTGACATTTTATCTCTTGGTTTTAACTGCGGAACGGGACCTGATCAGGTTTTAAAGCATGTAAAAACACTAAGCGAGCTTTGGCATAAGCCAATCAGCATACATGCAAATGCGGGACTTCCTCAAAATCGTGGCGGTTATACCTACTATCCGATGGGACCTGATGAGTTTGCAAGCAAGCAAGAGGAGTTCCTAAAGTACGACGGTGTAAGCTTTTTAGGCGGATGTTGCGGAACAACACCTCAACACATCCGCGCTCTTGTAAACAGAGTTGCAAACATAACACCTAAAGAGCCGACCGGAACTCAAGAGAACTCTCTCGCTTCTCTCTTCTCAACGGTAGCGCTTATGCAGCAGCCCGCTCCTCTTCTTATCGGAGAGCGCTCAAATGCAACCGGCTCAAAAGCCTTCAGAGAGCTTCTGCTTGCAGAGGATTATGAGGGAACTCTAAGCGTTGCCCAACAACAAGTAAGAGCCGGTGCTCATATTTTAGATGTCAGTGTCGGCTTTGCAGGGCGCGATGAAACAAAAGATATGAACAGTGTAATGAGCCTCTATGCCCAAAAAATAGCTCTCTCCCTTATGCCGGACTCAACACAAACGGCAGCGCTCGAAGAGGCTCTGAAACTAATCGGCGGAAAACCTATCATAAACTCCGTAAATCTTGAAGACGGCATTGAGAAGTTTGATACGGTGTGTCAATTGGCAAAAAAATACGGCGCTGCTCTTGTCTGCTTAACCATTGATGAGATTGGTATGGCAAAAACAGTAGAGAGAAAAGTTGAAGTTGCCGAACGCATCTATGAACTTGCTACAAAAAAGCACGGCATCAAACCTCAGGATTTGGTTTTTGACCTGCTCACATTTACGCTTGGAAGCGGTGATGAAGAGTATCTTGATGCCGGCATAAACACCATAGAAGCCATTCGCGAACTTAGACGCAGACACCCTGAAGTGGGTGCTACTTTGGGGCTCTCAAACATCTCTTTTGGACTTGACAAAGATGCAAGACCCTACCTAAACTCAATGTTTTTGCACCACTGCATCGAGGCTGGGTTAACAAGTGTTATTATAAATGTTGCACACATAATTCCGATAAACAAAATCAGCCAAGAGGATCAAGAGATTTGTAACAATCTCATCTTCAATAAAAAGCCAAATGCTGCCTCACTTTTTGAGTTTATTGAGCACTTTAGCACAAAAGAGGCTGTTGATAACAAAGCGGTTGACGAAGCTTACCTTGCAATGAGCAGTGAAGAGAAGATTGCCAAACTTCTTATGGACGGAGACAAGGAGAGAATGATTCCTCTGGTTGAAGAGGCCCGTCATAAAATCGCACCGGAGAGAATCGTCAATGAAATTCTTATAGACGCCATGAAAGTCGTAGGAGAACTTTTTGGCTCAGGGCAGATGCAGCTCCCTTTTGTACTCCAGAGTGCGGAGACTATGAAAAAAACAGTTGATTATCTAAACCCGTTCCTGCCTAAGATTGACAAAGCGGTAGATACGACCTTGGCGCTTGGAACAGTCAAGGGAGATGTACATGATGTCGGTAAAAATCTGGTAGATATCATACTCTCAAACAACGGTTTTAAAGTTGTGAATCTGGGGATAAAAGTTGATATAACCGACTTTATAAAATCAATAAAAGAGTCAAATGCAACTGCCATCGGCATGAGCGGACTTTTGGTAAAATCAACTCAAGTTATGAAAGAAAATTTAGAAACTCTTCAAAGAGAGGGGATAAAAATACCCGTACTCTTAGGCGGAGCGGCTCTTACCCGCTCTTTTATAGATGATTTTTGCCGCCCATTTTATGATGGACCGATTTTTTACTGCAAAGATGCTTTTGACGGTGTAACCGCTATGAGCCGCATCGAAGCCGGAAACTTTGACACCGATTTGCATGGCAAAGAGGGCGAAGAGAAGATTATAAAAGTAAAAGAAGAGATTATTATTCCTCCATTTAATGAGCTAAAAATGCCATCTCGCGATGTCAAAGTTCCGACACCGCCGTTTTGGGGAAGAAGAGAGCTAAAACTCACTCCATCGCAAATCGAGATGGTGTTTGAGTGGATAAACCATAAACTTCTCTTTAAGGCCCGCTGGGGTTACAGCTCAAAAGGCATGAGCAAAGAGGCGTATGAAAAACAGCTGGGTGAGGTCGTTTGGCCTGCATACGAGAAACTCAAAAAACGCTTTATCGAAGAGAAACTGTTTGAACCTACCATTCTTTATGGTTATTGGCCATGCAGAAGTGACGATGACACGCTTTTGATTTTTGATGAGAGTGAAGGCTACAACAGCGAGAGTGAAATAAACCATGAACCGCTGGATAAAGTAATAGGCAGAGCAAAAGAGAAGTTTACATTTCCAAGGCAGTCAAAACAGCCGCACCGTGCTCTAAGCGACTTTTTTCACAGAGACAGACACGATGTTATAGCCTTTACATGCGTGAGTGCCGGAGCAAAACTCAGCGATGCAGAGAGAGAGATTTACGACAGAGGAGACTATACGGAGTATTACCGGTTTCACGGCCTTGGAGTAGAACTAGCAGAAGCTCTCGCAGAGATAGCGCACAAACAGATAAGACTTGATTTAAACATTGCCAAAAATGAAGGAAATAGATTAAACGATGTCAAAATGGCGGCATACGAGGGGTGCCGCTACTCTTTTGGCTATGCCGCATGTCCGGACCTTGAGCTAAATCGCCCGCTATTTAACCTCCTTCGTCCGGAAGAGTTTGGGATTGAGCTGAGCGAAACATTTCAGATTCATCCGGAACAGTCAACATCCGCTCTAGTTGTTTACCATCCGAGTGCGAGTTATTACAATGTGTAGGGTTACCTTCTTCTGTAACTCAAAGCCTCAAGAACATGTCTTTTTTGGATAACTTCGCTCTCATCCAAATCTGCAATAGTTCTGGAGACTTTTTGAATCTTTTTTATACTTCTAAAAGAGAGGGCGAACCGCTCAACCGCCATATCCAATATACCTTTTGCCTCACTGTCTAAAACACAATACTTCTCTGTCTCGGCATCGCTCAGCTTTGCCGTAAACCTGTTTTGTCCCCTAAGTTTTACTCTTTTGTGAACCTCTATCACCTGCTTATGCATATCGCTTGAACTCAAAGTTGCTTTGTCGTTTGGATTTACTCGTTGCATAACTACGCATAAATCAATTCTCTCTAAAAATGGGTCGGAGAGTCTGTTTTTATATCTTTGAATATCCAGCTCGCTGCATCTGCACTCTTTTTGTGCGTTTAAAAGATTTCCGCATGGACAAGGATTCATGGCACTTACAAATAAAAAATCACTCGGATATTCAACCTTTGCATTTACCCTTGATATTCTTATTTTGTTATCTTGGAGAGGTTCACGAAGAGCTTCCAAAACACCCTTTGAAAAATGTGGCAGCTCATCAAAAAAAAGTATGCCTCTATGCGCCAAACCGACCTCTCCTATTTTTGCTCTATAACTTCCCCCGCCAAATACACTAGCCGTTGTAGAGGAGTGGTGCGGTGCACGAAAGCTTCTCAGCGGCTTAAACTGTGGCTCTTTTGCTTCAAGAGCGTCAAGCTTTGCAATATCTAAAATTTCATCACTGCAAAGTGGCGGTAAAATATATCTAAGCCTCTGCGCAATCATACTTTTTCCACACCCGGGACTTCCCTCTAAAAGAAGATTGTGAAATCCGGCAGCGCTGATGAGTGCGGCTCTTTTTGCGACCTCTTGCCCTTTTACATCTAAAAAATCTTCGATATAGTTATCATCAAAATAGTACTCTTCATCATCAATGCTGTATTTTGGATACTCTATTTTTTTATGAGCACTGTTTGGCACCGCCTCGGAGGAGTTTTTTAACAACTCTATCGCCTCATTTAGTGTTTTAACACCATAAAATTCTATATTTGGTATGTTTGACAACTTCTCTAAACTCTCGTATGGAACTATGGCTTTTTTAATAATTTTTTGATTTGCAAGAGAGAGCAGAAGCGGATAGAGTTGAATATTCTCTTTGATAGCTCCATCAAGACCCAGCTCTCCAAAGACGAACCACTCGCTTAAATCATCGCTAAGATAATCAAGTGCAATCAACAACGCTATACTCAAATCAAATTGACTACCCTCTTTTTTGACATCGCTTGGGGCAAGATTTATAGTGATTCTTTTTGGAGGAAATGTAAACTCATTGCTTAGAAGTGCGGACTTAACACGCTCTTTTGCCTCATTTATGGAAGCACTTGCCATTCCGACAACGCTAAAAGAGGGTAGACCTTTTGTCAGAGTAGATTCTACATGTACGACTTTTGCTTCTATCCCTTCATATGTAGCGCAGGAGACCATCTTCATAATACCAACCTTTGTTGAGCTGATACGATTTTACTCTTTAAATTTTTAAATGTGGAAGAATATGACAAAATGTCATATGAAATATTAGGATTTAGAGAGTTTTTTCTCTTTTTGAACTCTTTTATACTCTTTTTCAAACTTTTTTCTGCGAGAGTATGAAAGTTTATCAATAAATAAGATAC
>MIBZ01000064.1:29595-59311 GCA_001829675.1 Sulfurimonas sp. RIFCSPLOWO2_12_36_12 | reverse complement strand
ATTGACTATTTTTAAACTTACCAAAAAGAGTCCAAACTCTCTCTCATCGCTTCCCTCTAGTTTTTCTTTTAAGACGAAGGGTTTTGGCGGAAGTATATCTATGGTATTTGCACCATTTGGATTCTCAAATGTAATCGTATATTTTTTAGGGTCTTTGTGCTCTAGCGTAAACTCTCTCTCGCTCTCTCCTACTCTAACCTTTACGGCATTTCCTACATTTTCGCCGTATGCCCCGCAAACTATCTCAAGTTTGAATTTTTTAGGAAGCGGATTCACAAATGTCAGCAGCGCACTTGGGTGTAACTGAGCATCCGTCCATCTTCCGAGTTCTTCAGGATATGAGATTCCCTGCAAATTTTTCAAAAAGCTTGGATAACCCTCTTTTTTAAATATTATGGCATCGTTTATCACGGCGCCGTATCTCACTCCGTTATTTTTTATCATATTGATATTTTCAATTATCTTTTGGCTATCATAATCTTTGCTCAAACCGTTGCCGATACTCTCTATCTTATAATCCCTTGGCAAATTAAGCCCTTGAACTCTAAATTTAGAGCCGACTACACCCTCAACTGCGCAATATTTCGCCGATGCATTGCCATCAAAAATATAATTTAAAAGATTACACTCGTCAATCCATAAAAACCTATCATCTTTACTGAAATGTTCCAGCTGTTCATAGAGTTTCCAAGCGTTATTAAATTGAAAATAGGGCTCTATATTGTTTTCTAAAATTTTAAATAACACGGGAAGCCTATAGTTATTTTCTCCTACACTTACTGTCATTTTTTTAAAATTCGGTTTAAAACTCTCCGACATTTTTGGAAATTTCCAAAAGCCGAGAATATCGGCTCTCCACTGATTTAACTTCGTGTCAAAATCCTCAAAGGAGTTGTAAATAGACTCTTTTTCTTTTAAATTTCTGCCTAATCCCAAATCTGTATTTATATTGAGAAAAGAGAGAACTGTTGATGCAACATCAAAAGGAGTTCCCGTTTTGTCTACCGACTTATACTCACTGCTGCTTGGGTCAAAGACAACAAAAAAGTTTCTTCTGTTTTGTGATTTGTCCAGCTCGTCTTCCGCCGTATTTCTCATAGCCAAATGGTCGGATGTAACTACTATAATCGTATCCTCTGCATATTTTGAGTTTTTGACTTTTTTTATAAAATCCGATATCAAAATATCTGCACATTTAACGGTGTTTAAAATCTCATTGGAACCGTCCATATATAAATCTTTTGAACAAGAGTTGGATAGATGACCGTTTGGATGATGTGTATCTAGGGTGTGCAAAAATAGAGCGAACTTCTCTTTAGATGACGATAAATTTTCAAACTCTTTATATGCTATATCAAGAAGCGTGTCATCATACAAACCCCAGCCGTTTACATATCTTTTGTTCTTAACTTTTTTTAAGAGCTCATCTCTTCCGATTACACTGTCAAAACCGTGAGTTTTGTAAAATTTGTCAATACCTGAAAATTTAATACTGCTGCCCTGCAACATACTTAAATAGTAGTTCTCTTTTTTTAGAACATCTCCGATACACTCAGCCTTTGGATAAAATTTATCTATCCCCTCCATGGAGTTACCGCCGGAGGTTGTAAAGAGAGGAATTCCGCATTGGGTAGAAGCGGTGCCGGCGATTGTGTAGTTTGTTCCGCTGGTCTGAACAATATTTGTAAATTCCGTGCCGCTTTTTTCTTTTATAAGCTTGCTAAAGTTTGGCATAAGATTTGGAAAAATATTTGTATCAAAATATGTTCTCTCAACGCTCTCTGCATATAAAAAGATTATATTTTTTTTATACGCGCTGTTATTTGAATCATTTGGAACTTTATAATACTCATAAAAATCATTCGCCTGTTCCATGGTCATAGTTAAAAAAAGATTTTTAAAATCATTCAAAGCAGGATGGGTTAAAAAAGCTAAAATCAGAAATCCGTTATGCAAAAAAGCTTTTATTTTTTGCGGCTTTACAGCCCCTACGCTGCTTAAGTGACGATGATAGAAGAAAGCTGTTGCAAAAAGAGTAACAAAAGAAAATATGGCATCAAAAATAAGCAATAAGTACTCTTGAAATCCGGCCTCGCTAAGTCCCAAATTAAGAGTGGCAATAATTGTCTCATTTATCCCTGCACCGGTAAAGTAGTTAGCTACAAAATAGATTATGGTAAAGAGCCCATATATAAAAAATAGAGTTACATCTAAAAAAATTCTCTTTAGATTTTTCTCTTTATATTTCACCGTAAAGATTGCAAAGATAAAAAAGAGAAGGGATAACAAAAATATATTCATACAGTTACTTTAATTCGCTCCACTTATCTCCGATGTTCATGCTTGCTTTTAAAGGAACATTTAACTCCGTTATACTCTGCATAATATTCTTAAATCTCTCTCCCAAAACTTCAGCTTCAGCCTCATTAACCTCAAAAATAAGCTCATCATGGATTTGAAGAAGCATTTTTGCATTCAGTTTTTCATCCTCGATTACTCTATGTATTTTATTCATGCTCAGTTTTATAAGGTCTGATGCACTTCCTTGAAATACGCTGTTTACCGACTCTCTCTCATAAGCGGCTCTAAACATCGGCGTAGCATTTTCATAATCAAAATATCTTCTGCGTCCAAGCAGCGTTTCAACATATCCAGCCTCTTTTGAATCATCTACAATTGCTCTAAAATAGGCTCTAACGGTCGGGAAGCTGTTAAAATATTTATCAATTATCTCTTTTGCCTCTTTTGTAGTTATGCCTAATGTTTCAGAGAGTTTCTTTTGCCCCATTCCATAAAGCAGTCCAAAATTTACGGTTTTTGCAATATTTCTTTTTGCGTCTGCCTCATCTTCTCCAAAAAGAGCCACGGCAGTTTGACGATGGATGTCTTTATCGCTCTTAAACGCATCTACCAAAACTTTGTCCTGCGTAAAGTGTGCAAGCAGTCTAAGCTCTATTTGGGAGTAGTCTATGCCTATGAGTTTTTTACCCTCAGGCGCAACGAATGCTTCTCTTATTTTTGTACCGAGCTTTGTTCTTGTAGGTATATTTTGCAGGTTTGGATTTTTTGAACTTAATCTTCCCGTTGCCGTACCTGTCTGCACAAACGATGTATGAATGCGGCCGTTTTTATCTTCGCGGCTCAGTTTTAAAAGCGGTTCAATATAGGTTGAATAGAGCTTATACACCTCACGATACTCCAAAAGGTATGGAATAATTTCATGGGCATCCTTTAGCGAGCTTAAAACCTGCTCATTTGTCGAATAGCCGGTTTTTGTTTTTTTACCGGTTGAGAGCCCAAGGTTTTCAAAAAGTATAACTCCAAGCTGTTGAGTAGAGTTTATGTTAAATTCACACCCTGCAAGAGCATAAATTTTCTTTGTCAAATCACTCAAACTCTCTTTAACTTCAACGAGAAACTCCTCTAAAAAAGAGCTGTTAACTTTTATACCCTCTTGCTCCATTTTTAGAAGCGTTTTGATAAAAGGAAACTCTACTTCTTTGGCCTCTTTTATAAGATGCGCAGCATTTTGAAGTTCTAAAATCTCTAAAAATAGATTGTAAAGCTTAAGAGTAATAAACGCATCTTCAGCGGCATACCTACAAGCATCTTCAAGCTCAACGCTGGCAAAAGTTTCACCTTTTTTTACAGTATCTTTAAAAGCCACCATTTTATGATTTAAATGTTTTTCTGCCAACTTATCAAGTGAAATAGCGCTCTCTGGATTTATAAGCCAAGCCAACACCATTGAATCTGCAAAAATATCTAAATTATCAACATTTAAAAATTTCATCACAAAATGCAAATCAAATTTTATGTTGTGCCCTACAACACGGGAGTTAAATATTTTTTTTATCGCTTTTGCGGCATCACTCTGACTTACTTGCTCTCCAACGCCAAGATAAAAGTGCTCAATCGGGACATAATAAGCCTCTTTATCATTGAAACTAAAACTAAACCCGACAAGAGAGTCCCTCTCGTAATCAAGACCTGTTGTCTCCGTGTCAAAGGCTACTATCGTATCGGCATTGAGAGAGTTTAAAACGCTATTTAACTCTTTTGCGTTAGTTAAAAGTGTAGTTTTAAAATCTAATTTTTTACTGTTTTGTATCTCATCTTCTACTTTTTTCAGTGCTTCTTGATGTGTTTCATGGCTTACCATATTTTTAGCATGCAGAGTTCTTAAAACAGAATTTTGCTCATACTTTACAAGTTCGTCGTATATATTTAAAAAGGGGTGTTCTACATCCATCTTATACTCTTCAAAATCAAAACTATCAAGAACATTATCTCTTAGAGTCACAAGCTCTTTTGACATATAGGCAAGTTCTTTTGATTCAATGAGTTTTTTTTGGATTCCGGCCGGTTTTACACTCTCGATATTTGCGTAGATATTATCTAGGCTTCCGTACTCCACCAGAAGCTTCTCTGCCCCGACTTTACCGATACCCCTGACACCGGGAATATTATCTGCCGAATCACCCAAAATAGCTTGATAATCTATAAACTGTTTTGGAGAAATTCCATATTTTTTACAACAAGCATCTTCATCCATAACCTGTCTTTTAATGGCATCAACCAGTACAACCTTGCCATCGTCTATAAGCTGAAACAGATCTTTGTCATGAGAAACAACTCTAACTTTGTAGCCTTTTTCTTTGGCAAAGCGCACAACCGTAGCTATCACATCATCGGCTTCGAATCCTACATGCCCTAGAGTTTTATAACCCATCTTGTCTATCCACTCTATGGCGATTGGCAGTTGCATAATAAGCTCTTCCGGAGGGGCAGTTCTATGAGCTTTATAGTTTGGGTCTATCTCATTTCTAAAGCTGTTTCCTTTAGTATCAATAGCAAAAACTATATAGTCGCTGTCATGCTGTTTTTGAAGGGTAGAGATAAAATTTATAAAACCGGTCAATAAGCCGGTCGGAAATCCTTCGCTATTTTTAAGATGCTGTGGAAGAGCATAAAAACTGCGAAAGAAAAAACCAAATGTATCAATAACGGTAACTGTTTTACTCATTCTTAGAGTAATTCCAACATAGCGTTAACAGTGCTCTCTAAAAGCTCGACATTGTAACCGGCATCTCCTGCTATTTTTAATCCAAAATTAATTGACATCTCTGAGAGAGGTTTGTTAATAGGTATAATGGTTTTTACAATGTTTAAAGCTGTTGCGTACTCTTTAATTTCATGCGGAGCAGAAGATGGATTGTCAGAATACTTTATCATCTCAATAAACTCGCTATCAAAGCCCCAGTGTTTAAAAATCAAAGCCGTAACTTCTCCGCATGTCGCATTTGAGTAGGCCTTTTCAACCATCGCTAGATTATTTGAATTTTCTACTTCACTTGCAAAACTTATCGATTCATCGTTTTGAATAACTTCACTAGCTATAAGTATCTTTCCTGTCTCTTGCAAAAATGCAGCCAAATATAATTTTTCTGCCTTGTGTCTGTCAATCTTTTTGTACCAGTTAAGCATTAAAGTTGCTTGAAGTGATGAAATATGTGCGAACTCATCAGAAGTTACGCCATAAGGCTGCATATCAACATTTAAAAGCTTTCTAACTGAATTCCCTATTGCTATAGAGCGAGTCATGTTCATTCCAAAAAGAGCTACTGCCTGAGCAGGATTTTTAATCTCCCGTCCAAAACCATAAAGAGGAGAGTTGGCAATTTTCAAAATATTTGCAATAATCATAGGATCATGCTCTATCACATTTGCCATATCTCTTATTGTTGAATTTTCATCGGAATAAATTTTATTTATATTCACGATTGTAGATGAGAGAGGCGGAAGTGACTTTACATTATCAATAATTGAACTTTTCAAAGTTGATACCTTTTTTTAAGGCTTATTATAGCAGGTTTTTATTTAGTGTGGCACTCTGTTAATGTTTTTTCAGTCCTAACAATGTAGTCGTATCCGTTATATATCGTATAAGAACCGTAAAGAACAACAGCAAAAGATGAGAGACTTATCATCATATTTCTAAAACTTGTAGCACCTGATAGTGATGCTAAAAAACCAAGTCCAAACATTGCAGGAATAGTACTAAGACCAAAGATAACCATAACTAAAGCACCATACAACGGGCTTGCAGTGCTTGCCGCAGTTATAGCAAAAAAGTAAACAAAGCCACATGGCAAAAGACCGTTAAGCATTCCAAGTGTAAAAAAACTGAAATTCGATTTTGAATTTAGCACTCTTTTAAACAACATTTTATATAGTGGTGATGATGAAAATGAGTGCTCTATTAAAGTTAAAAATTTTATTTTTCCCATAAGAGATAAACCGGCCAGAACCATTGCAATTCCGGCTACTATAAGCATTATTCCGTTTGCCGTGTTGCTAAATGTTACCACACCGCCCAGTGCTCCAAAAATTGCGCCAAGAATTGAGTATGTAAACACTCTGCCGAACGAGTAAAGCAGATGTGCCGCACTTTGTGAAACCTTAGAGCTTTTAGGCTCAATTTTTATAGTTGAGTATGCCAAAACTATACCTCCGCACATCCCAATGCAGTGACCGAATGAACCGAGAAAAGCTATGGTTATAATAGTTACAATGTTTACAGTTTCCATATTTGTTACTAATTTCCTAAAAGTTGTTTTCGTATCAAAGGATTGCGCAGAGTTTCACCCCTTAGCATTCGTAATCGCATTGTTTCAAAATCAACATATTCATTGCTCTTTTTTTCATATGCACCAAAACCATAACCCATAGCTGTTTTATCTTTTAGAGAGTAAAAAGCCCCTCTTGCATCTATCCATTTTTTTGTATCTCTGCTCATAACCCAAATCTTAGCGCTATCTCTAAACTCTTTATCTTCAAGCCATTTTATCATTCCGCCGTGGTCATGAAAAAACCAGCTTTTTCCGCTCTTTATAATAACTTGGGATGCATCATTCAAATCGTCAATAACCATTCCGCAATCACTGTCTTGATAGAGACCTGCTTTCATCTCAATTGGAAGTTGATTTATGTTTCCTCTCTCTACAACAATCATTTTTTTTGTTGAAGCCAATGACAAAAAAAGCATTATAATTATCAGCACAAAAACAAATATCACAAGAAACGGAACACTCTTTTTCATCATTTTGACAAAACCTTATAAATAAAAATAGTACTGTTATTTTACACAACAAAGCGTTACGAAAGCGTTAGGATTGTCTTCTTTGCTTTCCCTTACCCAAATCATCAAACAATAAGAACTTTGCTAAATCATTTTTTATCTCCGGAGTCAGAGTATCCCAAATCTTTTTTTTACTCTCATATCTAAGCAAATCCTCTTTTTTGCTCTTTACCAAATCTCTTATAAGATAGTGATAACGAACTATCTCTTTTGTATAGTTACTAACAAAAGACCAATTTTTTATTATCTCATAACTTCTCTCTTCATGGTCCGTAAAGCTGTACTCGCCAAACTCTATATCCTCTTCATCTTTTTTGTATGCACTAAAGGGCTTTCCGATATCATGCAAAAGAGCCGCTCCAAAAAATTTAAACTCCCCGGCTTTTAGAGCATAATATGTAACGCGAAGAGTATGAACCAAAACTCCATGCTGATGCCACTTATTTTGAATAAAAAAAAGAGACTCTAAAAATGGTCTGGAAAAAATAGAGTTATTTATTTGGTTCATATCTGCTCTCTTGCCATAGGATGACACACTTCAACAGTCTCTTTTAAATCCTGCTTTTGTATGTGAGTATATATCTGCGTAGTAAGAAGCGAAGCATGTCCAAGAAGCTCCTGTACAACCCGCAAATCTGCTCCGCCGGCTATAAGTGCCGTAGCGTATGAGTGGCGAAGAACATGCGGAGAAACTCCCAAATATTTGTATGTAATTTTATATGCTGATATGCGACTCAAACTCTCACCCTTGTAGTTGCACCAGACAAACTTTGTTTGTTTTTTCATCTCATTCAAGTAACTGTCTATTGCTTTTTTTGCGACATGAGCTATTGGAACCATTCGTTCTTTTTCGCCTTTTGCATGTCTTATGTGAAGCCACTCCCCTTCAATGTCTTCTCTTCTTAATGCCAAACATTCGCTTATTCTTGTCCCTGTCGCATACAAAAAAAGTATCAGTGCATAATCACGAAGACCTATGAGCGAACTTCTATCGATTTGATTTAATGAATTTTGTATCTCTTGATATGAGAGAAATTTTGGAAGCAATTTTGGAATTTTTGAGAATTTAAGCTTAGTCTCTTCATCTGAAAATTGATTTTTATAGCAAAAATCAAAAAAAGCGTTTACCGAGGAGAGTTTTCTGTTTAGCGTTCTTTTGTTTTTATACACACCCAAAGCGTTAAACAAAGAGCTGGAATCAAGTTTTACAAGAGGTTTGTTAAGAGCTTTTTCGAGGGCTTCCAAATCACTTTTGTAAGCTTGAACACTTTTTTTACTAAGAGCTCTTATGACGCTAATATACTCTATAAAAGCCTCTAGCTCGTTAGACATAGCTACTCTACCGAGATATACTCGTCGTGAACAAAAAAGATTTTATCATTTATATATACGAATCCATCATCTATGTTTACTTTATGCACCGTATATGTCGATAAATCTTTCGGAATTTCTATAATGTACCCCTCTTTTTCTAAGGCATACAGTTTATCGTTGCTTAGTATAACTCCTAAAAAATGAGCGAAAGGAAATTTAAGTTTTGCATTTTGCCCAAGGTTTGATGTTAAAGAGATGATTTCACCCTGCTTGGTAGCAATAAAAATGTTTTTATCATCTGCCACTGCACTTCTGATATCGTATGACACTCTAATCTCTTCTTGAGCAAGAGAGAGTATTTTATGGCCTGTTGCGGCAATAATCTTATTATCTACAAGATTAAAATATATTATATTGTTAAAATGCTCTTCACTGCTGACTATGATGGTTCTTAGCTTCTTTTTTATTTTTGAGTTTATAATAACAACTTTTCCATCGAGAGTTGAAAAAATAACCAAATCATCTCTAAAATAAGGTTTTACAATTTTTGAATTAACAACAATCGGTGCATCACCCTGCTCTTTTAAAAGCAGCGATTTACTCAAAACTGAGTATAACGCCATCTCATTATCCGCAAATAAAACAGCAAGCGTATCATCTTTAACACTGGCAGTCGCTATGCTCTTTTTTAAACTGAATTTCTCTACTGATTTGCTGCCGCTACCATTTTGAAGCGTTAAATTTCCATCAATGTCAGAGCTTAAAACCCATCCGTCGCTATAGCCCAAAAGCTTATCACTTTTTGGAACCGTTACATCAATAACTTTTCCCTCGGCTAACACTTTTCTATCATCCACCAATGCGGCGTCTTGCGAGATACCGTTGATAGTAACATCGCTGCTTCCTGAGTGCTGCCACTTATCAGCAACATCAGTCGGCTTATAAACCTCTTTGGAGCTACATGCGCTAAAAATAAGTGCGCTTAAGGATATTGAAATAATTAATAATAATTTCAAGATATTACTTTATTCCATAATGCATTAGAGCTGCAACTAACTTATCCAAAGAGGAATCTTTTGAGACTTTTGAAAGTTTATTTTTAGCTTCATCTATTTTGTTTTCATGCAAAAGCATCACAGCACCCTGAACTAATGCCAAATCTCTAAATATGGCATCCTGTTTTGAAGCATATTCTTCCATTGAAGAGGCATCTTTAGCCATTTCGTACTCTACTAAATCACCGACAATCAATGCTTTTGAATTTTTCAAGCTCTTTAATGTTTCTAAATCTCTATTTGCGATTGCTTGTGAAAAAATCCAAACATCATAAAGAGTTGGACTCAGTACTTTCAATTCATTAAGTGCATTAGTATCACCGGCATCTGTTTGAAGTTTTGCAAAAGCAGCATTTGCAGCTGCAATTTTACTGCTTTCATTAATGTTATATGCTATATTGGCACCAATAACTACAACCACGGAAACCACTGAAATTATCATTATTTTTTTATATTTTTTAATAAACTTCTCAGTCATAACCGCTTTTTCAAAAAACTTCTCTTCGGAGTTTAACTCCTCTTTAATCATGCTGATATTATCTTTTAAACTCAAAAAAAATCCTTATTTTATATATCTATTAAAAAGTTTAAAATAATATCGCATATTTTGTTAAAGTTTCATCAAATAGATAGATTTTTTTTGTTACAATCTTATAAATTATTATTTCAGGATGGTTATATGCAGATAGATGACACGCTCTTGGCTAGATTAGAAAAACTATCATTTTTAAAAGTTTCAGACGACAAAAGAGAAGAGATTGTTGCACAGCTCTCTGAAATTGTAAGCTTTGTAGATAATTTAAGCGAATTAAACACAGACAATGTAGATGATAAATTTGCAATGAGTAATGAAGCAACATTTTTAAGAGAAGATATTGCGTTTTGCAATACAGAAATCAATGATAGCATTTTAAAAAATGCCCCATTAAGCGGTGACCATTTCTTTATAGTTCCAAAAATCATAGAGTAGCTGTTGTATAATTTAAAAACAGTGTTATAATTAAAGCAACGAATCTAAATTCAAAGAGGTATTGATTATGAGTCAAGAAACAAATAAACCAATCGACATAAAAAAATTACTAAAAAGTGTTTTGCACTTTGATTCTTCTGATTTACACCTCGTTCCGGGGAGTGAGCCGCAAATTAGAATAGATAAATCGTTAAAACCTCTGAATCTTCCTATTTTAAGTGCAAAAGAGATAGAAGAGATGGCTTATGCTCTTATTGAAGATAAGCAAAAGAAGATTTTTGAAGATAAAAATGAACTTGACTTCTCTTTTGAGCTAGAAAATGTCGGTCGTTTTCGTGCAAACTACTACCGCACAATCGGTGGAATTGCTTGTGCATTTCGTATGATTCCTATTGATATACCGCCATTAGAAAAATTCAACAATAACCCGATTTTTAAAGAGTTAGTCAAGAGAGAAAAAGGATTAATTCTTGTAACAGGACCGACAGGTAGCGGTAAATCTACTACTCTGGCTTCAATGCTTCATGAGATTAATCTTACGGAAAGCAAACATATCATAACCATTGAAGACCCTGTTGAGTTTGTTCATACAAATATAAAATCACTGTTTTCACAAAGAGAGGTTGGTTCTGATACAAGCTCATTTGCAACTGCACTCAAATATGCACTAAGACAAGACCCTGATGTTATTCTGATTGGAGAGATGAGGGATAAAGAGACGATTGAAGCTGCCCTGACTGCTGCTGAGACCGGTCATATCGTTTTTGCCACACTGCATACAAACTCGGCACCTGCAACGATAAATCGTATTATTGATGTTTTTGATTCCGGCGAACAAGCACAAGCCAGAGCACAGCTTGCTTCTTCGCTTATCTCTGTTATCTCGCAATCACTTATGCCAAGAATTGGAGGAGGAATTGTTGCAACACAAGAGGTTTTAATAGCAAATCCGGCTATTCAAAACTTAATCAGAGAAGACAAGGTTCATCAAATTTATTCTCAAATGCAGCTAAACCAAAACGAAACAAATATGACAACACAGTCAGATCAGCTTTTAACTCTGCTGCGTAAAAAAGTTATCTCAAAAGAGACTGCGATTACTGCTTCAAACAGACCGGAAGAGCTTATAAAAATACTTCAAAATATGTAAAAATTTCGACATGCAAAATATTGCATGTCGAAATTTTAACTATCTTCTAAACCTTATCATCTTAAATCGTTCGCCTAAAAAATTTGGCAGTATTAATATCTTTACTTTTTCCAACTCTTGCTTATAGATTTTTTCATCTGCTTTTTCTTTTAATATCTCTAAAAGCTCCAAAATTCCCATATCTACAAGAGCTACCATTTGAGCTTTTAACTCAATAAATTCAACCCCTGCTTCAACAAAAGCATCTTTTACATGTGCAAATGTAACATCGTAGGTAATGTCTGATTTTGCAAACAGCTCTTCTCTTTTTATATTCTCATCGAAAAACGGAATGACCTCATGTTTTGCATAAACCCGAAGCGAAAAGTCAGGTCTTGCGCCCATCTCTCCATAGTCAAAACTCATAAATTCGAACTTTTTACATGCTAAAGCCATCTCTTTGGCAAACTCTTCATACCCAATGGCTATTTCGCCTCTATCTTTGTGATATTTCTCTGCTTTGTTTTTTACCCATTCGTTATCAGCGTCAAACTCAATCTTATGTTTATCAACTCTTGCACTCTTGCCTTTATAGTAAAGTTCACAAGGAAATGCGTCAAATATCTCATTTGCTATAAAAAAAGCATTGTCACACTTTAATTCGTTTAAAGATTTGTAGTGAGTCAACTTTACTACATCACCAAACGACTCTTTAAAATAGTTTTTTTGAAACTCCTGCAACGCATCAAATCTCTCAATTATGACAAAATTTAGAGTTTGAAGCAGTTTTGGTCTAAGAGTATAAATAAACTCTATAACATCTGCCAAGAAGTATCCGTGGTGTGCACCGATTTCACAAATTACGGCACTTTTTTTTAAAAAACCTTCGTCAACCAATGAGATGATATGCTTTGCGATAGTTCCGCCAAAAAACTTGCTTGTACTAACGGAGGTGTAGAAATCTCCGCCTTTTCCTATGTTTTTATATGTTGCGTAGTATCCATCTTTGCCATAAAGCCACTCACCCATATAGTCACTAAATTTCATTTTTGTACATCTCATATAGCGTCAACAGCTCAAGCTGTTTATCCATTCCAAAAACCTCTACATCAATCTTTTGAATCTCAACAGAGTTTTGTAAAAGCTCCACATCATACTCGGTTTTATATCCTGCTTTATACAAATCTACGGTATCGGCCAAGAGTTTCTCATAAATATCTCTATTTTCAACACTAAGCTGTTTTTTCTTCTCAAAGTTCTCTATGTTTTGCATAACCTGCTCAAAAATTGCTTTTTGCTCTCGTTTTTTATCTTCAATTACTAAAACTGATTTTAAATAATCTATTTTTGAAGATTCCACATCTCTAAAACTGTTTATATCCAGTGGCAAAGATGCTTTAACTCCATAGTTATAATAATCAGTTTCGTTTGATATGCTCTCAGCACCCGGTATAAATTGCTGATTTTGGCTCTCTTTCCAGTTGTAGCCGGCTACAAAATTGATTTGAGGAAGATATTTTGATAAAGTCACATTTTTATTGTACTTATTTCTGTTTATTTCACTTTTAGACATATTTAAAACTATATTATTTTCTAAAAACTCATCTTGATTTATAAGCTTTAGCTCCGGTATAGGGGCATCTTCATATTTCATATCGCTAATTGCATTAAACTTTGAGATAGCTCTCTCTTTGCTTGTCTGTATGTCGTATAGTGCTTGAATAACAATATTTCTCTCAATGATTGCATTATCTAAAAAGCCTGAGTCAAGCTGACCGTTTAAATAACTCTCTTTTTTCTGTGCAAGATTTATTTCGGAGTTTTTAATCATTAAGTTCTGTTTGCTAATCTTTTGTTCCATCTGTTTAATCTGTATTAAAAGTGAAATTGCATCCTTTACGAGTTTTCTTTTTGCAACATCGCTAAAGTAGTCTGAGTAAACCTTAGAAGCCTCTGCAAATTTAATTCCATAGTAAATTCCACCGCTTTTAAAAATTGGCTGGTCCATTTGAATTGCTGCACCCTGTTGAATCTGCTTATTCTCATACGGGTTGCTTTTGGTATAGCTATAATTCAGATTTAGAGGAGCAATCCATGAGTCGCGAAGCTTAGAGCTCTGAGCCTCATTTTTCTCATAATCATACTTGAACTGCTCTTTTTTATTTTCAGATATATAGCTCTCTAACTTTTCCTCAGAAAAAAGCAGTGTGCTACAGAGAGTTGAGAGCGCGATTAAGAGAAATGAAACCTTCATCTATTTCCTCTTTTGTAATTGTTAGTGCCGGTAAAAGTCTTAGTGTGTCTCGTCCAGCTTTTAAAACTATTACACCCTCTTCTCTTGCTCTATAGATAATTTTCGTGAGCGTGTCACCATCTTTAACGCGCAATCCGCACATCATTCCAATGCCGACTTTTGATGTAAAAATATCTTTATGAGCAGTATAAAATTTTTCCAGCTCACTATCAAAATAATCTATATTTTTTTGCAACTCGCCACTGTCATATATCTCATTTAAGATGTCAACTACTTCGCATGCAGCGGTTGTGCTTAAAAAGTTTCCGCCGAATGTAGAACCATGGTCTCCGGCACTAAAAACATCTTTTTGAGTTGTCATAACGACACCTATCGGAACTCCTCCGCCTAGCCCTTTTGCAAGAGTTACAACATCCGGCTCTATCTCATAATAGTTTGCGGCTAGAAATTTTCCTGTTCTGTAAACTCCGGTTTGAACTTCATCAATCATAAGCAGAACATTTTTTAATTTTAAAAATTTTGCCAGCTCTTGAACGGCTTTTTTATCAAGCGGCTGAACCCCGCCCTCGCCCTGAACAAGCTCTATCATCACCGCACAAGTATGTTCGTCAACCAAGCTTGCGACATGTTCAATATTATCAGCATAAACAAACCCATCAGGATACGGACCAAAATAGTTGTGCATCTTCTCCTGTCCAGTCGCTTTTACCGTTGTAATCGTTCTTCCGTGAAAAGAGTGCTGAAGTGTTATAACTTTATATCTTTTTATCTCGCCGTCTTTTTCGCCAAACTTTCTAGCTATCTTTATAGCTCCTTCATTTGCCTCTGCTCCGCTGTTACCGAAAAAGCATTTCATATCGTATCCGCTAGCTTCAACTATTTTTTGGGCAGCACGAGCCTGTGGAGCTATATAGTAGAGATTTGATGTATGAGTTATATTTGAGAGCTGTTTGCAAATAGCGTCATTTACTCTTTTGTTTGCATGTCCAACACTGCAAACAGCAATACCCGAAGCAAAATCTACATATTTTTTTCCCTCTGAATCGACCAATCTTGCATTAGAGCCGCTTACAAACTCTACATCTGCTCTCGCGTATGTCGGCAAAACATATTTTTTATCTAAATCTACTATATTACTCATCTGCTAATCTCTACCTTATTTTCTTGGAATATTGCACTTTTTGTGCTTAATGCGTGCTTGTGTGTGGTTAAATTATTAACCCCTTTTGTGCCGCTGTAAATCAAAACACAATCTTTTCGTAAATCGTCATTGTGCTTAACCCTTAACTTAACACTCCCGCTAATGGAGCTAACCGTTATAAACTCGCCTTCGTTAAAGCCTAAAGAGCTGTGCAGAAACACGCTCTCTTGGCGATTAAATTGAGAATTTAAACTTGTTTGGCTTTTAGATGTAATGAGATACATTCCTTGGCTCTCATCTACTTTTGAGTCTAATTCATCTAAGAAAACAAACTGACCGTCATCAGTATCAAAACCATCTTTATACGGTATTTCATCTCTATTTTCTACATACCATGAGCCGTCGATTTTCTGCACTGCAAAATTTTTAAAATGCTTAATATAAAACTCTTCGTTTTGTATCTCAATATTGAACTCTCTGCACAAATATGCACTCAAATCATACTCGCTTATACCTATTTCGCTATCGGCAACTTTAGGCATAAATGAGATTTTGTTATGCGAGTAAGATGTTCTTACATCGTCCTTATGCAAAAAGCTCTTAGCCGGTATTACCAGGTCGGCGGCTTCGCTCGTTTCATTCTCATAAAGTCCAAAGTATACTATATTTTTTACTTTGCTTATAGACTCTTTTACTCTTGATGAGTTTGGCATTTGCGAAAGCGGATTGGCACCTTGGATAAAAACAGTTTCAAAGTCGCTAAATTCCGTATTTACCTTGGATACTTTTTTACTTTTTTTGTTAAAAGGCGAGACTATATTTGCCCTTGAAGAGCCGAGATAGCTAACCCCGCACCCTTCCCTGCCAAAAAGTCCGAGCATCGCGGCAAAAGCATCAATCGCTCTCATAATATCAACGCCATCGCTATATTTTTGGATACCGACACCGCAGACAATTGCCACTTTTTTATCTTTTACCAGTCCAAGAAGATTGCCAAGCTTACCGAGAGATACATCAATTTGATCTAAAACTGCTTTTATTCTTATATTTTGTGTCAACTCATAATAATCTTCATATTCGCTTGCGTACTTATCTAAAAACTCCTCATTGCATCCGTTTTCAATATGCAAAAAACGACTAAGCAACATAGCCAAAAAGAGGTCTGTATGCGGTTTTAGCTGAATATGAAGGTCTGCCATTTTGGCAATCTTTGTTTTTATCGGGTCAATAACAATAATAGTTTTACCTTTTATAAGCGGCAGAATATGGCTAGAAGTAGTATGTGGGTTTCTACCCCAAAATATAACTACATCAGATTTTGCAACCTCCGTAATTGGCATATTTTTGTTACTGCCTCTTCCCTCTTCTATTCCAGCTTCTCCGGCACCATCACATAAAGTCCCATCAGTTAAAGTGGCTCCGTATGAAGCAAAAAAATGGTCTGTTACTTCTTGCATCAAGGCAAAGTTTCCGCTTCCGCGATAGTGCAAAACTTTATCTTTTTCACAAGAGTTTATCATCTCTTTTAATTTCAAAAGAGCTTCTTCAAGGCTTATCTCTCTGTTTTTATATCTTGGCGCTTGAATAGTTTCATATTTGTCATAATGATTCATATGCGGACATAAAAAACCCTGTGTATAACCACTTTTTAAACCCTTTAATATACCGTTTTCATAGACTATTTCACATGCATCGTAGCAATCCAAAGGACATGCGGTAACATTACTCATTTTTAAGCTCTACTTTAACTAATTTAGAGAAGAGTTTTGGTGATTTAACAATAATTTGAGCCATATATTTAGATATATTTTTGCCGTCTGCTATATTTAACAGCCTAGAAATTTGATATGGGGTTTTGTCGCCGTCCATATAAACAACTTTTTTTTGTGAATCAATCACATCAGTTTCATCCAAATATATTGTCAATAATGCTTTTGAAACATCTGCCACCTTTGCCAATGGTGTTGCAACTCCGACAACTTCTCCAGGCTTTACTAGCACCTCATAGAGAGTAAAACCTTTTGCAGTTAGTTTTTTGTCTTCTATATTTCTTTGGAGTTGAGACTCTCTCAGTTTAAGGTCTGAAATTTGAACTTTTAAATTTTGAATCTCTTTTCTTGTATTTAGATATAAATTCTCACTTGTAATCAAATCGTAAAACTCTTTATCTTTTTCTACTAAAGATTTAAACTTTAGCGGTTCTATTTTTTTATAATTTTCTCTCTTTTTAGCTAATGACTCTTCTAAATTAACTAAAATTGCCTCATTTATCTCCACAATGCTTTTAATATACATTAATTTGTCTTTTACTAACTTCAAATCTTTCTGATCAATCTCAGAATCAATTTGAATATATGGAGTTTCGGAGAGTTTTTTACCGATTGAATTTTCATCAGTAAAAACAACTAAACCTGAAACATTTGAAGATATATCTCTTAATTCATATGGTTCAACTTTTGCATAATAGACCTTGGCATTTAGAGCACTAAAAAGAGACAAAATAACCATAAAAACTTTCATATACCGCGCCTTTTATAAGGTTTACCCTAAATAATTAGGGACATTTTACCATTTCATTATTAACATTCAAGCATATTTCATCATATTTTTGGTACCATCTGCTAAGTATAAGTTAAGGGGTATAAATGTCAGTCTTAGATAATGTTGATGCTGCTACAAATCTTGCAAAAAACAATGAATTACAACTTTTAGTATTTAGAGTTAGTGATAAATCTGATTCCGCCTATTACGCTATTAATGTATTTAAAACTCGTGAAGTTGTAGAGTCAAAAAATCATTTTATAACTCAAATACCATCTTCTCATGCGATGTTAGAAGGCACAATAGTTCTTCGCGGACTGCAAATCCCAATACTCAATCTGCCTCTGTGGCTTGGAGTAACACTCACAAAAGATGAAGTTAAAAAATCAAATATTCTTGTTTGTGATTTTAATGGAATTATTATTGGACTTAGAATTATGTCAGCATTTAGGGTTATTAAGAAAAACTGGAATGAGATGCATGCACCGGACAGCTATAGAATTGGAGAGGACAATGTTGTCATCAACGATACAAGATTGGAAGATGGCAGTCTGTGTCTTGTTTTAGATTATGAAAAACTTTTAGCAGATGTTATACCTCATGCCATGGTAGATGTACTTGAATCACCTACAAATTTAAAAGATTTGGCAATACCTAGTAAGCTAAAAAACGGAACCGTGTTGATTGCTGAAGATTCCAAAACGGCACAAAAACATCTCAAACAAATTTTTGAAAATGCAAATCTCTCGATGAAGCTGTTTGATAATGGAAAATTGCTTATTGATTACATAAATACACTAGGTGAAAATGTATCAAAAATACCGGCGATAATCACGGATATAGAGATGCCTGAGATGTCAGGTTTTACAGTAGTTAAAATATTAAAAAGCAACCCAAATACAAACAAAATACCCGTTATTGTAAATAGTTCTATGACAGGACAAAATAACAAAAGAGAAGCCGAAGTTTTAGGGGCAGACGGCTTTATAGATAAAACAAAAAGTCAAAATATAATTCCGCTAATCGTCTCAATTATGAATAAGAGCAATTAGCCAAATTTCTGCCCTTTTAAGTTCACTTTTGGAGAAGAATGATTATGAACATGAAAGAGATGACAGAGACTATACTGGCATTATCGAATAATGTCGGGGTCTTATATGTAGAAGACAACTTAGTTCTCTCTAAAAATGTAGAAACACTCCTTTTGAGAGTTTTTAAGAGTGTACATATTGCGCATGATGGCGAAGACGGCTACAATCAATTTTTAACGCACCACCCAAAAATTGTTATTACCGACATAAATATGCCTGTTCTAAACGGCTTCGAGATGGTAAAAAAGATTAAAGAGACAGAGTCAAATTGTAAAATTATAATTCTCTCGGCTTTTGATGAAAAAGAGCATTTATATACGGCTATTGATTTAGGCGTTTTTTCTTATCAACACAAACCTGCCAACGCTCCAAAGCTTATAAATGCTCTATATGATGCGGTATTGTCTATACACAAAGAGGAAAACAGCCGTATTTTCTTAACCCAACTGCAAAATATCTTTAACTACCAAAACAATATTGTTATTATGATGCATAGAGATAAATTTGTTCTTGTAAATCAGCGCTTTAATGAGTTTTTTGGAGTTGAAAACATAGCCGAATTTAACGATAAAAATAACATCGGCAAACTTCTATTTGAGCATAAAGAGTTTTTATATACCACTCCTTCATCGACATGGATTAATACGGCGATTGAAAATCAGGGCAAGCTCTACCATACAAAGATGAAAAACCATAAAGGCGAAATGAGACATCTGATTTTAAAGCTAAGAAATATACCTGAAAAAGAGGATTATTACATCTTATCTTTTGATGATGTAACAGAACTGAATTTAATGTCTCTTTTTGATGCAAATGCAACAAGAGATGATGAAAGTTCTAAAGATAAAATGACAATCTTAACTCTTTTGCAGGTTGTAAAAGACAACTCGGCAGAGATTAAAATACATAATTTTTACAAAGGATTAACAATTGTAAACCCTGCCGTTATTACAGATGTAAACGATGAAAATTTTACGCTAAAAACAGTCAATACTCAGCTAAAAATTGTACAAATCGCAAAGTTTATGACAATTACTTCAGAGATTTTCCCAAAAGATGTTATTTGTAAATCCGTCAAAAGCCTTGACTCCGACAATCAGATAATAGTCATAGATGATATGGCTTTTGCACCGAGAAGTGCGGCTGATAGAAAATTTATTCGCTTGGAACCTGACGCTGATCATGGGTGTACGCTCTACTTTAAAAATATAAAATTTCCCGGCGAATCAAGCGTTGTAGATATATCTGAGGTCTCAGCAAAAATAAAAACGGATGCACTTCCTGCGGGAATAGAGATTGGCACACAGATTAAAGTAGCAATAAGCCTAAAGCTAAAAGGCAGATTGATTACTCTAAGCACTCTGGGAAGCGTTTATAGAATAGAAGAGAACAAGCGTGATTATAATATAGTGCTTCTCTATGAGCTTGTTCAAAAGAGTCTTAATGATATCAAAGAGTATCTATCAAACCGTCAAATAGAGCTTATCCGTGAGTTTAAATCAATAGATGTAAATTCACAAATACCAAATAATTACTCTATCTAGGAATTATATGAATAAAATAAGCTTTAAAACAAAGTATATTGCCGCTTTAGTCATAGTCGCGCTATTTGGCATAGTCTCTCATTTTGCTACTATCACACTAACAGAGAGCCATAATCGTTATGCCGAAGATATAAATTTGCTCGGAAAAGAACGAATGCTGGTGGCGAAGATGATTTATTATATAAACAATGTATATCATCATAAAAACAACCATCACGCTCAATTACTAAAAGAGACGATAGCAGATTTTAAAAATATTGATCTTACTTTAAAAAACAGAGGACATATCTTTGAAGAAGAAAATAAAAAGGAGTATCTAAAAAGTATAGAATCTTTTTTTAAGATATTTGAAGATGGATTTGATCATGAGCACAATGAAGATATTGGAGTAATTGATTTTTTTCTTGATAGAAAGTATGAAGAATTAGTAAAAAATATTGATGATTATGTTTTAAAAACTCAAAAAGAGAGCGAAAAGTCTATTGAAGATATAGTATTTATCAAAACAGTTCTTTTAGCATTTTTACTAATTATTTTAGTTGCAGAAGCTATTTTTATATTTTTACCGGCAGAAAACGAGATAAAAGAAAAAACAAAAGAGCTGGAAGATATAAATAAAAATTTAGAAGAGCGCGTTGAAGCAGAAATAGCAAAAAACAAAGAACAAACTCTGCAGATTATACATCAGTCAAGACTCGCAACTATGGGGGAGATGGTTAGTATGATTGCTCATCAGTGGCGACAGCCTTTGGCATCTATATCTGCAATATCCGGAACCTTGTCACTTGATGTTATAATGGATAACTACAAGGCTGATTTTTTTCAAAAAGAGTTAGAATCTATTGACGAGCTGGCACAGCACCTCTCTTCTACAATTGATGATTTCAGAGATTTTTTTAAAAATAACAAAACACTCAAACATGAAGAGTTAAAAGATATTGTTGAGAAGAGTTTTAAGATTATAGCTCCTACCCTAGAGGCGAGAAAAATTACATTTAACAACAGCATAGAAGAGAATGTTTTTGTTTATACATATGTTTCAGAAATGAAGCAGGTTCTTCTAAACATCATTAAAAATGCAGAAGATATATTGGTGGAGAAAAATATTTCAGATCCAACTATCTGGATTAGAGGATACAAAAATGATAAATATGCGGAACTAACCATCGAAGACAACGGAGGCGGTATTTCGCAAGAGATAATTGACAAAATATTTACGCCGTACTTCAGCACTAAAAAATCCAAAGACGGAACAGGGCTCGGCTTATATATGTCTAAGATGATTATAGAACAACATTGCAATGGAATCTTAAGCGTTCAAAACGGCAGTTATGGTGCAAAATTTACCATAAGAATTCCGCTTGATGAATCTAGCACCCCTAAAGAGGAAGTGCAGTCTTTATACCAGTAACGCTATAACTTGACCCTCGGTTACTCTATCATTAGTTGCAACATCAATAGATTTAATTACTCCGCTTTTTGGTGCAACTACATCTATCTCCATTTTCATAGATTCTAAAATTAAAATCACATCACCCTCATTTACGCTTTGACCGGGATTCGCAACTATTTTCCATACATTCCCCGGAAGAAGCGCTTTAATCTCAAACCCAACCGGAGCTGCTGCAACTTTTGGTGCCACAGGAGCTGCAGGAGCTACGGGAGCAACTGCCGCACTCTCGCCATTTACTGCCGTTACCTGAATATCAACATTGCCTTCTGCAACTTGAACACTAAATTTTTGACCATCAACAACTACTGTATAACTTCCGCTTCCCATTTTTCCACTCCCTTGCTCTTTTATAAATTGTTCTTTTTTCTCTTCTTCTTTTTTCATATCTGAAAGCTTGCGAACCATCAGCTCGCCCTTGCCTTTTAGAAAAGCAATTCCTTTTTCATGACAAGCCGCAGCAATAAAAATATTTTCTTCAGTTATCTCTATGCTTTCTGCTTTTAACTTATCTATCCAAGTAGCCAAAGATTTGCTCTCATCAGCATTTGCTATATCGAGGGCTTTTTCTGTTGTAGGCGCTAAATCTAACTTTTCAGAAGCAATTTTAACAACCTCAGGATCTGGAGCAATCGGAGTTTTACCAAAATATCCAAGTACCATTCTTCCATATCCCGGATCGATTGCGTTCCATGGACCCTGCATAACATTGTTAAGCGCCTGTTGAAAATAAAATTGTGACACGGGAGTTGCAGATGTTCCATAACCGCCTTTTTTTACAACCTCAGTCATAGCGGCAATTACTTCCGGAAATCTATCAAATATGCCATTGTCACGCATCATTTGCGTATTTGCAGTAAGTGCTCCGCCCGGCATTGGAGAGAATGGAATAATTGTAGAAACCCTTGTTGCCTCAGGAGGCATATAATAATCAGATAAACAGTGTTGAAGCTCTTTTTCATATGTAAGTATCTTATCTATCTCTAATCCGCCAAGGTCATAATTCATACCTTTGGTTGCATGAAGCATAGTTAAAATATCCGGCTGACTAGTCCCGCCGCTAACAGGTGCAGCTGCCAAATCGATGCCATTTACACCGGCCTCAAGAGCAGCTAAATATGCAGCAACTGAAACACCGGCTGTTTCATGAGTGTGAAGACGAAGATGCGTACCCTCCGGAACAAGTTTCCTTGCCATAGTGATAGTTTCAAAAACTTTTTGAGGATTTGAAGTGCCAGATGCGTCTTTAAAACAGATGCTGTCATAAGGTATGCCGCTGTCTAGAATTTCGCGTAGTGTTTTTTCATAAAACTCTACAGTATGAGCACCATGACAACCTGGAGGTAAATCCATCATTGTTACAACTACTTCATGTTTTAATCCATAATGGGTTATTCGTTCTGCTGAATATTTTAAGTTTTCTACATCATTTAAGGCATCAAAATTTCTAATAGTTGTAGTACCGTGTTTTTTAAACATTTTTGCATGTAAGTCTATAAGCTCTTTTGATCCTGTGTCTAACATTACGGTACTGACACCGCGGGCTAATGTCTGAAGGTTTGCATCCGGTCCCACAATAGTACGAAATTTATCCATCATCTCAAACGCGTCTTCTCTTAAATAAAAATAAAGAGATTGAAATCTAGCACCGCCGCCAAATTCAAAGTGATTGATGCCAGCCATTTTTGCAGCTTCAACAGCCGGAAAAAAATCATTCATCAATACACGACCACCAAAGACTGATTGAAGACCATCTCTAAATGTTGTATCCATTATATCTATAAATTTTTTAGCCATTTATTTTAACCTTCTCTATGAAATTTAATTGCAGCTGTTATGGCAGCAACTACTTTTTTTTGATTATCTTGATTTTGAGCATTGTTTAATGTAGAGTTTAGTTCAGGTTTTATTTCAGGTTTTATTTCAGGATAAAATTTTCTTATAATATTTGACATAGCATCTGTTTTGCATATTACTACTCCAATTATTATTCCAATAAATAAAAAAACGACTCCCATACCAAGCCCTAAAAACTCAGAACTCTCCACTACAAGATTAGTTTCCATCAATACGCCTTTCTAACATGTTTCGCGGTACTTTACAATATTAATGTTTAAAAAGAGTTTGTACCTCTTTTTGCAATGCCAAGAAATAGTTAAATTGTTACTTTTTGATTATATAATTCATATAAAATAATAATAGGTATAGATATGAAAAATGAAAATGTCGTAAAATTTGGGCAAATAAATACGATAGAGGGCTACTCATACTTGGCTCTTGTTTTTATTGCAATGCCTATGAAATACCTATTAGCTATGCCTTTAGCCGTAAAAGTAGTTGGAATGATTCATGGGGTTTTGTTTATAATCTTTTGTCTGCTTCTTGTAAAAGCGTGGCAGGAGAGCAAGTGGCCGTTTAGGGAAAATATAATATTTTTCATAGCTTCACTTATACCTTTTGGAACTTTTTTTACAAAAAATAAAATAAAAACTTATGAATTAAAAAGTTTTGTTTAGTTAAAATATTTTCATTAATTTAAAGGAATGTATTTATGATTGCAGGAATGAACGAACAAGATTTTATAGCATATATTATATTTGGATTGGTGTTAAATTTCGTATTTTCGATGTTTTTTGGGCTATATCTTAGTAAAAATATAGGTATGCAGGAGATGATTAAATCAAAAGGGGATAAAGAGCAGTCGCTGCTCGTGAGCTTTAGCCTTTTTATACCGTATGCGAAGATGCTTATAACTTTATATAGGGTTACTATTTTGCAGATATTTTTTCTAAATAAAGGCTACACACACAAAGAATTTTGGATATATATGACTTCAAACAGACTGAATAAACTGGACTAAAAATTAGAGAGAGTTTTTAACTTCTATTAGCTTAAGCGTCTCATACGCGCACAATGGATGCAACTTTAGTGCGGATATTTCCAAGGCTTTTACACACAATCTTAAATAATCTAAATCTTCATCATGCATAATAACTTCAAGCAGTTTTTGTGCATCTTTAATACGAAGATTTCTAACGACACCCAGGTTTTTGTGAGCCAAATCTTTAATATTTGTATAGTCCAGAGGTTTACTCTCTAATTCATCTTTTTTTAACTCATGAATATATTTATAAAATGATATTTTTGATTTTAAAATCTGTATAACATAATCTTCAATAAGCTGACGGACAATCTCTTCATCCAAAGATAATTCACTGACTGCTTCGCTTATGTCATAGCGATAATCAGATATATCCAATTCCTTGAGATTTTGTTTTATAAAAAAATCGCCCTCACATAACAGCAAATCTATTTTTCGGCGAAGTTCGGCATTTTCAGGCCGTCTTTTATTTTTATATTTATCATCCATGAGTATAAAATATCATATTATTTTTCTTTTTTTATTATTGTAACTGAAAAAAGATATAAACAAATTATGAGTGCTACAAATGCACTCATAAAGCAAATTATATTGCTTTTGCAATAATTCTGTTTAATCTTAAAATAAAGCCGGCAGTGTCCTCAAGTTCAACCCCGTCAAAAAGTTTTGCTTGGTCTAAAAGTACATGAGCAGCATCACTGATTAAATTTTGGTCAACAGAATCTTTTAGCTTAACAATTAACTCATGTTTTGGATTTATTTGAAGAATTGGTGCCAAAGTCGGCATCTCTCCGCCTTGTCCCATCTGTCTCATAATTTTTGCCATCATATAAGCAGAATCTTCTTTGTCCTCTTTTAACTTTACGGGAGAATCAACCAAATCAAAAGTTACTTCAACAGATTTTACGCTCTCACCCAAAGCATCTTTTAACTCTTTAACCAAGCCTTCATAAGCTTTTGAACTCTCTTCTTGGCTCTTCTTCTCATCTTCATTCTCTTCAAACTTTGCATCCGATACATGCACAAATTTATACTCTTTGTACTCAGTTACCATCGGAAAAATAATCGTATCAATCTCTTCATTTAAAACCAAAACATCTATGCCGCGAGATTTAAATCTCTCAAGTGCAGGCGAATTTTTTAGCATTGAGAGTGATGTTTTACCTGTGATAAAGTAAATCTCTTTCTTGGTTTCATCAACATTTTTAATGAAATCTTCGAGCATAACCGTCTCGCCTGAGTTTAGAGTGTTAAACTTCATTAACTCTAAAATCTTCTCACGATTACCATAATCGCTGTAAAGTCCCTCTTTTAGAACATTTCCAAACTCTTTAAAGAATGTCTCATACTTCTCTTTCTCACTCTTAGCCATTTTAGCAAGCTCGGAGAGAACTTTTTTTACAGAAGCATTTTTGATTTTTGCCATAACTGCATTTGACTGTAAAATCTCACGAGATACATTTAGCGGTAAATCTTTTGAATCAATTACCCCGCGTAAAAATCTTAAATATGTCGGCATAAGCTCTTTCTCATCATCTGTGATAAATACACGGTTAATATATAGTTTAATACCTGTTTTATAATCAACTCTATATAAATCCATTGGAGCTTTTGATGGGATATAAAAAAGTGTCGTGTACTCTATGGCACCTTCAGCTTTGTTGTGCATCCAAGCAAGAGGCTCTTCTGAAGAGTGAGCTATTGAGCTGTAAAAATCTTTATACTCTTCATCACTTATCTCGCTTTTTGCTATTGTCCAAAGAGCATTTGCACGGTTAATTTGTACATTTTCAATCTCTTTTCTTGAAGGTTCAATCTCTTTTCCTTCATCGTCTTTTTTAGCAGCAATATAGTTCTCTTTATCCATGAATATTGCAAAAGGAATATGATTTGAGTATTTTTTAATAATACTCTCTACTCTGTGTGCATCCAAAAACTCGCCCTCTTCATCATTTAAGTGCATTACTATTGTTGTACCGTGACCATCCTGCGTTGTATGTTCTATCTCAAACTCGCCATCACCCTTGCTTGTCCATAAATAAGCCTGATCTTCTCCGGCTTTTTTTGTAGTCACTTCAACTCTGTGTGCAACCATAAAACAAGCGTAAAAACCTACACCAAATTTACCGATAAGATTAGAATCTTTTTTTTGATCACCTGTAAGATTTTCCAAAAACGCTTTTGTGCCGGATTTTGCGATAGTGCCTAAATTGTTCATCAAATCCTCTTCGTTCATACCGATACCAGAGTCTTTAATAGTAAGAGTTTTTGCCTCTTTATTTGCCACAATATCTATGCGAGGAACAAAATTTACACCTTTATAAGCATCATCTGTTAAAACCAACATATTTAACTTATCAAGTGCATCCGATGCATTTGAAACCAACTCACGAAGAAATATCTCTTTATTTGAATATAGTGAGTGAATCATAAGATTTAATATTTGATTTGCTTCTGTTTGAAATTGATGTTTTGCCATCTTTTGAATCCTTTTTGGTTAAAATATTTTGAGATTCTAACTAAAAAAAGTTAATGGATGCAAATTGTATCAACTATATTTAGTCTAATCTACTCAACTATATTTAGTCTAAATTGAATTAATATTTTTTTGCTACAATAATACAATTATATTTTTAAGGAGGACGGTTTGTCAGATAATTTTATAGATATGCTTGAACCGACACCAAAGCTTTACTCAAAGAAGTGTAAAGCAATCTCTCTTTTGTTGAGGCTGTTTTTGCAGTACGGCACGATTTCTTCCGGTTTAATAGCGTGGTATCTGTATGATTTTTTTATAGCCATGCCGACTCTGGTTTTAACTTTTATTATAATGGGGATAGTTCGTTCAAAACTGCGCAACAGCGTGATTCCTCCAAAACAAAGAGAGTATCAATACAATGACAAAGGGATAGCCGACTGGTACACGGCAAAAGAGTTCTGCTACGATGATGAAGCTCACTAGAGCTTCAAAAAATTTTATAACTTAATAGATACTCCGTGAACCATTATATTAGCCTCATACCCTAACTCATCTTTTATCGCTTTTGCAAACACTTCCATTTTATCGGTTTCGCCATGTATCAAACAGACATTTTTTAAACCTTCAATTGGTCGTATCCACTCAATCAACTCACTCTGATCCGCATGAGCTGAGAAGCCGTTAATAGTGTATATTTTAGCTTTTGCAATAATATCCTCCCCATAAATCTTTATTAGCTTTTGACCATCCACTATGCTTCGCCCTAGCGTTCCCCTTACCTGATAACCGACAAACACAATTGAATTTTTTGGATTCCAAAGTCTATGCTTTAGATGGTGCATAATACGACCGCCATTACACATACCGCTCCCGGCAATTATAATTGAACGCTCTTTTACCTTGTTTATTGCAACAGATTGTTCCCTTGTCGTTGTCGGCTCAAGCCATGCAAACGAAAATGGGTCTCCGCTGCTGTATTGAAGTTCATCACTTAGCTGTATTGAATAACTGTTATAAAGTTTTGTTGCTTTTATTGCCAGCGGGCTATCAAGAAAAATACGGCATTTTGGCAACTCTCCGTTATCGTGCATCTCATGAAGCAGCCAGAGAATCTCTTGGGTTCTCTCCAGCGCAAATGAGGGGATTATAACATTGCCGTTTTGTTTAAGCGTCGAGACGACAGCCTCTTTAAACTCTTCTATACTTTGCGTTAACGGTTTATGCTTGCGGTCTCCGTATGTAGACTCAATAAAAAGAAAATCTGCTTCACCGATATTGTCCGGATTGTCAATAATCAACCTCTTTGGAGAGCCGATGTCACCGGAAAAAACCATTCGCTTATTTTTATTCTCTTCATTATAATCAAGCACAACAAAGGCACTCCCCATAATATGCCCTGCATTTCCAAAAGAGACTCTTACATGTTGTTTTAATTTGTGCTCTTCAAAATAGTCTAGTGTGCACCACTTTTTACTAAAAACTTCTTTTACATCATCTTTTGTATAGAGAGGCTCAAAGATGCTCTCCTCTTCGCCGCGTCTGCGAGCTTTTTTTCTTAGTGTTTTATACTCTTCGAGTAATATATTGGCACTGTCAAGCAGCATGATTTTTGCAAAATCGCGAGTTGCTTTTGTTGCAATAATCCTGCCGTTAAACCCATCTTTAATTAATTTTGGAACCCTTCCGATGTGGTCGAGATGAACATGAGTTAAAATAAGATAATCTATTTTTGAGGGATCAAACTCAAAATCGCTATAATTTCTATCTTTTGCACCGTCTCCCTGAAACATACCGCAATCGATTAAAATCCTTATAGAACCTATTTTAACCAAGTGACATGAACCGGTTACCGTCTGTGCCGCTCCGTAAGATGTTACTGTTGCCATTATCTAAATTCCTGTTTAATTTTAATTTTAATTTTTTTCATTATATTCAAATTTAACTATTATGAAACTTATACTATAATTCAATATACTTAACGAGGGAAAATTAAACACTCAATGGCACTAATAGACCTACTGAACATATCAAAACATTACGAAGCACAAAAAATTTTAACTAACATAAATTTTCACATAGAAGAGGGTGAGAGAATCGTTATCATCGGCAAAAACGGAAGCGGAAAATCCACTCTGATGAAGATACTCAACGGAACTCTTGAGCAAGACAGCGGTGAGAGAATCAGCAGACAAAATTTAGAAGTGAAAATGCTCTCTCAAAAGCCGGATTTTAAAGAGGGCGAGAGTGTTAGAGAAGCTGTTGAAGCCGGACTTGATGAGCTTAACAAGGCAAAAAAGAGATACGACGAACTGTCACTCCTTTTAGCCGATGATTTTGAGAACAAAGCACTTCTTGACGAGCATGAGAGATTATCCCGCTATATTGAACATCATAATGCGTGGAATTTGGATGACAAGATAGAGAGAATCATTCAACACTTTGATTTAAAACAGTACGAAGACAAACCGGTAGTTATGCTCAGCGGCGGGGAACAAAGAAGGGTTGCACTTGCATCTCTGCTTCTACAAAAACCTGATATTTTACTGCTTGATGAACCTACAAACCACCTCGATGTTTATATGGTTGAGTTTTTAGAAGAGCTGCTTTTAAAAGAGAAGTTTACTCTAGTTTTTATCTCTCACGACAGATATTTTATTGACAGAGTAGCTACAAAAAGTGTTGAGGTAGAGGATTGCTCACTTAGAGAGTATAGCGGCGGCTATAGC
>MIBZ01000064.1:0-29584 GCA_001829675.1 Sulfurimonas sp. RIFCSPLOWO2_12_36_12 | reverse complement strand
TCAAAAAGAGGAGTATATGCGAACTCTGGAAAAACAGCATGAGACTCTGCTTACTATACTAAAGCGTGAAAACGAGTGGTTTTCAAGAGGCGTAAAGGCAAGACTAAAGAGAAATGAGGGTCGTAAAGAACGACTAATGTCTCTTAGAGATGATGCCAAAACTAACCCCTCTAAAATTAAAAAAATGACACTTGAACTTGAACGCGAAGCCAAACATTTTAACCGTGACAAAAGCGTAAACAAGCAAAAAATGCTCTTTGAAGTAGAAAATCTATCTCTAACACTCGGAGACAAAGAACTTCTAAAAAATTTCACCACAAGAATTCTTCAAAAAGATGTAATAGCAATCGTAGGACCAAACGGAAGCGGTAAATCAACACTGCTTAAAGCCTTATTGGGACGCATTGAACCTACAAGTGGAATCATAAAAAGAGGCGAATTTAAAATAGGCTATTTTGATCAGCACCGCGAAATGCTTGATGATGATAAAAATCTTGTTGAAACTTTTTGTCCGCACGGCGGAGACAGAGTAAGTGTCCGCGGAAAAGATATGCATGTTTACGGATACCTAAAAAACTTTCTCTTTCCAAGAGAGTTTTTAGATAAGAAGATAGGCATACTCAGCGGTGGAGAGAAGAACCGTATTGCCTTAGCCCTGCTATTTACAAAAAATGTGGACATTCTCATCCTTGACGAACCTACAAATGATTTGGATATTCCGACAATCAATATTTTAGAAGAGCAGTTAATAAACTTCAGCGGTGCCGTGATTATAGTAAGCCATGACAGATATTTTGTGGATAAAATTGCAAAAAAACTCTTTATTTTTAAAGAAGACAAGCATATAGAAGAGAGCTACCAAAGCTACACGGAGTATCTTGAGCTTGAAAAAGAGCTTCAAGAGCTTAGCGACATGGAAAAAGATTATCAAAAAGCAGAATCAAAAGTAAAAGAGAGCAAACCCAAAGAGCTTCGTCTTACTTTTAAAGAGAAAATGGCACTGGAAAAATTGCCTATTGAGATAGACGAACTTGAAGCTAAAATAGAAGAAAAAAACAGTTGTTTGGCAAACCCTGCATGTTACGAAAAGATAGGCATAACACAATTGGCAAAAGAGCTCCAAGAGCTTAAAAATTTATATGAAGAAAAAGTGGATGAGCTTTTGGCTATTCAGGAAAAAGAAGAAGAGATAAACAAATAGACTTCTCGTTCGCTCTGAGCTCTGAGCTTGTCGAAGAGTCGAAGAGTCGAAGGGTGATTAAAGCAGATGGTTCGACAGGCTCACCATGAACGGATACTAGGTTATGAAAGAAGTTTAATGTACTTTATCTCTCACAACAGAGGATTTTGTTTCAAGTTCGAGGCAAAATTTAGTTAAATTGAGGAGTTTACTGTAGTAAATAACAAAATTTCACTCAATTTTAACGAAAAAATTGAGCAAAAGCATCGTTGTGAAATTATTTTTGAGCCTCTTTTAGAGTGTCGGCTATTAAGAATGCCAACTCTAACGCTTGGTCGGCATTTAGACGAGGGTCGCAATGAGTATGGTAACTAGAGCTTAAATCCTCTTCTGTTACAACAAATGAGCCCCCGATACACTCGGTTACATTTTTACCTGTCATCTCCAGATGAACACCGCCTGCAAATGTACCCTCAGCTTTATGAACTTGAAAAAATTGCTTCATTTCAGTAAGAATTGCGTCAACCGGACGAGTCTTAAAGTTATTTGACGACTTAATAGTATTTCCGTGCATCGGGTCACAGCTCCAGAGAACTTTTCTTCCCTCACGCTCTATTGCATTTATGAGTTTTGGCATACCATCGGCAACCTTGTTTGCTCCCATTCTTACAATAACATTCAAGCGACCGGCCTCATTTTGAGGTTTTAAAATATCACAAAGTTTTATTAAATCATCAGGGTCCATCGTTGGACCTGCTTTTACACCGATAGGGTTTTTAATACCTCTCATATACTCAACATGTGCACCGTCAAGTTGACGAGTTCTATCGCCTATCCATAACATGTGCGCAGATGTGTCATACCACTCGCCGGTCAAAGAATCTTTTCTTGTAAATGCCTCTTCATACGGGAGCAAAAGCGCCTCATGTGAAGTATAAAAATCAGTCTCACGAAGAGTTCTATGTGTGCTTGATGTAATTCCGCACGCTTCCATAAACTTAAGAGATTTGCCAATCTCCTCTGCCAAATCCTCATATTTTTTACTTATTTCACTCTGGTGAGTAAAATCCAAATTCCATTTGTGAACCTCATTTAAATCAGCTAAACCGCCTGATGCAAATGCACGAAGCAGATTTAGCGTTGCAGCCGACTGGTTGTATGCTTTTATCATTCTTTGCGGGTCCGGTATGCGTGACTCCGGAGTAAAATCAACACCGTTTATGATGTCACCGCGATAAGCATCCAAAGTCATTCCGTCAATTGTTTCACTGTCGCTTGAACGAGGCTTGGCAAATTGACCTCCAAGTCTGCCAACTTTTACAACCGGAACTCCTCCTGCATATGTCATAACTACTGCCATTTGAAGAATTGCTTTAAATGTGTCACGAATGTTGTGAGCATGAAATTCACTAAAACTCTCAGCACAGTCACCGCCTTGAAGCAAAAAAGCTTTTCCCTCAGAAGCATTTGCCAATAAACCCTTTAGTGAACGCGCTTCACCGGCAAAAACAAGCGGTGGATAATTTCTTAATTCATTTAAAACTTTGTTTAATTCATCTCTGTTTGGATATGTCGGTTGCTGCACAATAGGCTTGTCTCTCCAACTTGATGCATTCCAATTACTCATTATAAAACCTTTTTTTTAATATACTAATCATTTATTTTTAAAATTTTACATTATGGTACCTAAAATAGCACTGATTAGCGATTTCAAACAGCCAAAAGCAATAAAAAAGCTTTTTTTTATGGTTAAAAATGTATAATGCACCATATTTTTTTATGGATTACATCATTATGCAAAAAAACGATTTAAAAGCACTAATTGAACAAATTTACGAAAACCTTATTGAGCGTATTGATGCAGATGAAAAAGCTACTAAAGCACAAATTATCAACTATTTAAAAGATGCCATAGATGTCGTTACAAACATAGACGATAAAGATATCGACTCCATAGAACATGCAAAAATGGCATTTAACAACTCATACAGAGAGCTTGTAAATCAGAGTATAGTCTCTTATGTAAATACAAATGAAAAATTTGGACAACTTACTCTAATGCATGAAAAAGCTTTACAAGAGTGTACAGCTGAAAAGATTGATTTAGAAACTCTAACAACCAAGTTTAATGAAATTCAATCTCATATGACTAATGAAGTAAAAAAAGCGAATGAAACAATTTCAGATCTAACCAATAAAGTAAAAGTATTGGAGCAGACTTCAAATCTTGATCCGCTCACAAAAGTTTTCAATAGAAGAGCTTTAAGCTCTTATCTTTCTGATGTTTGTGCTAATAAAAATATACCTTACCATCTACATATATTAATGCTGGATGTTGATAACTTCAAAAAAATTAACGACACCTATGGGCACATCACAGGTGATAAAATTTTAATCTTTATCTCAAATATTCTTAGAAAAACACTAAGAGACGGAGATAAAATTTTTAGATTTGGCGGCGAAGAGTTCACCGTTATAATAAACCGTAACAGTGATGAGCAGTGCGAACTTATAGCAAATAGACTTTTACGCCTCATTAGTTCAAATAAACTGATTTATATGGGTGAGAAGATATCAGTTACAGCTAGTATCGGAATGACCAAATTGCTTGAAACCGATACACCTGACTCTTTACTCTCAAGAGCTGACGGAGCTTTATATGTCTCTAAAAACAACGGAAAAAATATGGTATCGAAGGTTATCGGGTAATGGAGTTTAGCTATTTCGACATTGTTTTATCTGTTGTAGTTCTTTTTTTAGGGCTAAAAGGGGTATTAAACGGTTTTTTTAAAGAGTTATTTGGTTTTATAGGTATCATCGGCGGTATCTTTGTGGCCTCTAGAGTTGGGGGCAATGTAGGCAAATTTATAAATGATTTAGTTTTAAAATTTGAAAATGATGCGGCCATTAGTTTCACCGGCTTTTTAGTCACACTCCTGCTTTTTTGGCTATTTATGATTGGCGTTGGAATTACCTTTAAAAAATTAAGTTCACTAAGCGGTTTTGGCATTTTTGACAAAATTTTAGGATTTATATTTAGCGCCGGAAAATTTTTTCTTATAGCTGCCGTAATTGCATATGCTACATACAGCATCAAAGCAATGAAGGAAAATCTTGACTCAATGATGAAAAACAGCGCTCTTTTCCCTGTGTTGGTAAAAACCGGAAGTGCTATTATGAAACTTGATCCCATCAATATTTCCGATGATACGAATGAGACTATAAATAAAAGTTCAAAAATAATAGAAGACGACAATGTTAAAGATTTGCAAAACTCAGCACTTAAAATTGTAGAAAATACAAAGAAAAAAATTAGTGAAACTGTGGAACAAAATTTATCAAATCGAAAAAGTAAGTAAATATGTCTAATATAACCACCGATTTCAATGATAAAACCGTTGAGTATAAACAACTATTAGATGATTTTAAACAGCTGCTTAAAAAAAACTCTCTTAAATTTACAATTCAAAGAGAGGTAATACTTGAGACTCTTTACAGCTTAGATGAACACTTAACGCCTGAAGCACTTCATAATCTTATACAAAAGAAATTTCCTGATTTAAATACGGGAATTGCAACGGTATATAGAACACTATCTCTTTTAGAAGAGTCGGATATGGTAACTTCACTCTCTTTTGGCGCTCATGGAAAGAAGTATGAACTTGGCGCTAAACATCATCATGACCATTTTATCTGCACAGCATGTGGAGATATTACCGAGTTTGTTGATGAGCAGATAGAAGAGAGACAGCACAAAATAGCACAAGAACTTGGTTTTAATATGAAAGACCACTCTATGCAGATTTATGGAATCTGCAAAAAATGCCAAAACAGATAAAACAAAGGAAAAATTATTGATTTTTGATAACAAATTTATTCAGCAAAGAATTGAAAAAGCAGAGCTTCTTAAAAAAGAGGGTATTAACCCATACTCTAATGAGTGCAGAAGAAACGCAACTATTGAAAAATTTTTAAATGTAAATTCGGATATTGCTCATAAAGAGAATAAAAGGGATGAGAAACGCCACTATATCGTAAGCGGTCGTATAAAACTATTTAGAATTATGGGTAAAGCCAGTTTTATTCAAATTGAAGACGAGAGCGGAGCGCTTCAGATATATGCAGCAAGAGACAATCTTGGTGAGAATTTTTATAATGAAACTTTTAAAAAGAACATAGAAGTCGGCGATATTGTAGAGGTTAGCGGATACCCTTTTGTAACCGGGCAAGGAGAACTTTCGCTTCATGCAGACGAACTGAGACTTCTGACAAAGGCTCTATCGCCTCTGCCTGAAAAGTTTCACGGTATAACGGATAAAGAGACTAGATATAGAAAAAGATATCTTGACCTTATTATGAATACGGATGTCAGAAAAACATTTAAAATCCGTTCAAAAGTTATCTCACTGACTCGCCGCTTTTTTGAAGACAAAGGCTTTTTAGAGGTTGAAACTCCTATGATGCACCCAATCGCAGGCGGTGCAAACGCCAAACCGTTTATTACGCATTATAATGCTCTTGGAATCGACAGATATCTAAGAATTGCTCCTGAGCTTTATCTAAAGAGACTTATTGTCGGCGGGTTTGAAGCTGTTTTTGAGATAAACCGTAACTTTAGAAATGAGGGTATGGATGCTACTCACAACCCTGAATTTACCTCTATTGAGTTCTACTGGGCATATAAGACATACAAAGATTTGATAGAAATTACAAAAGAGTATTTTAGATACCTTTTTGACCATCTAAATCTGCCTACACAACTTCCATATGGTGACTTAGAGGTTGACTTTAGCAAGTTTAGCGAAGTAGCTCTTATAGAGTCTCTATACACCATAGGCGGTGTTCCCGAGGAGATAGTCAATGACAAAGATAAAATTATTGCATTTTTAAAGAGCAATAATATTCAAGTGAAAAATGGTCTAAGTTTAGGTCAACTTCAAGGCGAACTTTTTGATGAGTATGTTGAAGAGAAACTTATAAACCCTACTTTTATCACGGAGTATCCTGTTGAAATCTCTCCTCTTGCTAGAAGAAGCGACAAAAATCCTGATATAACAGAAAGATTTGAGCTCTTTATTGCAGGACGAGAGATTGCAAACGCATTTAGCGAGTTAAACGACCCTATTGACCAATATGAGAGATTTAAAACTCAAGTTGAATCAAAAGAGAGCGGAGATGACGAAGCGCACGAAATGGACTTAGATTTCGTAGAAGCGCTTAGTTATGGCATGGCACCTACTGCCGGACAGGGTATAGGGATAGATAGATTGGTTATGCTTTTAACAAACGAGCACTCAATAAGAGATGTTTTACTATTTCCAGCAATGAAACCGATACATTCAGAAGAAAAACACGAAGAAAACGAGTAGTTTTAATTAAATAGAAAAGGATATAGAAAATGGGTTTTTTACAAGATTACGATAAAGAGATATTCGATTTATGCGAAAAAGAGTTAGAGCGTCAGACTGACCACCTAGAGATGATTGCATCTGAAAACTTTACACTTCCGGCCGTTATGGAAGCGATGGGTTCTGTTTTTACAAACAAATATGCTGAGGGTTACCCGGGTAAACGCTATTATGGCGGTTGTGAGTATGCTGATGGTGTTGAGCAGTTAGCAATTGACAGAGCATGCAAACTTTTTGGATGTAACTTTGCAAATGTTCAGCCTCACTCCGGAAGTCAAGCAAATGCAGCGGTATATGCAGGTCTTTTAAAAGCAGGTGACAAACTTCTTGGTATGGATTTAAGTCATGGCGGTCACTTGACACATGGTTCTAAACCTAGCTTTTCAGGTCAAAACTACTCAAGCTTTACATACGGCGTTGAGCTTGACGGAAGAATGAACTATGACAAGATTATGGAAATAGCTAAAGCAGTTCAACCAAAAATCATTGTTTGCGGTGCTTCTGCTTATGCTAGAGAGATTGATTTTAAAAAATTCCGTGAGATAGCTGATGCTGTCGGAGCAATAATGTTCGCAGATATTGCGCATGTTGCCGGTTTGGTATGTGCCGGCGAACACCCTAGTCCATTTCCTCACGCTCATGTTGTAACAACAACTACTCATAAAACCCTAGCAGGTCCAAGAGGCGGTATGATTATGACAAATGATGAAGAGATAGCTAAAAAAATGAACTCTGCAATCTTCCCTGCTCTTCAAGGCGGACCGCTTGTTCATGTAATTGCTGCAAAAGCAGTTGGATTTAAATATAACTTATCTCCTGAGTGGAAAGATTACGCAAAGCAGGTAAAAGCCAACGCAAAAATTCTTGGAGAAGTTTTGGTTAAGAGAGGTTATGACCTTGTAAGCGGTGGAACTGATAACCACTTAGTTTTACTATCATTTATTAACCGTGAATTTTCTGGAAAAGACGCTGATATTGCGCTTGGAAATGCCGGTATTACCGTGAACAAAAATACTGTTCCTGGTGAGACAAGAAGCCCGTTTGTAACTTCAGGTATCCGCATTGGAAGCCCTGCTCTTACTTCAAGAGGAATGAAAGAGAAAGAGTTTGAATTTATTGCAAATAAAATTGCAGATGTTCTTGATGATATCACAAATACAGAGCTTCAAGCAAACATCAAAAAAGAGCTAAAAGCCTTGGCTCAAAATTTTGTAATATATAATCAATCGACATACTAGAGTGAGCAGATAGATGACGGCAGCTGATTTAAATCTAATTAAAATGGTTACAGACCACTACTGGATAAAAAAAGAGGAAGTAGTTGACAAGGTTATCTTTAAAGGTCGTACATTTTACAATAAATTTCAAAAAGTCGATGCCATACTCTCTCAAAGCGTTATAAATCAACATATTAAAGGTGAGATTACAGTAGCTCACTCTTTGATAAACAAACATGACAAAGTAGAAAATATTGTTATTGACTACAACGGAAGAGACCCTGAGCGTTTTTACCACAAAACTCAACTGTTTCTTCGTGAAGAGGGTTATATAAACTTTACGGCTTATAAAACAAAGACGGAGGGTCATCTTCATGTTTATATTCATAAAGGTCACACAACCCTTCAAGAGGCAATTCAGCTTGGAAAAATGATAAGTATGAAACTAGCTGCAAAACAGCCAAAGCAGTGGAGAATGTTTCCTAATGATGAAATGCCGCAAGAGTATAATATTTTAACAATACCTTATGAGGTTTATTCCAAAGAGCGCGGAGCTTCTTGGTCAAAACACATGTAGTGTTTCTTTAGAAAGCACATGTGATAAATGTTAATAAAATGCCAACTGCTTGGCATTTTTAGTTTTGAATCAAAGTCGATGTACGAAGTACCGACTGCGAAGAAAGTAGTTATATAACTAAATTTTTGGTATTATTATAGACAAAGAAAAGAAGGAGACGATATGGAAGAAAAAAATGAATTAAATGACATTATTTTAAATAAAAACAGTTCATCACTTGGAAATAAGAAGATTGTTTTAGCTGTTGCGACATTGGGAATAATACTAATTATTGTTGTAATGCTAATGAATTCTCTTGCATCAAGCGGTACTGAAAATTTACCACAAGCCATCCTTCCTCCTGAGCCGCAAAAAGAGGCTAAAGCTGTAACTGATGAGCCTCTTTTTGAAGATGTCAATGTTGTTCAAGAGACTAGCCAAGACAATAGTTCCCTAGATGCAATTGCTCAAAAGTTAAAAGAAGAGAGCGTAAAAGATAGCTCGAATGTACAACCAAAAGAGAGCAGTGTTGCAAGTGCAGCTGTCGCAGAAGAGTTTAAAAAAGAACAGCCTAAAAAAATTGAAACTGCAAAAGTAGAAACTGCAAAAGTAGAAACTGCAAAACCGGCAACAAAAAAGGTTGCAGCTGCAAAAGAAGCGGCAAAAGAGCCTATTAGCGAACCCAAAACAACTGCAACAGCAACTGCTTCCGGTCACTATATTCAAATCGGCTCTTTTTCAAAAATTGAACCAAATAAAAAATTATTGGACTCAATTACAAACTTGGGATATAAGTATAAATTTCATCAAGTAACTATAAATTCCAAGGTAGTAAACAAAGTTTTGGTTGGTCCGTTTAACAGTGAAGATGAGGCAAGAAAAGCACTTAAAAATGTCAAAGCTTCTGTTGAAGCCGGTGCTTTTTTAACTAAAATATAATTATAAATAAGGTTTTTTTTGATTTATTCAAAACAGTTTATACAAGATCAATTGGCTCCGATTGCAGTTTATGCAAAATTAAAAACTTTATTTAAAAATGAAATCTCTTATCTTTTTGAGAGTGCCGGGGGAAGCGAAGGCAACTACAGCTTTATCTGTATCGGTGCAAGAGAGAGAGTTCAGTATATAGACGGAAAAACTATATATACCGACTATAGCGGTTTGGTACACACGAAAGATGAGTCTCCTTTTACTTTTTTAAAAAATTACTATAAAAATATAGACACTTCAATATATAAAAAAGCTACAAGTGAGCTTAAAGTCGGCTATGTTGACGGTTTTATCGGCTATATCGGCTATGATATGGTCAAAGTCTTTGAACCAAAACTTAGTTCGACCATGGATAATCTTGCAGATGAGCTTAACACTCCTGATTTGGATCTAATCTTGCCAAAAATTGTTCTTGTATATTCTCATAAAAACTACCAATTAACGCTAATCAGCACTCAAGAAGAGATGAGCAATAAGTTTGAAATGATTGAAAATGAGCTTAAAAACTCTTACGAATATATCCATATGAAACGAAATGTCGGGGAAGACAAAGGAAGTTTTGCATTTTCTAAAGAGCAGTTTTTTAAAATGGTTGACAAATCAAAAGAGATGATAAGAAGCGGTGATGTTTTTCAGATTCTTATGACAAACCGCTTTACAAGAAAGATAAAAGTTGACCCGTTTAGTTTTTACAGAATACTCCGAAGCAAAAACCCATCTCCTTATATGTTTTTAATGGAGTATGAAGATTTTAACATAGTCGGCTCTTCGCCGGAGGTAATGGTAAGGCTTACAAACGGGGAACTTCTTCTTCGCCCGATTGCGGGTACTAGAAAAAGAGGTGCTACAAAGCAAAGAGATTTGGAGCTTGAAGAGGAACTTCTTAATGACCCAAAAGAGCTCTCAGAGCATCTTATGCTAATAGATTTGGGCAGAAATGATGTTAGCCGCGTCGCAAAGACCGGAAGTGTAAAAGTTGAAAACATGATGCATATCGAACGCTTTTCGCATGTTATGCATATCGTCTCGGATGTAACCGCTACTATTGCGGACGATAAAGATATGTTTGACCTGTTTATGGCAACTTTTACGGCAGGAACTATGACGGGTGCACCGAAGATACGGGCTATGGAGCTTATTGCAGAATTTGAGGGGCTAAAAAGAGGTTTTTACAGCGGAAGCATAGGCTACTTTGGTTTTGATGGCAATATGGACAGCGCAATCACCATCAGAACTGCTTTGGTTAAAAATGATAAAGTTGTTCTTCAAGCAGGTGCGGGAGTTGTAGCAGATAGCCAAAACGAGCTGGAGTACCTTGAGGTTAAAAACAAACTGGGCGCGCTTGTCGCTTCGCTGGAAGATTTAGACTAAATGGGCTTCTTTCACAGCCATACAAAGCGAACGATTCTGCAACGGAAGGGTCAAATCTTGCAATGCAAGATTTGGGGCACCAACCGTGAAGCCTTAGTGAGCGAGTATGGATTATAAAAGAACTCCAATAAAACTCTTTGCCATATTTGGCGACCCCGTTTCTCACTCCCGCTCTCCGCTTATGCACAATAGCGTATTTAAAAACCTAAACTACAAAGCTTGCTACACCAGAGTTCATCTGCGTGATGGCTCAAAACTAAAAGAGACTTTTTTTACCCTTGGATTAAGCGGCGCAAATGTCACTGTTCCTCATAAAGAGGCGGCATACACGGCATGCGATGAAGTTCGCGGTTTTGCAAAAAAAGTTGGAGTGGTAAATACTCTTGTAAATGAAAACGGTCGCATTATCGGCTACAACACCGATGCAGACGGCTTTATGTTTGCTATAAAAGAGTTCGGCGATATAAAAAATATTTTAGTTCTCGGTGCGGGCGGAACGGCAAAAGCACTCTGCACAAAATTTATAGATAGCGGCATAAAAGTAACTGTTCTAAACAGAAGCGAAGATAAACTTACTTACTTTAAAGAGCTAGGGTGTGAATGTTTTGGTTGGGAAGATTTTCTGCTAAAAAAATATGATTTGGTTGTAAACACTACAAGCGCAGGACTAAAAGATGAGGAACTGCCGGCTCCTTTAGCGTTAATAGAGGCTATTTTAGAGAACACCTCTTTTGTAGCCGATGCTATTTACGGTAAAGTGACACCGTTTTTAAAGATGGCAAAAGAAAAAAACATTACCTGCAAAGACGGCGCCGATATGCTTTTGGGTCAAGGTGTTTTGGCAAACGAGCTTTTTGTCAACTATGAGTTAAAAACAAGCGATATCAAGCTTCAAATGTCAAAGAGTTTTGAGATTTAACGCGGCTATCGCTTGTCCGTAGGCTATTGCGCTGTCGTTGCTAACAAACATCTCAGGCAAAACAACATCAGGGATTTTTCTCATAATCAATCTTAAAAGCACTCTGTTTTGAAACACTCCACCGCTTAGAACCAGAGGTAGATTGTACTTTTTGTGCATAAAATAAATTATCTGGGCTATCGTGTTGAAAAACTTTGAAACCGCAACGCTGGGATTTTTTTCTGCCAAAATCTGCCTAAAAATTTGGCTAAAATCTATCTCACCATCTTCTATGCCAAACTCATAACACTCCGCTATATTTTCATCATAGAGGCTCTCCAAAAGCAGTCCGCTCTCACCCTCATAACTGCAAATTTGGAGAACGCCCAAAATAGATGCCACCACATCAAACAACCGTCCGCAAGAGCTGGAAAAGGGCGAATTTAGTCCGCTCTTCCACGCCGCAAGGAGTGTTTTTATCTCAGAGTTAGAAAAAGAGTTGACTGTTGCATTACCCAGTTTAAAAACTTCATCGCCGTATATCTCAAACAAGAAGCTAAGAGCAACCCGCCGTGGCTCTTTTATAGCTTTCTCGCCTCCGATGAGCCTGAAATATTTAAACTGCCCTACTCGCTCATATGTGCTGTTGTCACAGAGAAAAAACTCCCCGCCCCAAAGGTTGCCCTCATCGCCGTAGCCCGTACCGTCAAAACTCACGCCCAAAACTTTTGAAGTGATACCATTTACGCCCATAGTAGCCAAAATATGCGCGTAGTGGTGCTGAACCTGCACTAACCCTATCTCACTGTTTTGTGCTTTTAACTCTTTTGCGTATTTGGTAGATTCGTAGTTTGGATGCTTGTCGCAGACAACTACATCTGGAGTGAAATCGTAAATCCGCTTTAGCGTCTCTATGTTTGATTTGTAATGTTCAATGGTGGACAAACTTCCCAAATCCCCGATATATGGCGATAAAACAACGCTATCTTCTATGGTTATGGCAACAGTGCTTTTCTGATTTGCGCCAAGAGCCAAAATCTTTTTATCTGTTTTATGCGGAAGCCTCAAGTAAGTCGGCGCGTATCCTCTTGCGTTTCTTAGCATAAATATCTTCTCGTTCTCCACAAAGGCAACCGAATCGTCACAGCCGTTCAGTATCTCTCTGTTATGCTCCAAGCAAAAATCCCAAACCAAAGAGAGCCTCATAATCTCCTCATAAGTTGTACACAGCGGCTCGTCCGAGATGTTTGCGCTTGTTGCAACTATCGGTCTGTTTAGCTTCTCCAAAATCAGATGGTGAAGCGGAGTGTATGCCAAAAAAAGACCGATTTGGTTGATATTTGGAGCCACATATCGGCTTAGCGCGTAGTCATCTCTTTTTTGAAGCAAAACTATCGGTCGTCTGTTTGAGTTAAGCAACGCCTCTTCTTTTTCGCTTATGTCGGCAATCTGCTTTGACATTTTGGTATCTTTTACCATTACGGCAAACGGCTTTGAAGGTCGTCTCTTTCTTTCTCTTAGAAGTTTTACCGCACTCTCATTTGTTGCATCACAAACCAGATGATAACCGCCTATCCCCTTTATGGCTACAATCTTGCCATCACTAATAGCTTGTACAACCTCATCTATAACATTCTTAGACTCTATTTTTACACCACTGTTCTCATATAGAGAAAGTGTCGGTCCGCACTCATAACACCCTATGGGCTGAGCATGGTATCTTCTATCTTTTGGATTTTCATACTCTGCCATGCACTTTTTGCACATAACAAACTCATCCATAGAGGTATGTTTTCTATCATAGGGAAGGTTTTTTATGATGCTGTATCTCGGTCCGCAATTTGTGCATGTGATAAACGGATACTCAAATCTGCGGTTGGTTTTATCTTTAAGTTCACTCTCACACTCCGCGCACATTGCGATGTCTGAAGGAATCTTGCTTGAGAGCAGTTTTGTACTTTTACTTTTTTTTATGCTAAAGCTCTCAAACGATTCTGTTTTTGCAATTTGAGTGATTTTTATGGAGTCTATCTCGCTAAGAGGAGGCTTGCTTTGAGTGATTTTTCGGATAAACTCATCCGCTTTTTCTTTTGTTGCATCAAGAAGTATCAACACGCCGTAACCGTTGTTTGCGACCTCTCCATTTAGCCCCATTGAACTTGCAAGACTGTAGATAAAAGGGCGAAATCCGACACCCTGCACTACGCCTCTAATTTCTATGCTAAAAACCATCTGCTATAACTTCACTCTCTTTGCCTCTTCATATAATTTTTTGTTTTGCTCTTGCGTAAAGTTTTTTATCTTCTTGTATAACGATAATTTTATATTGTAAGAACGGAGCCTTTCTAAGCCGTTGCAGTTGTCGTTTATTGCTCCTAAGATATCTTTTACATTTGTTAAAATCTTTATCTTTTCATTATCTCTCTCGAGGCTGTTTTTCTCAATATAAAGCCTCTTTTTGATGTAAATTCTATATTTATGCAACTTTTTTTGCTCCAACTCAGGTAGCTCCATATGGACTAAATTTGGCGAAACACCCTCTTCTCTTTGCAGTGCACTTTTTGGTATCTCTAAAGTTTTAAGATATTTATGAAGCCTCTTTATCTCTTTTTTTCTGCTTTTATCTTTTATAAAAACCTCTTTATCTATTTTTTTACTATATTTTTCTGGTAAAGAGGCGAGATAGTCACCAAAAAAGACATCGATATCTCTGATGCCGTTGCTAAGTGATATAATTTTTTTTATCTTCTTAGCCAAATCCTCATCCTTGCACAATAAAGAGAAAAGTTCCCTGCACTTTATCCGAAGAGAGTGAATATCTTCGGTGTTTTCAAGCGAGTTTTTTGTAAAATATTTAATAAATTTTTTAAACTCTTGAAGTTTTTTTGCTATTGATTTCTTCTCCACAAATCAGCTCTCACTTTTTTTCGGATAGTCAAATGATAGAAGTTTTGCATTTTTATGCTCAATACCCGCCCATTTATCGCACTCAAACGCTATCTCAACAATTCCGCATGTGGGAATATCTTGGCTAAAGTTTACATAATATTCCGCCAACGCATTTAAAGATGGATTGTGCCCTACTAAAAAAACCGTGCTGTTTTTATCATCAATTTCTGTTAGGATTTTGTGAAGCTCATCCACGCTTGATTCATAGATATTTTCATCAAACAGCACTTTTTTTTCATAGCCAATCTCCTTGGCAATCATCTCAGCCGTGCTTTTTGCCCTTTTTGCCGGACTTGAGAGAATGATGTCAGGCATTACGCCCTTTTCCTTGAGTCTCTCTCCCATCATCGGAGCATTTGACTTGCCTCTTTTATTTAATGGTCTCTCAAAATCATTTAACCGCTCATCTTTCCAGCTTGATTTTGCATGTCTGATAATGTATAGTTTTTTCATATCTCACCCCATCGGGTACATAATCTCTTGCTGTACCGCCCTTATCTCACTCATCGTCTCTTGGCTCAAAGTCACATCAAAAGCCGCAAAGGAGTCATCAAGCTGCTCTGCACTTTTAGCCCCGACTATGGTTGAAGCGACAAAATCAAACTGTTTTGAGTATGCTACTGCCAAAGTTACAGGCGAAATGCCAAGCTTTTTTGCAATACCGACATATCTTGCGGTAGATTTTAAAGATTTTTCATTTACAAACTTTGCGGCTTGAGAGTTTAGCCGGATGTTTTTACTCCTAAGATAGTCTGAATATCTTGCATTTTGCGGATAAAATTCCCCGTTGTATTTACCGCTCAAAACTCCTCCCGCTATGGGCGAATAAGCAAGCAGTGATATCTGCTCTTTTTTACAAACGGTTGAGAGTTCATCCAAAAATCGCGGATTGTTTAATGAAAAGTTGTTTTGTATGGATTCAAATCTTGATATGCCTAATCTTTTTGAACTCTCGTTTGCTTTTGTAAGCCCGTATGCGGTGTCGTTTGAAGTTCCGATGTACCTTACCTTGCCCTCTTTTACCAGTTCATCAAAAGCTTTTAACGACTCCTCGATGGGTACGACGGAGTCAGGCCAGTGCATCTGATAGAGGTCGATGTAGTCGCTCTGGAGTCGCTTCAAACTCCCCTCAATTGCACATTTAATATGAAACTTGTCAATGGCGGTATAACCGTGACGGATGGGCGGAACAAACCAGCCGTTTGCCGCACCTGCAACCTTTGAAGCTAAAATGATGCTATCTCTGGGTTTTGTCTTTAGCCATTTTCCGATTATGGTCTCGGTTATGCCTGCATCTTCGGCTTTTGGCGGTACGGGGTAGAGTTCTGCGGTATCAAAGAAGTTAATCCCTCTCTCATACGCCTTATCCATAATTTTAAAAGCCTCTGCCTCACTGCTCCAGCTCCCAAAACTCATAGTCCCAAGCCCGATGGGAGTAACTCTAAGCCCTGTTTTTCCTATGTATCTGTATTGCATTTTAAATATTTTCCTTTTTAAAAAACTTATTAATTACTTATAAGCTCATTCGCAATCATTTCTGCTTGTTTGAGTACCGTTTCAGTCGCTAGCATTTGCATATCCGGCGGATAACCAAACTGTCGCAATGTTCTTTTTACGATTACTTTTAACTTAGACCTCACACTCTCTTTAATAGTCCAATCAATAGAAGCATTTTCTCGTACCCTCTGAGTTAGAACAACAGCAAGCTCTCGTAAAACATCTTTGCTCATAAGCTCTTTTGCACTTTCGTTATTTGCAACTGCCGTATAAAATGCATATTCAAAATCACTCAAACCCATCGCTTTAGGCTCTTCATCCATCTTATGAATATCTTTACTGAGTTTTATTAGCTCATCTATAACCTCAGCTGCGGTGAGTATTTTATTATGATATTTTTTAATTGAATTTTCCAACATCTCCATAAGAGATTTACTCTGAACTAGATTTGTTTTCATTCTAGTTTTTATCTCATCGTTAAGCAGTTTCTTTAGTACTTCCAAGGCTATATTTTTATGCTTCATCCCCTTAACTTCAAGCAAAAATTCTTCAGACAAGACGGAGATATCTGGCTTTTTGATTCCACTTGCATCAAAAATATCTATCACTTGCTCTGTTACGAGTGCCTTATCTATCACTTGGCGAATGGTTGTTTCCATCTCTTCATCCGTGATACCGCTGCCAGTGCCATTGAACTTAACGAGTCGTGCTTTTACTGCTTGGAAAAATGAGACTTCATCTTTTACATCCATAGCTTCATCATGAGGCACTGCGATTGCAAATGCCGATGAGAGCGCCGTCACTTCGTCAATGTATCTTTTTTTACCATCTTCAAGTCCAAGTATATGTTCCTCTGCTTCAAGTATAAGTGTTAATTTGCCTCTAGTGTCCACCTCAAAATAATGTTCATAAGCAAATCCATGATACATCTGCGATACAACTTCAAGTTTTTCAAGCATAAGTGCAACCGCTTTTTCTTGTGCAAGAGCGGGATCGCCTTTTCCACCACTGTCGCTGTAAAACGAAAGGGCTTTTTTAAGGTCACTCGCGATCCCAAGATAATCAACAACAAGCCCACCAGGCTTATCTTTGTAAACTCGATTAACCCTTGCGATGGCTTGCATGAGGTTGTGCCCTTTCATCGGTTTGTCAATGTAGAGTGTATGCATAGAGGGTGCATCAAATCCAGTTAACCACATATCCCTAACGATGACGAGTTTTAGTTCATCATTCGTATCTTTCATACGAGAAGCCAAATCTCGTCTTTGTTGCTTTGTAGTATGGTGTTTTGCCATTTGCGGACCATCACTAGAACTGGCTGTCATGATAACTTTGATAACGCCCTTGTTCAAATCATCACTATGCCACTGAGGACGAAGTTTAATAATCTCTTCATAGAGGCTGACAGCTATCCTTCTACTCATTGCTACTATCATCCCTTTGCCATCAAACACTTCCCCGCGAGCTTCAAAGTGGGTAACAATATCGTTTGCAACCTCTTTAACTCTGTTTTGGCTCCCTATGAGCGCTTCAAGTTGCGTCCATTTCGCTTTGGCTTTTTGTGTATCGTCCAGTTCTTCATTTACCAACTCATCATCCAGCTCTCTAACAAGCTTTTTGCCTTCATCGCTTAGCTGTATCTTTGCAAGTCGGCTTTCATAGTAAATTTTGACCGTTGCACCATCCTCAACCGCTTGTGAAATATCGTAAATATCTACATAGTTGCCAAAAACGGCAGGCGTGTTTACATCGCTACTTTCAATCGGTGTTCCCGTAAATCCAAGATATGTTGCGTTTGGAAGAGCGTCTCTTAAATACTTAGCAAATCCATAAACAATCTTTTTTCCTATGACATTTCCGTCTTTATCTTTTTCATCAACGGTTTTAGGTTTAAATCCATACTGTGTGCGGTGTGCCTCATCGGCTATAACTATGATATTTCTTCTATCTGAGAGCTCATCATAAATATTTCCCTCTTCGGGTGAGAACTTTTGAATAGTGGCAAATATAACTCCGCCGCTTGCCACTTTGAGTAAGCTTTTGAGATGATCTCTATTTAGTGCTTGAATAGGTTCTTGTCTTAATAAACTCTGTGAACTAGCAAAGGTGTCAAAAAGTTGGTCGTCCAAATCATTTCTATCTGTGATTACTAAGATAGTTGGATTATTCAAGCTAAGAACGATTTTACCTGTATAAAACACCATAGATAGCGACTTACCGCTTCCTTGTGTATGCCAAACAACACCACCTTTTTTATCACCATCAATACTACTTGCTTGTGTAGTTCTTTCAACTGCTTTGTTGACTGCATAATACTGATGATAAGCCGCTAGTTTTTTAACCGTTTCAATCGTTGTTAGATGCGTTTTACTGTCTATTTTTGTACTCTTTTCATAAACGATGAAATTTCGGATTAAATCAAGCAGTGTGACAGGGTTCAACATCCCATTTATAAGCGTTTCTAATTCTGGAAGTGGGACTTTAGTCCCGCCTTTATGCGAAGCTAAAGCATCGCTTCCATTTGGTATTTTCCAACTCATAAATCTTGTTAGCCCTGCTGATATACTTCCAGCTTTCGCTTCAAGCCCATCGCTGATGATACAAAAAGCGTTGTAGGTAAATAATGAGGGTATAAGGCTCTTATAGGTTTGTATCTGCTTGTATGCGTGCGACATAGTGGCATTTTCATCTACGGGGTTTTTAAGCTCAATAACTACTAAGGGCAAGCCGTTTACAAAGAGGATTAGGTCTGGTCGTTTGTTGATTCCGTTTTCAACAATGGTAAATTGATTTGATACTATAAAATCATTACGGCTTACATCATCAAAATCTATGAGCTTAACTATCTCACCACGAGTAGCACCATCTTTTTGAACCTCGACGGTTATCCCCTCTGTAAGCATTTTATGAAAGGTTTCGTTATCCGTTAGAAGCTCTGTGGTTCTTAGCCTTTGGCACTGTTTTACCGCATATTCGATTAGGTCATAATCCAGCGCGGGATTGACAGCTGTAAGTGCGTTGTGGAGTTTTTCTTTTAAAATCACATCCTCAAAAGATTCTCTCATAGGCATATCACTGTCTGGTGCAATGTTTGGAGCATAGATGTATTCAAATCCAAGTTTCTCTAAAAGTTCAATTGCAAACAGTTCTATTTCATTTTCGGTTATTTTAGTCATTCTTTTACTTCCCAGTATCCCGATTTTAGGCTTCCTGTCCTATTGACAGTTCCTTCATCTTTTAGTTTTTTAATAACTTTTTTAACACCTGATTCACTCATAGAGAGTATCTCCATCATCTCTTTTATGGTGATTTTGCTATTTTCTCTCATCAGTTGTAAAACTTTTTGGTCACTTTTATAGTTACTTTTTTGGTCACTTTTCAAAGTGTTTTGGATCGACTTTACAATCATCTCAAACATAAACTCTATAAACGGCGTGCTCTCTCCTATCGCTGTAGCCGCTTCAATCGCACTGTAATACTCTTCTTGATAATCTCTCACGATACTTTCTGTCGGCAAAAGTGAAAAAATCTGGTTGTAGCTGTTGAGTATGACACTTTGCCAAAGCCTGCCGATTCTCCCGTTGCCGTCTGAAAATGGATGAATAAACTCAAACTCATAGTGAAATATGCACGATTTCAAAAGCATATGTTCATCACTGTTTTTTAGCCAACCAAAAAGTTTTACCATCGACTCATTTACCATATTTGGCTGTGGAGCTATATGCTCACCCACTTGTACATTGACATTTCTAAAACTTCCAGCAGATGTAAGTATCTCATCCATTAAAATTTTGTGAGCAAGCAGCAAGTCATCTAGTTCATCATATCTATACTCATCTAGCTTTTCATAGGCTTTTATAGCTCCTTGAACTTCAGCAAGTTCTTTTACAGTTCCCAATACTCTTTTACCATCCAATATAGCGGTGATTTTTTCTTCTCCGATAAAATTTCCCTCTATCTCCAAAGTACCTGCCAAAGTTTTGATACGGTTCTTTTTTCTGAGCATTGGACTTACTTTTGCTGTCTCGGTAAATTGAAGTTTTGTTAATTCTTCACTTATTTGTGTTGAAAGTTTTAGGATTTTTGAGGTAATTGTGTATGGTGGAGAGTAATTATTCATATTTTAGCCCTCATAAAATTTGTGGGTTTGGTAGAAAAATCGGAAATTCCGATTTTTCTCATCGTTTCCTCTTTTTGCAATTCATCTTCGTCATAAATATTAATAATAGGTTCATTAAGTGTGGAGCGTGATTTTTGAAAAAGTTCTGACATTTGGTCAATAGTGAGCCAAGCTGTTTCGTTTTCCAAACGGGTTTCTATCTTGGTTTTTCCGTCTTCTATTTGGTAGATTAGTATGTTTGAATTAGTCATTAAAGTAGCCTATCCCTTTTATTTTCTGTTATCTTACTCATTGTTTATATTTCCAAAATTGAATTAGCAAGTCTTTTTTTTGGTTTAATATTAGTCGTGTAGTAGCGTTGTTCAATGCCATATAAAACAAATTTTAAATGCTCCTCTGTTTCAATTACAAACATATTCCCAGCTATAGGAACACCCGTACAGTAAGATTTTGTATAGTTTACAACTTGAACCACTTCACTTGCAGTAAAACTTTTTAATGTATCTAATGCCATCGCAATTCTATTTCTATTTGCAGTCTTAACATCATTGCCTGTAAAACTTGCACCTAATGAGATAAAACCTTGAGCAAGAAAAGTATTGACTTCTGTTTGCGTAGCTGTTCTATATAATATTTCAATACCTTTAAACATTTGTTTGATTTTAACAATATCTTTAAAGTATAGAATATCGCTACTTTTATCATAAATAGCATCAATCCACTCATTTATTACAATAATTGGTTTATCAGTTTGTAATGTTGGAGCATCTGTTATCTTAAACCATTTTTTAGATAATAATTGATTTGTAGACATTTTTTGAAAAAGATATAAATCATTTTGTTTACAGCAAAGATATTTAATATCTTCATATTTATCTGTAGTTATTTGATTGAAAGAAGTTCCATTAAAAGCATTTTCTATTAATCCATTGAGATAATTTCTAGATAAAAAACCATCTAACTTGAACCATTCATCATCTTCAAGTTTATACATAGGTGAATAGTCTTGAGTATTGGTTAAGTCAGGTGTTTCAAGTATAATACTTGTTGTTGCTATTACCTTTAAGAACTCGCCAGTTCTGCCTTTTAATTTTGCTAATAAATAATTCATCTTTATCCTTCTGTATCTATAAATGTATAATTTGTTATTCTTTTTAATTGATTAAACTCTGCACTTTTTGTAGTTTTTAACTCTTTTTTTGTGATTAATAAAACTTTTACATTGTTACTGTTGATTACATAGAAAAACTTAAAACCAAAAATAAAAAATATAGGATTAAAATATGATATTCTTGAATAAAATATAAAAATTGCTATTATCCCAAATACAACAAAAAATATTTCAATATCAGGGACACTTAACGCAACAAAAAAATATCCTAAATAACTCGGTAAAAAAGCATCATTCGCTGGTTCTATATTGGTAAGAGTATCTTGTTCAATACTGTCGTTAGATAAAAAATTTATGAGATAAACACTTACAATGGATAGCAATATAATACAAGTGAAATAGAATAGGTATGAAGATATATTTAACATACTATAAAAATTATTACCTATAAACTCTGTGAGAATATTTTTTCCAACTGCAAAAGAGCAAATATTGCAAAAAAATGGTTCCATCCATTCTAGTGTCACTTTTTTATCTATTGCAAATATTAGAAAAGATAAAGATAATGAATTTATAATTAAAAAAAATCTAAAGATATATGACATTTACAGACCTTCTTGTTCTTCATCTAGATTTGTGAAAATATCTTTAAATTCTTTATACTCATGTGTTGCTTTATCAAAATTATTATTCATTAAAATATGGTTTACTTCGATTAAATTATTATTGTTATCAAAGATTAAACACTCTTCATGATGTTCTAAAAAATATTGAGCAAGGTGTCTAGGAATACCAATATTTTGTAATTCTATAACTTTAAAATCGGTTGTTCCATATTCTAAATAATCAGCCCAGTTAGCACCTGAATTCTCTATCCCAAGCTTTTCTTTAAGAATATTATTATAGTTTTCAAAATAATTTTTTAGTTTAAATCTTAAGAGATTGTCTATGCTTGCAATAACTTCATTTACAACCATATTAATGTGTTTTTTGCCTTTAGAGTCAAATTCTTCATAGTGGTCTGTATCCCATATAACACCTTTTTTTCGATAATATTTTATTGAACTAGCGATTATCATTTTTAAAGGTTTTGATTTCATCCAGTCATCCATTAAAACAGCGTAATATTTTAATTTTTCTGGAGTAGGATACATTGGATTTCTACCACCTGATTCTTCTTTTCCCCAATTGTAATAATTACTTAACAATGTAAGATTCTTTAAAATAACATCATAATCAAACTCATCTGGCAAAATATTTTCGCTTAACTTTGAGTCATTAAAAATATTATTTTGATATTGAGCTTTTATCATCGATGAAGCTGATAAAATTTTTTCTGGAACATTGATATGCTTTTTTAGTTCATGTAATATTTTTACTGCATCTTTATTTTTTGAAATAAAATTAGTTCTCAAAATAGAGTCATCTTGTTTTATCTCATGAAGCAAGACAAGATTTGCATAGTAATCCCAGATATCTTTTTTATTTTGAGAAGCAGACTTGCTTGTAAATGCGTTATTTGTTAATGAAGCTTCAATATTTTTATAAAATTTTTCTTGCCCTTTTACTATTAACGGCTCTATTTTCTTAATATTTTTATTTTTTATTAATTCTAAATCTACATGTGGATTATTTGACCCTGTCATCCATTGACTTTCTTTAACTCTCATACATATTATATTTCCTGACATCTCTTTTGTCATTCTTCCTGCTCTTCCAGCAAGATTCCAAAAATCCATATCAGTAAACTTTGAGTTGCCAATTTTGTCAACTAAGATAAAAATATTTTTAGCAGGTAAATTTACGCCCTCTAAAAGTGTTGATGTTGAAAATAAATAATCTATGACTTTATTTTCAAATAGCTGTTCTATTTTTTCTCTAATTAATTGTGGTAAGTTCCCAAAATGAAAGGCAATACCTTTCTCTAAGCAATCAATCAGGTAATATTTATCATGCAAATATTCCTTGACTAGTTCAATAGCTTCGGTTAAAGCTTTATCTTTCTTGATTGGTCTATTTTTTGCAAATCCTAGTGCATACATAACTGTATCTGCTTTAGAATTACAATAAATAATATTTTTATCTTCTTTACCAAGTTTTTCTAACCAAAAGAAAAAATCATTATTTATTAGATTAATTGGTATAGTATAGTCCCTGTCATTATCCGAGAACATCAAACATTCTCTATCTATTAAATCTAAAAAAAATCTATTTTGAGCTACTGGTGCTGTTTTGATGGCAATTTTTTCATCAGTACTTTTTTCAAATAGTTGTAAAAATATTTCAGGATTTTGAATATTTGGAGAAGCAAAATATAATTTAATACTTTTTCGTTCTGCCTGTAATATAGCGTGATAATATAAAGGGCTCCTAGTATCCTTTTGAGAAATAATTTTTTGAGCTTCATCCACAAAGAGATAATCAAGTTTTGGATTATTACTATTAGATAAATAAGCTATTAATCTCTCAGGAGTAAATACAAAAATATATCTACTTCCGGCACTTCTAAACATTGTTGGTACAGTTGGGTGAGCTAAAATAGTATAGTTTGATTCATCTTTAAAGTCTTGTTTTAGTTTTGTAACAGTTTGATTTATTAATGCTCTTGATGGTACTAGAATTACAAGGTTATCAGTACCTCTATGTTCTGTAATTAAATATCGAATAAAAGCATTGATAATAAATGATTTTCCCAAAGAAGTAGGACCAGAAAAACTAAAATGATTATGATTTTTTAGTAATTCAAAAATCTCATATTGAGTGTCTGTAAAAATAAATTCACTTTCTGGAATTTGCTGATAGGTTTCTTTAATTGATTTTTCCAATAAAGTTTCATAAGATTGTTTTATCTCACTATTAAATGTTTTTTCAAAAAGACTTAAAGCTGGAAAATTACCAAGTTTAGTCATAATTGAATTTGCAAAAGTTTGAAAAACTTCATCATCTGTATATTTGTCGATAAGTAGGCTAATAATTTTATATGCTTTATTTTGAGCTTGATAACTATTTGAATGAGATAAAATATCTGCAAATCTCAATAAGTCTATAAATTCTTTTTTTGTAAATTCTTGCTGTTCAATTTGAAATAAGTCTTGTGCTTGTTGTTTTTCAGCATTAAAAAAAAGTTCTATTAAGTAATCATCATATAATGCATCATTTGCTAGTTCCTCAATAAAACTCATTCTGTTATCGCTTTTTGTATAGATAGTCTATTTTTACTAAGTTCAGTAAATGGTAATATGTAAATATAAAAGTTGTGTCCATAAAGCTTATAATCGTTAATTTTTTTTGTAATATGAGCAAGTTTATCTTTAACCTCATTTTTTACTTGTTCTTGTATTTTTTTTCTGAAATCTTCATTAGGTAATTTCTTATCTTCTTCACTTATCTCTATTTCATAACCAACGAATATTCCAAAAGCGTTATCTACTTCAAAGTCACTATTCCTTGTAGGATAAATAATACTCTTAATAAAACTTTTTTCTTCCTCCGAAAATGTTTCTTTACTAAGATGGTCACTAATTAAACTTTTTTCATAAGACAAACCACTTTTGTCTTTACCTTTTGTATTTTTTTCCCTTTTAAATTCGTCAATTGATTTAAAAGCGTCGGAAAGAGCTGCTGTTAAATCTTGTATTGTTTTTGATTCTCCGAATATGAGTTGATAGTTACCGTTATCTAGTTTTAAAAAGTGCACACCATCAGAACCATTAACATAATGGCTTGTAGAAGTTTTTAGTTCTAGTTTAGATAATATTTTTGGTGCATTTAAATGTGATTCTAAAAAACAATATAATAGAAGTTCTCCTAATTCACCTTTGTTGGCAATATAATTTAGAAATTTTTCTCTAGCTTTCTTTGATAGGTGAGCAGGTTTGTGTTTGTACTCATCTCTAACATTTCTTGATAAAGAAAACTCAATTAGAGGGTCAATTAAACTATCTTGTAAATAATTATAGTCAAACATATTTGAATTGATTTTGAGCATGAATAAATTTAGTTTATTTTTTCCATATTCATCAATTGTCACTTCATTTAATTTATCAAATGAATTTAAAAAATCAAAATCTGTAAGACTAAGTTCCATATATTAATCCTTTATCCGTATTTCGCCACTCATAAGTTTAGGCAAAAGTGTATCTCTCATATTTTCAAGAATCTTAATTTGAGTTTGATTATTTTTTATTTTTTTAATTGAAGGAATAATCATAAGATTAAATTCTTCAAGTATGTGTTCACTTGGTATCTGCACAGGATATTGGCTAAGTACATCCCAATTTGTTCTTGGCATTCGTGTGCCTTCAGAACCAGCGTTAGCATAATTGATAACATCCTCTTGATTAAAAGCCAAAAGAGTATACGCAAAATAAGATGTTTTTTTAGGTCGTATCACTAAAATATCTGTTGAGCAAATACCATCATGTGATGTAAAACAAACCTTATGAAAATAAGGACGCAGTTTTCCAAATAAAATATCATTTTCTTCAAATTGATATTTATTACTGGCTACAGCACTAGAATCTCCTGATTGAACTAAAGAAATGTTTTTGCGTTCTATATGTTCAAGTCCGATATATTTTGCATCTAGCTCTATTTCGGCAGGTTTTATGCTTTTTCTTGGATTATTCGCAAAATAACTTAAAGTTCCAACTTCCCACTCATCCTTAGCCTCTTCAATAAACCATTGCCTAAAAAGCGTTTGAGCCAACTCTTCAAGGGTTTTGTTTTGGCGGTGGAGAAGGTCGATTTTATCATCAAGACTGCTTAGGACTTCTGTTATTGCTTTTTGTTCTTCAAGGGGTGGAAGGGAAATTGGCATATTTTCAATATCACTTTTGGAAATATTTGCTTGGTTCGCACTTCCAGATGACTGACTTGCTAAATAATCATGACTTGCATCATCTTTTACAAAATAGTAAAGAAAATTATTCGACATATTTTCTCTAGCTTTTATTTTCGCAACTCTTTGGTTTAAAAATGCCAATTCATCAAGCTTATATTTTGAAGCTTCCCCAACAACTTGAGTTATTGCTTGAGGATGATTACCTGTCAAAGCTATTAGAACATCATTTTTTTGAATTAAATATTTTTCTAAACTTTTGTCAAATACATGGTATTGAACAGCTTTCAAATTTACATCACCATTTGCAACATTTTTAATTTTGACTACTGGCAATGAGTTTTCAATTTGTTCTTCAAGAAAATTTTGTGATTTAAATGCATAACCATTAATTACTTCTATACATTCCCCCAACTTACACTCTTTCCACTCACCCATTTTGCTATTTTGCGGAAGTGGGACTTTAGTCCCGCCTATCTCTGTGTGCGGGACTAAAGTCCCACTTCCGATGCTACTCATCGTCAGTCTCCAAAAGTTTTTGAAACTCTTCTTTGTTTGGCAACACAGTCAGATATTTACTAGCAAAAATCTGATTATTATTTTTTGGTAGTGTCATCTCCACAAGGGCTTTGCTCTTGTCTTTGCAAAGTATTATCCCAATGGTTTGGTTTTCATCCTCTTGCTTTTCGACTCTATCAAAGTAGTTGACATACATCATCATCTGCCCAATGTCTTGATGTTTGAGTTCGCCTATTTTGAGGTCGATGACAATAAAACACCTCAAAAGGCGGTTGTAAAATACCAAATCCACCGCAAAATGTTTTTCATCTATCGTTATTCTTTTTTGTCTTGCCACAAAAGTAAAACCCTTGCCAAGCTCAAGTAAAAAATGCTCTAGTTTGTCTATGAGTTTTTGCTCTAAATCACTTTCGCTATAGCTTGATAGAGCAGGAAGCCCCACAAATTCCAAGATATAGGGGTCTTTTATCAAATCCTGCACGGTTTCGATAATCTGCCCTTTGGTGGACAGCTCTTTGACTTTTGACTTGTCAATACTAAGCTGTAATCTCTCAAAAAGTCCACTATCAAACTGCCGTTTTAACTCTCTTAGCGTCCAGTTATTTTGAGCTGATTCTATCTCGTAGAAAGTTCGCTCATCTTCATTTGCTATTCGAGTTAAAAATATATAATGGGAGTAACTAAGTTTGAATTGGTGAGACGCTGTCTCACTTTTTGGATAGGCAAGGTAAAAGCGTCTCATATTTTTGAGATTATCAACAGAAAACCCGCTTCCAAACTCTTTGGTTAGCTCTGATGATAGATTCTTAACAAGCCCTTTGCCGTATTCCGCTCTTGTGGCTCCGCTTTGCTCCTCCTCGACGATTCGCTGTCCTATTTCCCAGTAAGTTTGAGTCATTGTTATATTTATAGTTTTATAGATACTGTTTCGTGCATTTTGCAGTAAGGTTTTTATCTCTACGATGAAGTTGTTTTGCATTATATTACTCATCACCAACCGCCTTTAAACTCTCATCATCTAATTGTGCCTCTATTTGCTCCAAGCTAGGAAGCGATGATGTATATTCTTTTGGCAAAATTTCCGTTAGGTCATATTCACTTATACCTAGAGGTTTATTTATATCTTTTAGGGCATATTCTACGACGATATCGTTTTTTGATTTGCAGATGAGTATCCCTATGGTTGGGTTGTCACTTTCGCTTTTTAGCTCGCCATCTACGGCAGAGGTATAAAAGCTAAGTTTTCCTGCAAATTCTGGTTTAAATTCGGATGCTTTTAACTCAACCACTACATAACATTTGAGTTTGATATGGTAAAAAAGCAAATCTATCCTAAACTCATTACCACCGACATTTAGTTTATATTGTCTTCCCACAAAAGCAAATCCGCTTCCAAGCTCTAGCAAAAAATGTGTGATATTTTCTGTGAGCGCAGTTTCAAGCTCTTTTTCTTGATAGTCTTTTGTAAGAGTCAAGAAATCAAAATTATAAGGGTCTTTTGTAATCTCTTTTGCCAAGTCTGACTGAAGAGGTGGAAGAGTAGCTTCAAAGTTTGTAATAGCTTTGCCATCACGAGAGTAGAGATTTGTCTCTATTTGGTGAATCAGTACATTTCTACTGATACCGTTTTTGATAGTGTTTTGTACATAATATAGGGCTTCATCTATACTTTTGCATTTTGATATGATAACTCTATTGTGCCCCCAAGGTATTAAAAACAATTCTGGCACAACTTGTGCCACTTTTGCAATTTCATTTGTGGAACAACTTGCGCCACTATTTAAATAAAACAATACCCATCTACGAATATATTGTAAATTTGATAATGAAAACCCTTTTACATCAGAAAACTCTTGTGAAAGATCAGCACTTAATTGCTCTAAGAATCCACTTCCCCACATGCTATTTTTTTGTTTTTCAACTATTTCACTGCCAAGATTCCAGTAAAATTCCAATAAAACACTATTGACAGCAATAGAAGCTTTTATCTGTGAGCTTTGAAACTTTTGTTTTATCTCATTTAGCCACTCTTTGTACTCAGATGATAGTATCTTAGTTTGCTGCATTTTCTACCGCCAAGTTTACCTTCGCCAAATTATCATTGATTCTCTGATTGAGCTGTGCTTCCTCTTCCATCTGCTCTTTTAACTCTTCTTGTAAACTTGCAAATCTTTCTTTAAAGTCGAATTCATCCTCCACATCTTCCAGCCCGACATATCGCCCAGGAGTGAGAACATAATTCATCTCTTGCACTTTTTCGAGGCTTGCGGATACGCAGAACCCTTTTATATCTTCATATTCGCTACTGCCGGTTTTCCAGTCATGATAAACCTTGGCTATGTAGTCTGTATCTTGATGGCTGAACTCTTTTGTCCGTCTGTTTATAAGCGCACCCATATTTCGAGAGTCTATAAACAAAATATCTTTAGTAGTTCGTCCTCTTTTCATAAACCATATAGATGCGGGGATTTGTGTATTGAGAAACAGTTTTGCAGGAAGATTAACTATACAGTCGATTAAATTTGCTTCAATAAGAGCTTTTCTTATCTCACCCTCATTTGAAGTGTTAGAAGTGAGGCTTCCTTTTGCCAGTACAAACCCTGCGATTCCTGTCGGTGCTAGATGATAGAGAAAGTGTTGTATCCACGCATAGTTGGCATTTCCCTCTGGCGGCGTTCCATATTTCCATCTTCCATCGTTTCGCAGCAGATCACCACTCCAGTCACTCACATTAAACGGTGGATTGGCGATGATGAAATCGGCTTTGAGGTCTTTGTGGGCATCGTTTAAAAATGAGCCTTCGTTGTTCCATTTGACTTGGGAGCTGTCAATACCTCGAATGGCGAGGTTCATTTTTGCCAGTCGCCATGTGGTTTGGTTGGACTCTTGCCCGTAAATGGAAATATCGTTTATTTTTCCTTGATGTTC
>MIBZ01000063.1 GCA_001829675.1 Sulfurimonas sp. RIFCSPLOWO2_12_36_12 | reverse complement strand
GTGTTGCTGATAAATTTGCTATGATGAGATACTCTGTATTCAGTGTTATATCCCCAGAGGGTTGTTCTGCAATTTTATGGAATGACCCTGCAAAAGCGGAAGCTGCAACAAATGCTATGAAAATCACAAGCGGTGATTTAAAAGAGCTAGACCTTATAGATGATATAATTGATGAACCGTTAATCGGGGCACACAGGGATAAAGACGGTGCTGCAGCCGCAATTGGCGAATATTTTTTAACTGAACTTGCAAAACTGCGTGAAATGTCTAATGAAGAGAGAATGGATGCCAGATACAAAAAACTTATAGGCGTTGGAGCTTTCAGCGAATAGTTACTCTTGACTCTCCATAAGAGGGTCAAATTTTGGTTTTTTCAATCTCTTAGCCTCTTTTGAAAATTTTATAAGATCCTCAACCGTTACCACGCCTTCATCCAGATTAGAGAGTGATAATTTAAAAAGCTCATAAGTCGTCATTACATCACTCATAGCTCTATGATGGGTTGCCTCTGGATTTAGATTGAATGAGACATTCAGATATGAAAGAGCATATCTATATGATTCAATAGTTCTCTCTGCTAAAGAGAGTGAACACAAACTTCTGTTTAGAAGTGGCGCTAAACCAATTTTTTGCATACTTAAAGATATAAATTTATAGTCAAATTTTACATCATGCGCAACAAAAACAGCATCTCCTAAAAAGGTTTTAAAATCGTACATAACTTTTTTTAGGTTTGGCGCATCTTTCGTGTCATCGGCGCTTATGCCTGTTATCTCCGTAATATGCTGGTTAATCTCCTTGCAGTTGACAAGCGATTCATAACTATCAATAATTTTTCCGTTTTTTACTTTTACGACAGCGATTTCTATTATTTGGTGTTTATCTATTTTTGACCCGTTTGTCTCAATATCTACTATGCAAAATATTGCATCTTTTACAGGGATAAATTTTGTTGCAAAATAAAAAGAGCCTTGATGTTTTACAATTTCCAAGCCCTGCGAGTGCCAAAGCTGAAGTAAAAAATCTAAATCTTCATCTATCTGCTCTTTTAGTGTTTTTGAAGAGAGACCGTTAGAGGATAATTTATGAATACTTTTTGCATCTAGGGAAAAGTTAGGTTCATCATGAATCATAAATTATTGCTTTGCATTTTTTATAAATTCTCTAACTTTAAATGCATCTTTTATGCCATAAGAGAGCTCTACACCGCTGCTTACATCAACTCCATAAAAACCATACTCTTTCAAAGACAGCACATTTTGCGCATCAAGACCGCCTGCCAGAATTATTTTAGAGCAATCAACGCTATCAAACCACTCTAAATTTAATCTTTTTCCGCTGCCTCCGAATGATTCGCAGTAAGCATCTACAAGCCTGTACTCATCGCTATATTTTAAAATATCATCAGCCTTTTTAGCACGGATAACTTTTATATGTGGAACGAACAGTTGTTCATAAAGCTCATCCGGAGCTTCAAAATGAATCTGAGCAAGCGTTGCTCCGGCTTCTTGACAGTAAGAGTTGATAATTTGGGCATCGCTGTTTACAAAGAGAGCTACTTTTTCTACAAAGGGAGGCAGTTTTTTTATAATAGCTCTAGCATCACTCGGTGATATATATCTAGGTGAATTTTCATAAAAAACAAAGCCAAGCGCATCTGCACCGGCTTCTATCGCAACCATCGCATCTTCATAAGTCGTTATGCCACAAATTTTAGCGCGCACTATTTATCCTTGCGAAAAAGGAAGTAATTCCTTTTTCTTCGCTTGGACCGCTGTGGTCACTAAAGTTTTATGCTTTGCATAAAATATCATATCTGCAAACTTTTAATAGCTTCTTTTTTATCTGCATGGTTAAATACATAGCTTCCGGCAACGACAATATCAACACCGGCATCTTTTAAGAGACGAATATTTTTGTCACTAACCCCGCCATCAACTTCTATTAAGCATTTTGGGTTTATTTTGTCTCTTAAAGCGCTTAATTTTTTTGCTTTTGGTATAACGCTCTCTATGAAACTTTGTCCGCCAAATCCCGGGTTTACGCTCATAAGAAGAACCATATCTAAATCACCAAGCAGATACTCGATTGACTCCGGCGGTGTGTGTGGGTTAAGCACGATTGCAGGTTTTATGCCAAGTGAGCGAATCTTTTGAATAAGTCTATGCGGATGTTTCTCTTCTTCTATGTGAAAAGAGATATATTCCGGTTTTAAAGGAGCAAAAAGATCAACAAAAAAAGTGTTGTTCTCAACCATAAGATGAATATCAAGCGGTTTCGTAGCACATGCGGCTATTGCAGAGACTACAACAGGCCCAATAGTTAAATTAGGAACAAAATGTCCATCCATAACATCTACATGTACAAAATCGCAGCCAGCCTCACAAATAGCTTCAACATCCCTTTGCAGGTTGCCAAAATCGGCAGATAAAATACTAGGAGCTACGAACATTATTTTTCCTTTATTAAGTGAGCGAGATTCTACAATTTTGTAGCTTTTATCTAGTTAAGAAAAAGAGAAATTTATCGTCGTTAAATGATAAATCCACTTGAACACCTTTTCTGTTTTCAACAACTTCAAGCAGACTATCTACATCCTGATATGTTCTAGGGAGTGTTATATTTACATTAATCAACTCATCTGCAAGAAGAGTTTTTATCTTACCGCCTACTATGTTTACAAGTTCTGCCAAGGTGTCCAAAATAAGTTCCATGTCATCTGTATTTTCACCAATAAGAAGCTCACAAGCTTTTTTGGCAATGCCCTGTGGAAAAACCAAAATAACCATACCGTCAATATCGCCATAGTAGCCAATTGAGCTTGCTATTTTCCCTTTTTTGTCTTCAATGATTAAATTATGAACATTTACTGCCTCTTTTACGGCTTTTGCATTTGTCATCATCTCAAGCGTTATAACGGTGGCATCAATAAATTTTGGCAGCTCTAGCACTGTTGCTTTATTTAAAGCTCTTTTGTTTTTTACATTTGAAGCGCTGCTTGCTCCTAGCTCTTTTAGGAGCTCTTTATTTTGAAGAATATCATCCATTTGTGCATAAAAAAGTATCCCCGCATCTTCCATCGTCTCCCTAAAGATTTCTGGAGTTTTATCAAATTTCATTCCTACAAAACAGATATTTGCGTTGTACTCGGCAGCTGAACTTGCAAGTTTGGAAAAAAAGTTAAGAGCATGCACATTCATGCTGATGACTTTATATGCATCAAAAATAAAAAGTCTAAAGCCAACATTTAGAGAGTTGTTGTGATATTCAATGTTAAATTTGTCGCTTATTTCAACATCTAAAAATGAGGAGATTGTATATATGATGGCATTCCCCGTTACTCTTGTTGCAACTTTTTGCCCCATTTGTCCTAAAAATGTTGAGTCGACAATGTAATCATAAGCTTCTTTTTTCTCTTTTTTTTCATTAAACTCTTGTTCTGATTGTGCAATAATAGGGTTGTGTCCGCCGTCATGCAACTCTATTGCAATAGCTGATCGCTGGGATTTGTCACTGCTGTAAACTAAAATATTTTTATTTTGATTTTTAAAACTTGATGAAAATAGATAAGCAATATCTAAAGTTTTAAAAAGTGAAAAATTAAGCTCATCGTGAAAAAACCTTTTTATTGCATCATACTTTTTACTGTCATAATCACAAAATCCAACTGTAATATGATTTTTTTTACGAATTTTTAAAAAAAGTTTTATAAAAATATCTAACCCGTTACGGTTAAAAAAAACAACTTTTTTTAGTGAAACTAAAATCATATCTGCTTTGAGATTTGTTGCAGCCTCAATATCTTCAGTGCTCATAAAAGCATTTTGACTATTTCCGTCCAAAAATCCCTGCGGTGAGAAAACAGCGATTCCGTTTTTAACTACGGCTTTCATTCAACCCCCATAAGAGATGCGAACTCATCATATATGTCGCTAATATACTCAATTTGAAAGTCAAGAAAATCATTCAATCCGGCTTCAACAAGTTCAGGCTTTGAAAGTTCATAAAAAAGTAAGAGATGCATCCATTTTCCAAGAGTATTAATTTTTTCACTGTTTGATGGTTTTACGCCAGATGAGGCTTGAACTATTTGAGCAATGTTCTCATCCATTTCCCATTTTTTTGCAATTTTTTCACAAATATCAAAAAGGCTAACTTCGCATAAACGAATAAGAATAGTGTTGAAATCAAGCGCTTTTGCGGATCTTAAAAGATTTACATCATCTATCTTCTCTGCAAAAAGAGCTTCTGTAACTATTATACTTGCCGGCAGGAGGCTTATGGCTGCGTAGATATTTTTATCATCAATGTTTAAATGTTTTAATATAATTTCCCATTTTTTTGATAAATTTGCTTGAAATTCATGAAAAGTTTTAGCATTTAGTTTAAATAAAACCCACTTTTTTGGACTCAAAAGAGTTATCATGTAGTTATATACTGTTTGTTGGGAGAGCGAAACGCCTAGTATGCCAAATATTTGAGAGATATCACTAACTTCATTTCTAAATCCATAGATAGGTTTGTTTACTACACTTTTAAGATATGATTTAAGCGCCAAATCACTCTCTGCAACCTTTGCCGCTTTTGTCAACTCTCCAATATTAAGCAGAGAGATTGTCTCATTCAAAGCTTTCGGTGCCGGAGGTATTTTTTCTATAAAACTATCTATTTTATCTTTTGTTATCATATCCGCTGCACACTCTTAATTTTATTTTATTCTACCCGCATATGTATAAAAGAAATATTAAGGGCATCTGTAAAAGTAAAAAAGAAAAAATATTTATATATGCCCTTAAGCAGAAGTTTTGTTTGGGCTTGATATAATTCGCAACTTTAAAACCTAATATAAGGAGCTAACCATGGCAAGAAAATGTGCTATAAGTGGCAAAGGCCCAATGAGCGGAAACAATGTTTCACATGCAAAAAATAGAACAAAGCGTCGTTTTTTATTAAATCTTAGAACAGTGCGTATCACTCTAGATGATGGTACAAGTCAAAAGATTAAAATCTCTGCAAGAGAGTTGCGTACACTTAAGAAAAATTCTTAAGGTTAATAGGACGCAAACTTGAATCTCTTAGAAAAGATTCGAAATTTTCTACATTGGGAGAGGTCTCCCAACCCTCATATAACGCTCGGTAGCGAGCTATATTCCCAATTTCACAATATAGAACCAATAGTTACTGCCGATTCAATCATGTATGCTCACCGTTTCAGAGTTTGGAGTATTTAAAATTGTTGATGTTCTCAGAAGAGGCAATCTTAGTTAATATAATAAAGGAGCTAAAATTTGTATAATATAATCTATTCAAGCGGCGGAGTTTGCGCAAGTGAGGGGTTTTTTGCCGATGGCGTAAGTGCCGGACTTAAAAAAGAGAAAGCAAAAGATATGGCGTTTATATATAGTGAAGATGAGTGTGAAGTAGCTTCGGTTTTTACGACAAACAAGATGTGCGCGGCACCTATTAGACATTTTCGTCAAATGGGTGATTTTAAAACAAATTTCATAGTTATAAACTCCAAAAATGCAAATGCGATGACCGGTGAAGCTGGGATTGAAGATATAAAAGAGGTGCTCTCAAACTGCCCCCTAAATGTAAAAAACCCAATTATGAGCTCAACGGGCGTAATCGGTGTGCGACTTCCAAAAGCAAAAATTATAGATGGTATGAAGCTTTTTGATTTGACAAAAAGAGACTCTGCAAGTGCTTCAAAAGCTATAATGACAACGGATACATTTGCAAAAGAGATAGCATTTAAAGTTAAGCTTGATGATGGCAGCAGCTTTAACATAGGAGCGATTGCAAAGGGTGCGGGGATGATAAATCCGGCAATGGCGACTATGTTATGTTTTATTACAACTGATGCAAAAGTTAGTAAAGATGAGATGCAAGCAACGCTTGATGAGATTGTAAAGAGTACATTTAATGCTATAAGCGTTGACGGTGATACATCTACAAACGATACTGTTTTGGTTTTGGCAAACGGCAGAAGCGGAGCTTATGAGAAAGAGGCATTTAAAGAAGCCCTTTTTAAAGTTATGCACTTTTTGGCGCTGGAGATGGTTAGAGACGGCGAGGGAGCGACAAAACTGGTAACATATAAGGTTACTGGCGCAAAGGATGATAGAGAAGCGGAAATTGCTGCAAAAGCACTCTCTGATTCGCTTCTTGTAAAAACTGCACTTTTTGGCGAAGACCCAAACTGGGGAAGAATCGCCTCAACAATCGGAGCCAGCGGAGTAGAAGCTTATGAAGAGAAGTTGAAAATTTCATTTGACAATCTATGCGTTTATGACAGAGGCGAGATACTTTTTGACGCTGAGATGGAGAAGAAGTGTGCTGTTGTTATGCAGCACCAAAAGTTTACTATTTCGTGTGATTTAGGCATAGGTGATGGCAATTTTAAAGCATACGGATGTGATTTGGGTCACGAGTATGTAAAGATAAATGCGGACTATAGAACATAATTAATAGCTCATTAAAAAATAAAGAGAGTACCGCATGTCTTATTTAGCTCCTGCTGAGTTTGTTGTTAAAATGGTGGATTCCGGTGAATCAAAAGTTTATATGTCTACTAAAGATACTCTTATTCGAGCTTTTATGGCAGGTGCTATTTTAGGGCTTGCTGCCGTATTTGCCATTATGGTTTCATTGCAGACAGGCTCACAGCTAATCGGTGCCATGTTGTTTCCTGTAGGTTTTATCATGTTGTACCTTATGGAATTTGATCTCTTGACAGGTGTATTTGTTCTGGTACCGCTTGCTTTGTTGGATAAGAGGAAGGGCGTAACTCTCTCTCAAGTTCTTAGAAACTGGGGGTTGGTGTTTATCGGCAATTTTGCCGGAGCATTGATTGTTGCATTTATGATCTCTTTTGTTCTTACCTATGGATATTCCACTGATGCAGGGGCAATCGGAAGCAAAATTGCAAATATCGGTGAATCTAGGACTTTGGGTTATAAAGAGTATGGAGTAGCTGGATGGTTTAGTATTTTTATTCGCGGAATGTTATGCAATTGGATGGTTTCTATGGGCGTGGTGGGTGCCATGGTTTCTACTGCAGTTAGCGGTAAGGCTATAGCGATGTGGATGCCGATTATGCTCTTTTTTTATATGGGTTTTGAACACTCGATAGTAAATATGTTTTTGTTCCCTTTTTCAATGATTATGGGCGGAGATTTTACCGTAATGGATTATATTATCTGGAATGAGATACCGACAGTGCTTGGAAATTTGGTTGGCGGTTTGGCATTTACGGGTTTGACCCTATATGCTACTCATATTAAAACAGGCGTGAAGAGAAAATTGGATTAATTGAGTTTTGGCAAGTGCCACGCTTTTTTATATGCCACTAGCCTAAGCGCTATGCTAAATAGTGCTGTGGCGATGATTGTAAACTCATTTATATAATCAAATAGCTCTAAAAGCCCAAAAATAAGAGCGACAATAACCGCTATTGAGCCGTAAAAATCGCTTATTAGAACAGTCGGAACTTCGTTTATCATTATATCCCTTGCAACTCCGCCACCAACTGCTGTGATAAAACTAAGAATTACTATGCCAAAAAAATTGTACTCCGCATTTATTGCCAAAAGAGCACCTGTTATGCTAAAAGCAACAAGCCCGATAGTATCACTTACCACAAACATCCATTTTCTTTCAATAGAGCTCTCTTTATAGAGTTTAAAAATATAAGCGATAAGGATAGTTGCTATAAGTGTCAACGCCGGATATAAAGAGGTAAAAGCAAATGGAGCGGAGTTAAGAATAGCATCTCTGATTATTCCGCCTCCAAGGGCAGTGAGGGCAGATGCGATAAGTATGCCTAAAATGTCAAGGTTGTTTTTTATGGCAATTAAAAAACCGCTTATAGAAAAAGCTACAATACCGATAATATCCGCAAAAATAAAGTATTCGGGCATTTATTTTTGATAGTGAGATTTAAACTCTACATATCTTGATGCTGAGGCATACAGCTCTTTTACCTCTTCATCGCTTAACTCTCTGATTAGCTTTGCAGGGCTTCCCATGATAAGGGAGCGGGGAGGAAAAATTTTGTTTTTTGTCACAAGCGCACCGGCTCCGACAATAGACTCTTTGCCTATAACCGCACCATCAAGTATTGTAGCGCTCATTCCTATTAGGCATGCATCTTCTATTGTACATCCATGAAGCATTACGCGGTGCCCTATGGTTACATCATTGCCGATAACAGTCGGGTGCCCATCGCTTCTGTCATCTTTTTTGTGATGAGTAACATGCACCATGCTAAGGTCTTGAATACTTACCCTATCGCCGATTGTGATGAAGTGAACATCGCCTCTCACAACCGTGCCAAACCAAATAGAGCAATCTTCTCCGCATGTCACATCGCCGATAACATCCGCAGATGGTGCTATCCATGTGTTTTTTCCTATTTTTGGTTCCATGTTTTTAAAGTTATATAACATTTTGATCATCCTCACTGAATATACGAGCAGCCAGCTGCTCAATCGAAGTCGCACTCTCTTTTGTCGCAGCTTTGGAGATTTTATTTACATACTCTTCTAAAAGCTTATGATTATTTATAATTTTTATGCCGTCGTTTTTAACTTTTATATAAGAGCCGTCGCTTTGAAGTTCATGCGCTAAAGAGTTGTCTGCGCACTGAAGCTGAAGTATCTGTATGATTTTTTCTCTAGCTTTTTCATCTTTAATTGCAGTTAAGAGCTCTATGCGTCTGGTTAAGTTTCTAGGCATCCAATCGGCACTGGAGATATAAACCTTTGCTTCATCGTTTTTGAAGTAGAATGCTCTTGCGTGTTCTAGGTACTTTCCGAGTATTGAGATAACTCTAATATTTTCACTAACTCCCTCTATTCCCGGCTTTAAAGAGCAGATTCCGCGGACAATAAGGTCAATCTTAACGCCTGCTTGACTAGCTTTATACAGAGCTTTAATCACATCATCATCAACTAGTGAATTTAATTTTGCAATAATGCGTCCATTAGCTTTCTTTCTCGCCTCATTTTGAATAAGAGACAAAATTTTCGGCTTAATTTGTGATGGCGACATGTAGAGCTCGTTGAGCTTCCCTTTTTTGCTAAAGCCGGTTAAAAAGTGAAAAAACCGAGTCATGTCCGTTGTTATCTCATCTTTTGATGTAAGGTAGCTCATGTCCGTGTATATTTTTGAAGTAGCAGGATTATAATTTCCTGTTCCAAGGTGAGCATATTGTTTTAGTTTGCCGCCCTTTCTTCTTGTTACCAAAGTTGCTTTTGCATGAACTTTAAAACCTTTTATCCCGTAGATAACATGCGCACCTGCTTTTTCGAGTGCTTTTGCCCAAATAAGGTTATTCTCTTCATCAAATCTTGCTTTTAACTCAACCATAACAGTTACCTGTTTTCCCGATTCACTGGCACTCATAAGAGCCTTGACAATCGGAGAATCCGTTCCTGAACGGTAAAGAGTCATTTTTATTGAAACAACATCCGGGTCTTTTGCTGCTACTTGAATCAGTTTTACAACGGGATCAAAACTTTCATATGGGTGATAGAGTAAAATATCTTGCTTCTCTAATGTAGTGAAAATATTTTCAATATTATCTAAAGGCGGAAGAGTTTTTGTTTTAAACGGCTCTGATAAAAGATGCGCAAAATGTTTGTTTGAGACTATTTGCCAAAGGCTGGAGAGGTTTAAAAAAGTATGAAATGTATATATATCATCTTTGTAGACATTTGTATGGCGGTTGAAAAAATTAACAATTTC
>MIBZ01000062.1 GCA_001829675.1 Sulfurimonas sp. RIFCSPLOWO2_12_36_12 | reverse complement strand
TTTAAAATGGTAAATGACACTTATGGACATGACATTGGAGACAAGGTTATTGTTGCACTCTCTAAAGTTCTAAAAGATAGTATTCGTGAATCTGATTTGGCAATCCGTTACGGAGGAGAAGAGTTTGTACTTATGCTTTGCAATGCAACGGACGAAGGAGCAATGTCAGTTGCTAAAAAAATTCACTCTGCATTTGGCGCTCTATCTTTTGATGTAGGCAACAGTGAAGCCTTGAGAAAAACCATAAGTATAGGTATAGCAAAATTCCCGACCGATGGCGATACTATCTGGAAATGTATTAAATATGCCGATACGGCTCTGTATGTTGCAAAAGATACGGGAAGAAATAAGATAGTTGAATTTAAAGCCGATATGTTTAAAACAGGTGATGAGTTTTAATATATTTTCTTCATATTTTCTTCGGTACTTTTTTAAAAAAAGTACCCAAAAATCGTGGCACGAGTTGGTTTTTTAAGGATTTTTTTCATAAATTCCTAAAAACTAAAAACTCACTTCGTTCAGACAGTTTAGTTTTTTTAACGAAATTTACTCAAAAAATCTATCTCTTAAAAAACCAAAGTGCCACATAAAGAGAAAACAAAAACCATAAAAGTTAAAAGAGTGGTGTAGATTCAAGAAGTCTAGCGAAGTATTCTGACGCTTTATGCGTCAAACTTTAGTGCCACAGCGGCTAGCGTAGCTAAATGGGCTTTGCTCATTTAGCGTGAAAAATAGAGTTCTGCAAAGAACTCTAATGTTTAGTACTGCAAGCAGATACACCCGGAGGTGTAGTCGGCTGAACGCTCTCATTGCTAGCTCCGCCCTGCGCATTTACAGCCTCTATTGTAGCCCAGATTGATTCCGCTGCACGCATATAGCGTTTAGCACTCTCACTTGTAGGATTTACAAATGTGATAGGTTTACCCTCGTCTCCGCCGGTTCTTATGCTTTGCTCAATTGGAATCTCAGCGATTATTTTAGTATTGAACTCATCAGCCATAGGTTGAGAGGTTCCTTTTCCAAAAATGTCATACTCTACGCCGGTGTCAGGCGCTATAAATCCGCTCATATTCTCAACGATTCCGGCTATTGGAATGTTTAATTTTCTAAACATATCAAGTGAACGGCGAGAGTCATCAAGAGATACCGCTTGAGGAGTTGTTACGGTAAGTCCAGCGGTTACAGGCACACTTTGAGCCAATGTAAGCTGAGCGTCACCTGTTCCCGGAGGCATATCGATAACTAAAACATCTAAGTCACTCCATAAAATATCTCTCAAAAACTGCTCTATCGCTTTCATAATCATAGCACCGCGCCACATAAGCGACTGACCGTCTTCCATAAGCGAACCCATAGACATAACTTCCAAGCCATAAGCTTTTATCGGGAGAACTTTGTTTCCGGTTACTTCAGGCTTAATGTTTGCAATGCCTAACATTCGTGGAATATTTGGACCATAAATATCGGCATCAAGCAATCCTACTTTTTTACCCTGCGCAGCAAGTGCGATAGCAATGTTTACAGATGTAGTCGATTTGCCAACCCCGCCCTTGCCTGAACTAACCATTAAAAAGTTTTTGATGTGAGGCGCTATGTTTTTACTTTTAGGCTTCGGAGCTTCCGGCATTTTTGGAGCTTTTATATTTACACTAACATTACCGGCACCGACTGCTTTTAACTCTGCCGTTGCATCATCTATAATCTGCTGTGCAACTTCCGGTGCGCTTGATGTAATATCTACATTAAAACTTACATCGTTTCCGCTTATTTCTATACTATTAACAAAACCAAAAGTTACAATATCCTTAGTAAAACCGGGATATAAAACCTTTGACAGTGCTGAATTTACAATATCTTTAGTCATATTTTTACCTTTATTTTATTTTAACACTATCTATGTTTTTGAGACGAAACTTTACCATAATTAAATAAGACAAAAATTATCCTATATCAATTAATTCTCTTTTTTAAGCTCCAAGTGCCTCTAATGCCTCTTTAGCATCCCTGTCTCTTACTTCCTGTGCAATTTTTTCAATAGCTTCAGGATTTTCCATAATTGTTTGGGTTATCTTGTATGAACAAAATTTAGGTCCGCACATTGAACAAAATTCTGCCTCTTTAAATACATCTTGAGGAAGCGTTTCATCATGATATTCGCGAGCTCTCTCGCTGTCAAGTGCCAGTTCAAACTGTCTCTCCCAGTTAAAAGCGTATCTGGCATCACTCATCTCATCGTCAATATCTCTTGCACCTTTGCGACCTCTTGCAATATCCGCCGCATGAGCCGCTATTTTATAAGCGATAATTCCCTCTCTTACATCATTCGCATTTGGAAGTCCAAGATGCTCTTTTGGCGTAACATAGCAGAGCATGCTGGCACCATGCCATCCGCCGACCGCCGCGCCGATAGCAGAGCTTATATGGTCATACCCTGCAGCGATATCCGTAACCAACGGTCCTAAGATGTAAAAAGGAGCTTCATGACAAAGTTCGCGTTGAAGCTTCATATTGCGCTCAACTTGATTTAGCGGAACATGCCCTGGACCCTCTATCATAACCTGAACATTTTTTTCCCAAGCACGAAGAGTCAAATCTCCCAAAACTTTTAGCTCTCCTAGTTGAGCATCATCACTTGCATCAGCTAAACATCCCGGACGAAGCGAATCACCCAAAGATAGCGCAACATCATACTTTGCACAAATATCTAAAATCTCATCATATGCCGTATAAAACGGGTTTTCTCTGTGATAGTGCATCATCCATGCCGCCATAAGGCTTCCGCCGCGGCTTACTATTCCCATCTTTCTTTTAGCAATTTTCGGCATGGTCTCAAGCAAAAAACCGGCATGAATAGTAAAGTAACTAACACCCTGCTTTGCCTGACGCTCTAAAACTTCAAGCATAACTTCTATGCTTAAATCTTCTATTTTGTTTTTTACATCATGAAGTATCTGATATATAGGCACCGTTCCGATTGGAATTTTTGATGATGCAATTACCGCTTTGCGGATTTCATCTAAATCGCCGCCGGTTGATAAATCCATTGCGGTATCAGCTTTATAGTGTTGAGATACCTGCATCTTCTCAACTTCGCCTTGAACATCTGATGCTATTGCAGATGAGCCGATATTTGCATTTATTTTACATCTAGCTGCAATTCCGATTGCCATAGGCTCTAATGAAGTGTGGTTTATATTTGCAGGAATAATTAATCTTCCTCTTGCAATTTCACTGCGAACTAACTCGGCAGATAAATTTTCTATTTTCGCTACATACTCCATCTCTTCGGTAATAATACCATTTCTAGCATAATACATCTGTGTTCTAACAGGATCATTTTGACGCTTTTTTACCCATGATGTCCTCATTACTCTCTCCTATAAAAATTATATATAATACATATTAAAGTATTGGAAATATAATCAAATAAAGTTAATATAATATTAAGTTGATTATTTGAGTTAATAATTTACGCCAATTCAAGATAAAAAAAAGCTTTTGGTGTGTATAATTTCGTAACACTTAAAATTTCAGGAGTCTGATTGCCTAATTTGACGCTTATTTTACTTGCAGCAGGTAGCTCGTCGCGCTTTGAGCTAGGTGTTAAAAAGCAGTGGCTTAGAGTTGGAAGTCAGCCACTGTGGCAATTTGTAGCAGGTAGATGTGAAAAAACTAAACATTTTAGTAAAATTATTATAACTTCATCCGCCGATGATATTGAGTTTATGAAACAGTATGCAGATTATACATTTGTTGAGGGTGGCGCAACAAGACAAGAGTCTCTAAAAAACTCTCTTAAAGAGGTAAATACGGAGTTCGTTCTCGTAAGTGACATTGCTCGTTCTTGCATAAGTGATGAGTTTTTAAACAATATAATCTCTCATATCGGCAAAAGCGACTGCATCGTTCCATATCTCAAAGTAACCGATACCATTGTTTATGATGATAAAACCATTGACAGAGATAGAGTAAAGAGAGTTCAAACACCACAGCTTTCACTTACGGTTGCACTAAAAAGCGCACTTCTTCAAAAAGAGGAGTTTACAGATGAGAGCAGTGCTATAGTTGCAAACGGCGGAAAAAGAGAGTTTATCTTAGGTGAAGAGTCGGCTCACAAGATAACTCATATAGAAGATTTAAAAAAACTTACTTGTCTTGCTCCGCCGTCAAATGAGACTCTTAGCGGAGTAGGTTTTGATGTTCATGCTTTTGATACAAAAGGCGACATGTATCTTGGCGGCGTGAAGATAGATTCAGAGTACGGGTTTATTGCGCACAGCGACGGAGATGTGGCGATACATGCTCTCATAGACGCTCTGCTCGGTGCTGCGGGGATGGGAGATATCGGTATGATGTTTCCTGATAACAGCGACTTATACAAAGATATAGATTCTAAAGAGCTCTTAAAAAAAGTCGTTACGAAACTTCGCAATTTTGGATTTGTAATTGTAAATGTAGATATAACCATAGCAGCAGAGAAGCCAAGAATAGGCAACTATAAATCACTTATGAGAAAAACGCTTAGCACTATTTTAAATATAGAGAGCCAAAGAGTGAACATAAAGGCAACAACCACCGAAAAACTTGGTTTTATTGGCAGAGGTGAAGGCGTTGGAGTAATTGCAAACGCAAATTTAAAATATTTTGATTGGACAAAAATATGAAGATATTAATTATAGAAAATGAAGTTTATTTAGCCCAGAGTATTGCGACAAAGTTGGGTGAACTGGGTCATATTTGCGAAATGTGTACATCAACAAAAGATGCCATAAAAAGCAATAATTACGATGTTGTTTTACTATCAACAAATATCAATGGTCAAGATTTCAACCCGGTTATTGAAACATTTAAAAAATCAATCATCATCTTGATGGTTTCATACATCAGCAACGATACGGTTTCTAAGCCTCTCTCTGCAGGCGCAAAAGATTACATACTGAAACCTTTTATGATTGAAGAGCTCATTAGAAAAATAAATCACTATCAAGATTATGAAAAATTAAAAAAAAGAAACGCTGCATACGATAAATATCTGACTCACACATTTTCGTCACTCTCAAGCGAACACAATTTTGAAAATATTGAACTTCCTCTTTTCATATCATCTGCTTATCAAAAACATGCAGACTCTTTTGCGTTTGAATATGCAAAAAGGAAAAATTTACCGCTTCATTTTATAACGCTTAGCGATTCAAAAGCAATGAGCGAGATAGAGTCGATTACGGGAAATTCACTAATTTATATTATAGATTTTCAAACCCTAAAAAAAAGCGATAGAAAAGCTCTCTATGCAATGATAGAAAGCAAAAAAGCTATCGTATCGAGCACTGATAAAATAGAAGATGATGAGTATGAGATAATAGAGATTAAAAGTGAAAACAATATCTTTGATCAGGGTGAAATTCTTCCGATTGAAGATTATGTAAAATTTATAGTTTTAAGTTATCAACACAAATTTCCAGATACTGAATTATCTAAAAAACTTGGAATTAGCCGTAAAAGTTTATGGGAAAAACGGAAGAAATATGACATTGTCAAGAAAAAATAAAACTCTTCTTATCGATAAAGAGGCGGCATACGCTCTTGAACTCTTAAAAGACGGGCTGCTCTCTCCCGTTGAGTCACTGATGAATGAGGAGCAGAGCAAAAGTGTTTTAAAGACAGGATTGATTAACGGCAAATCATTTCCTTTTCCTTTTATTTTGGCTCCATCTGGGAAAATGAATGCAGAAGTACTTGCCTCCCTAAAAAAAGGTGAAGAGGTTATAATTATTTTTGATGAAAAACCATTTGCCTCTTTGATAGTTGATGAAGTTTTTCATATCGACCCAAGCGAAAGAATCAAACAGATATATGGCACAGACGACATTTCTCACCCCGGTGTGCTGGCAACGCTCTATAGATTGGGCTCACTTGCCGTAAGCGGTGAATATACCATTTTAGACAAATCCAGAAACAGTAATAAAAAAACAATAGCTGATGCAAAAAAACTCATAGATGCAAAGCACACAACTGCCCTTGTAATGGGAGCAAATCCTCTTCACAGAGCTCATGAGAGATTGATTCGCCAAACTCTTGAAAATACTGATTTGCTTGTTATATTTTTGCTAAAACCATATAACGAATCAAATTTAAGTTATGAGATAAGAAAAGAGGCACTTGATTTTTTTATTACTAATTTTTTAACAAAAAATCATGTGGTTGTCGTGCCTCTTGAGAATAGCTATATTTTTGCCGGTTACAACGAAATAATTCTTGATGCGATTGTTGCAAAAAATTATGGTTGCAATAAACTGACCATTGGAAGAAATCACGCCGGTCTTGGTATGTTTTACGACTGCAACTCAAATAAATCAATCATCGATAAAGTAATCGGCATAGACATAGAGATTATGGTGGCAAGCGAATATGTTTACTGCGACAAATGTACGACTCTCGTCAGTAAAAACACATGTCCTCACGGGCAACATCACCAAATATCTTACCATTCAAACTCTATTTTAGAACTCCTAGAGCTTGGTATTTTACCTCCGACAATACTTATGAGAAAAGAGATTTCTGCAGTTATCTTATCAAAACTTCATCCAAACAGATTTAGAAATTTAGAAAAACTCTACTATGACATTCTTCCTACAGAGGGTCTTTTGGAAGAGCATACGGAAAATGATTTTTACTTAGAGTTGATGAAATTGTACCAAACAACATCATTAACATAGAATGAAAACCCTGTAAACTCACTATTTTCTATTCTTACAAAATTCTGACACGAAAGTGTCAAGCTTTAGTCGCCATAGCGGCGTTAGCGTAGCCAAAGGAATTACTTCCTTTGGCGTAATAAATTAGAATGAAGGTTTTCCTTCATTTTGTAAAACAAAATTAAGGAATTTAATGAACTGGTTTTTTATAACATTAGGCTATAGCGGGCTCTCTCCAAAAGCCCCAGGAAGTGTCGGAACTCTTGTTTCGCTTCCTCTTGGGATGTTGATACTTATCTATTTTGATGCTCAAACTCTATTTTTAGCAACAATCTTAATCTCTATAATTGCTATTCGCGAGATAAACAAGTACGAGGCAAAAAGCGCCATTCACGACGACAAACGAATCGTAATAGATGAACTGGCCGGAATGTGGTTTGCGCTTAGCGTGGCACCTGCTATAAGCATAAGTATAGGCGAAGTAACCGATTTGCAAAACGGATTTTTAGTTCAAAGCTTACTCTCTTTCGTATTATTTAGATACTTTGATATAACAAAACCATCAATCATAGGCAGACTTGACCGTGAAGCAAAAGGCGGAGTCGGCGTTGTAGCCGACGACATTGTTGCCGGCTTTGTAGCAGGAGTTTTGAGCGCCGTTATCTGGCAGGGATGGCTGCAGCTTCAAAATATTATTTAATCTGTTATTTTTTCTAACATCTACAAAAAAAGAACTCTAAAAAGAATTAAAAGAGTGATGCAGTTTCAAGGCGTGCGTGAGGAAGGATACTGTAGTATCTGACGAACGCGCCCTGAACAAAGTGAAGAAGTACTCTTGGGGTGCAACAACGCAGAAAATGCGTTGCTATTTTAATTCAAACAACTCACTTAAATGAATATTGGGTCGTCCGATGGTCCTATCTCTTCAAAATCATCTATTATCTGCTCAAACATCTTCATAGTTTTTTTAGCTTTGCTTGCATGTTCATCAAATATCGGTTTAGATGCCGGAAATGCTTCACTAAGCTCTTGGTAGATTAAAACTCGCCCATTTATATGTTTGCTTATCTCATCAAAAGCGCCTTTTAAATACTCTTTGGAGTTCGTGTGCCTAAAAAGAGACCTAACCATTTTGATACGCTCTTTTATCGGAAGAGATTCATCAATAGCTTCTGCAATCCTTTTTATATCAAGTCTTGAGAGATAAACTCCGCTAAGTGCCGGAGCCAAAAGTTTAGCGGTCAATGCATCCACAAACTGCGGTACAGGCTCATCATCCTCTTTATCTCCTGCATCCGGATCTCTCTGTTGCATTTCACCGCTTGGACAGCTCTCTTGTACAAACTTGTCAAACTCTGCTCTTAAATCACTTAAATCTTCTTTATTCACATTACTTCCTTAATTTTTTTGTAAAAAATGAAGGAAACCCTCCATCTATTTGTCCGTCAAAGGAACTCGTCCCTTTGACTTCGCTAGCCGCTATGGCACTAAAGTTAAAATTTCATATCGCTTTTATCATGCTCGAGATGTTTTTTATTTTTTAAAAACTCAAAAACAGCACTGCTTATCTCATCCAACATATTATCAAAACCGATGTAAGCCGCTCCCATCTCATTTGCTCTTACTTTAAGCGCTGAAAACTCTTTTTTTTGCTTCATGTCAATGTTTATGGCACTAAGTCCGCTTATCATATCTAGAGTGTCAAAATCGGAAAAATCAACTACTGCGTCATAAGAGGAGAGGTCAATATCCATCCCCTCCGTTATACGGTTTATATCTGCATTTATAGCACCCATCTCTTTTGTAAAATTCATCAGTTTCTCTAGGTCGTCGTAAAAGTAGCTTATGTCAAAACCGTTTGCAAAAAAACTAAACGCTTTAGCTCTTGAACCAACACCTATAAGTGCCACTTTTTTAGCATTTTTATTTTCTAAAAACTCTTTGAGAACTCTCATTCCGACAATATCTCCGATAAGTTTTTGCTCATCCCTTATTAAAATATCACACATTCCGGAGAGCTTAACCGCTTCACTGGCTTCATCCAAAATCTCTAGCGCATTTTTTACATATTCATTAGATATCAGCGCGCCGTTTACATGTGACTTTTTCATGTTTGAGAGAGTGAAAAAAAAGTCATCTTCTCGTATATTCATGGGAATCATCATCGCATTTTTATTCTGTGCTTTAAACAGCTTATTCAGTGTTGCCGACATACTGCTCTGAGCGGCATATTCGCCTATAAAGCCGTAAAGTTTTGTGTGATGAGATATCTCATTACCGTTATTCATCATATTACATATCTCCTTTTATGCCCCAAAGTTCTCTTGCTTCCTCATCTTCTGCCTTGCATCTGTAGCAGAGTTTTTCGTTAGAGTTTGTACTAAAAATAACACTGCATTCGTTACATCTTCTTACACTAAAAGTAATCAAATTTTGAACTTCAGGCTCAAAGAACTCTTTTACTCTGTAAGATGGCGAAAGCGTAATGGCTTTTGGCTCACACACATCATGACAAATATGGCATTTTATACACAAAAACGGGTCAAAATCTATCTTGGAATTTTTAACATCTGAGCTAAGAGCCCCGCTTGGGCATACTCTGTAACACATCTGACACGCTGTACAAGTATCACTGCTGAGCAGCTTCATTGAGGTGAACGACAGTTCACTCGCTTCAATAACATGATAAACAGACGGCTTTTTAACTCTTTTTAGTGCCGTAAAAAAGAGCTTTCTTCTATCTGTAATGCGTTTTTGTTTTAAAAGCGCTATATCGCTTTTTTGCAGAGTATGCGCAACCAGCTCATCTGTTGCTTTTTGTATCTCTTTTTCAAACTCTATTTTTGCTTTAACTGCATATTTGAGATTTACTTTGCTAAAAAATTCTCTTCTGTTACTAATATTTTTTTCGCCTGTCTCTGCTTTTTCATACTTAACATTTTCAAGTTTTATGACAGCTTCGCTCTCCATGGCCTCTAGCACATAAGAAGCTTCTTCATAGTTTTTCTCTATCTCAGGTTTGCATTTATGTGCTATGGCGCACCCATCGCAGTGCCCCATATCAAAAATCATCTCTTTTTTAAGCAGCGCCATTGAGATAATGTTTTCTATATTTAGAGCTGCAATGCAGGGGACATTTTTTCTGCAAGAGATTAGGTTGTCTTCATCTTCCATAAAACTAAAAAAGAAATTTGTCGAACTGAAATCATCTAAAGAAAGTGCCTCATTCGGGCATACCGCATCGCAAGCTCCACACTCGACACATGCAGAAAAGTTAATGCTCGGAAGCGGGTTATTAGCCACTACGATAGCCTCTGTCGGGCAGATGAGTTCACATTTATTACACTCACTCTCTTTTGAGAGCGAACGAACACAACGGCTAGCTTTTAGTTGTATCATCTAAATATTCAGCTCTTTAACCAGATATTCATTATCGCTAAGGATAAACTCTAAAGCCATATCCGCAACATCATAGTAAAGCGGCGTTCTAGCCTCATATTTTACATTTATCAGATAAAGCGGCGCCCACTGCAAAAGGTGTTTGTTTAAAAACTCTTTCTCTATCTCTTGAAGCACTTTTACCGCATCTTTATCGCCGTCTTCTAAAGCTTTTAACTCAGCTGCAACTAAATGATGCATAAACTCCAGCTCTATTCCAATGTGGTCAGCGGCAACAGTGCGAGCCGCTTCATAGTCAACCATAAAATTATATGCGCTATACATATCCGTTACGGGGTTAGCTCCGCCTGTCTCTATCTTTTGGTCTTCTCTTGTGTAAAATGTTTCATAAGGAATAAGATGTAAAAGAGATAAATTTACAAAATCAGGATTTAAATACTCTTCCAAAAGCTTCTTATTTTCAACCTCATTAAAAGGTGCCCATTCTTTTAGGGTTGGGAAAAAATCTAAAATATTTTCATCATTCTTGATTGTTTTAAGCATCTTCTCATCCAGCTCTTGCAGCAGTACGCGAGATAGCAGTGCGTAAATATTGGCTCTAGCTTTTGTATTTTGCATTATATTTATTCTTTGTATTGATTTTTTTAGTTTGTGATTTTATCTAAAAAGTCTAAATGTAGGGTTATGGTATTGATATAAAACAAATTTGTTTATAGCAACTTATGATAGAATTTCTACAAAAAAGGATTGGCTATTACTTACACATTCATTCATACTATTCACATTTTTTCCGTCTTTATCTATGGAGGCTTTCTGTTTGTTGATGTTCTATTTTTGTCTAAAATGAATCAAAACCTTAGTGAAGATGAACATAAAAAAGCAAGAGAAGCGATTATGGTACATGTAAGAAAAGTTGTCCCTTATGCTTTAATGGTAGCCGTTGCCAGCGGGCTATATCTAATCTCTCAGATTTTTGGCAAGATTGAAGGCGGTTCATTGTCACATTTTCAAACTCTTCTGGCTATAAAAGCATTTTTAGGCTCATGGCTTGGTCTCAGAGGAATAAATCAAAAACTTTTTAAAATAAATCCATGGGTATTCAAAAGCCACTTTTTCCCTTTTAGTTTAGTTGTCATAATTATTCTTTTATCTCAGTTTATGTATGTTTAAAAAATTGACAATTGGGACACATTTATAAAAAAATTACAAAATAATCACAAATAATATGTTATCATTCAGCCAAAATAATACTGAAGGGTTCTAATGTTTAAAAATTTAAGTATTCATAAGAAAATGAACTATTTTATTGCGATGGTGACAATTTCTGTTTTTTCTGCAGCAATATCCATATTTTTGGCGCTTGGCCACATTGAATCAAAATACAACTATTTGCACCAGAATTCAATGACGAGTGCACTGACTACACTTGATATAGAAAAAAATCTAAATTATATCAGCAGATTATCGAGAGACATTATGCTCGGCGGAGATTATGATAAAAACATAGAAAAACTCAGCGATACGATTACAAAGATTGGAAATGATTTCAGTTTATTAGAAAAGCTTATGGCTAACGATAAATCATATGAGATGGTAAAAGAAGCTAAAAATTCTACGATGTTATTTTTAGAAAATACATTAAAAATGATGAAATCTTTAAGCCCGCAAGCAATTAATGAGAGTAAGGGTGAGATATATAGCAACTACTCCAAAGAGCTGACTCCTTTTGCAAATGCATCTAGAGAATCATTTAAAAAACTTGTAGATTTAAAGTCTAGTGAACTGGATAAAGACTCTATAAACCTTGGAAACGAACTTGTGTTTTTTAAATTTCTGGCTTTAGTTGCCGGAATAGTTGTCGGTATTATTGTGCTTATATTTGCAACTTTAATTAGAAAATCTATTACAAGCGGAATAAATGATTTTACATCTCTAATCGGTTTTGTTTCAAAAGGTGATTTTAGCCATAAGGCAGCAACAACCGATACTCGTACCGAACTTGGTATTATGGGGCATGAACTGACACAACTTATCAAATGTACACAAAATCTTATAAACGAGATAAACACGACTATTACCAACGCATCAAAAGGTGTTTTTGCTCACCGTATTTCATCCGAGGGAATGAGCGGTGAATTTGTTGACGCTATTGAGAGTGTCGGAAAAAGTATAGAGTTTATGAAAACTCAACATGCCAAAGCACAAAGAGATATATTTAACTCAAAAATCAGTACAAGAAGCGTAAAGGTATCCGAGTCGTTATCGTTAATTATCTCTGACTTAGATGGAAATCTTCATGATTTAAAAGCAATTACATCTGCTACTAAAGATGCTTCAGAACTAGCTACCGACTCTCGTAACGATATCACAGATATTACCAATGAACTCAATGCACTTAATGAGCAGGTAAATATTAACAATGACAGCATCGGTGAAATTGCAAATCAAGCAAATGATATTACTTCGGTAATTCAACTAATTACCGACATTGCAGACCAGACAAATCTGCTAGCTCTAAATGCTGCTATTGAAGCTGCACGCGCAGGTGAACATGGCAGAGGATTTGCCGTTGTTGCCGATGAAGTAAGAAAACTTGCAGAGAGAACACACAAAGCAACTGGGGAAATCTCAGTTTCAATCAAATCTCTGCAACAAAATATGAGTGAAATACAAACAAGTTCTGATAATATGAAAACAACCGTGGAAGGCTCTACTCAAAAGATAAGCGGGTTTGAAAATACACTTATTGAATTAAGCGAAAACTCTTCAAAAATTGTCAACTACTCATACAGAATGGAAAATAGCATATTTATAGTACTTGCTAAACTAGACCAGATACTGTTTAAATCTCGCGCATATAACTCTATTATATCCCTAAAGAATGTCGTACCTTCAAAAGCCGGAGAAAAGTGCCGTCTTGGTGAGTGGTGCTCTGAAGAGGGCAAAGTAAGATTTGCAAATACTGAATCTTTCCCTAAACTAGATGCTCCTCGTATAATGGTCAGCAAAAAAGTTCATGAAAATCTTAGCTATCTTGAAAAAGATGCCGATGAAAGTACTCTTAAAAATGCAGATCAAATTATCAAAAACTTTGATGATATGGAAGATGTATCTTCCGAAGTGTTTGTGCTACTGGATAAAATGCTAAAAGAGTAGGCTTTGCTACTCTTTTTTACTCCCAGTCATCATATTTTAGCTGGGAGTGTTTATCTTTTTTATATCGTCTTGCATTTTTCGTTTTATCAAGCTGGTTTGAAGCGTAAAGAATCTCCTCTTTTATCTCCTCTATATCTTTATCGCTATCTTTATAACTGATTGTTTTTTTAACCAGCTTTTGCAGCTCTTGCAAGTCGCCTTTATAGAGCGCTATTTCATCAACTTTTTGCAATAGTTTCAAACTACTCTCTATCTTTTTATCATACCCCTCTTTAGAGAGATTTGCCGTGCTTGAGAGGTATGAAATAATACTTTTGTGAAATCTCTCTAATGCTCTTATATATCGAAGCCTAAGTGAGTTATCTACCGCTTTTTGAGATGCCATCTTTTACCTATTATTTATTTATTATCGGTACAATTATACCCTTAATTTAATACAGGGGGAATGTGTTGAAAAAAATAGCGTTATCACTTTTATTAGTATCGGCTTCACTTTTTGCAGCAATCACAAATGAAGAAGCGTCCCAAGGACTCATCAGCTCCAATATACCGATAGTTGATATTAGAACACCGGGCGAATGGAAAGAAACAGGTCTGCTAAAGGGGTCTATACCGATTATGCTTTTTGATGAAAAAGGCAACTATGACCTTAAAGATTTTCTTGAAAAACTAAACAAAGTAGTAGATACAAAAAAACAGTTTGCCATCATATGCAGAACAGGAAGCAGAACAAGTGTTTTAGCGCCGTTTTTATCACAAAAGCTAAACTATGATGTAATCAATATCAAAAGCGGCATAGTGTATGCAAAACAGCTAAAACTGCCTATTCTGCCATATCAAGCACACTAAGCCTCTTTTTTTATTTCAATTTTATTTACCATCGCATAGAGCGTTGGTAGATAGATTAGATTTAAAATCGTTCCCCAAATCAAACCAAAGCCAAGTGACACAGCAATCGGCTGAAGTATGACGGCTTGACCTGAAGCATAAAAGATAAGAGTAAATAGCCCTAAAAATGTAGTAAGCGTTGTTATAACAATCGGGCGAAGTCTAAGTTTTGCCCGCTGTAAAAACTCTTCTAATTTATGAGTGCCGTGTAAAAAATCAAGCATAATTATTCCATCATTTACAACAACTCCGGCAAGCCCTAAAATCCCTATAATAGAAGTCATAGATAAGTTTATACCAAGCAGTTTATGTCCAAGAAGCGCCCCTAAAACAGAGAGCGGTATTACACTCATAACCATTAACGCATATTTTGCTTTTGAGAATATCAGCAAAAGCGATATAAAAATCAAAAAGAGTGCCAACAGAACAGCTTTTTGCATATCATCTTTGAGCTGCTCTTTTTTCTCTTTTTCACCCAAAAGCATAACCTCAACACCGCTCTCTCTTATCTCATTGAGTGTAGCTTCCAGCTTGTCCAGCACCTCTCCGGAAGTTGTTTTTCTCTTATCGATGCTTGCAAAAACAGTTTTAATGATGCTTCCGTTGAGTTTATTTATCTTCTCATAATCCCTTATTTGGACAATTTGCGCAATTTCTGTCAGTTTTACATATTTTCCATCGCCAAGCGGCATGCTGAAATTCAAAAATGTATCTATGCTGTCTTTGGCGCTCTCCTCTGTTTTTATCTCCATAACACCCTGCTCGTTAAAAGTGGTTGCTTGTTTTTGCTCTAGAAAGTAAGCACTTAATGTTTTTGCAACAGATGCCTCACTAAGCCCTAAGCTCTCTCCATAGGAGTTTATCTTGACTTTATACTCCATTTTTCCAAGTTTTATATTGTCACTAAAATCTCTGACACCTTCGATTTTGGAAATCTCATGTTCTAGTTTTTTTATACTATCTTGAAGCAGTTTATCATTGGCTCCGGAGAGATTTATCTGAATATCGCTCTTTATTAGTCCGGGCTTATCCTCTAAAACGCCTAAATCTTCCATATTATATTTTTTTTCAAAAACTGCAATAATCTCTTTCGCACGAGGGGCAAGTTCATAAGTCTGTTCTTTGCGCATCTTTTGCGGGTTATTAAAATCGAAACTGAAGTTTAAAACAGGGTTTATATATTTATCTACAAAGTTGCCCTCCACCCTATCGTAAAGCTCCATTGTTATCATAAAGACACCATTGTTTCTTTGAGTCTCGCCGGATATGCTTCGTCTATACCCGACGACTGATGAGACAGCTTTAATCGAAAACTCATCTTTATGTTTTACAAGCTCTGCTTCTATCTCTTTTGAAACTCTGTATGTATCTTCAAGAGGCGTGTTTATGTCCAGCTTTCCGGAAATATAGATAAAGTTTCCGTCAAAATTCGGAAAAAATTGAAACTTCATAGATTTCGCCACAAAGACAGTTGCCAATGGAATTAAAATCAAGAAAAAGAGAAGTGATATTTTTTTGTAGTGCAAAAAGCGTAAAATCACCCTCTCATAAAAATTTTGCAAAGGCACCCAACTTACAATATTGTTACTTTTTCTCAAAAAATCATTTGCATGAAGCGGCAAAAACAAAAAGCTCTCTAAAAGTGAACCCAGCAAGATAATAATTACGGCAAGAGGGATAAGCATGATAAAAAGTGCCGTCTCGCCTTGCATCATAAAAATCGGCAAAAATGCTACCACGGTTGTTACGGTTGCCAGAGTGACTGGTAAAATCATCTCTTTTGCACCTCTTATGGTTGCACTGTAGTTATCCATACCATCATCTATATATCGCTGGATATTTTCACTGACGACTATGGCATCATCAACGACAATTCCTATAACTATAAGCGCACCGAGGAGCGAAACAACATTTATAGAGTACCCCATATAGTAGAGGCAGATGATTCCGATGAGGAATGAAAACGGAATTCCAAGTGCAACGATGATGGCAATTCTAAGATTTATAAGAACATACATCGAGATAAAAACCAAAATCAAGCCAAACATAAGATTTGAGATGATTATATCTAGCCTCTCTCTAACCGGTTTTGAATTATCTTCATGAAAAGTAAACTCTGCTCCCTTGTAGCTTTTTTCTAGTTTTTTAACATCTTCTTGAAGTTTTTTAGCCAAAACTATTGCATCGCCGCTTGCTCCCTTTGAGATATTCAAAGAGATAGCTTTTTTGCCGTTGTAAGTAGCCAAAGTGTCGGTTTGCGGATACTCTATGCTCACCTCCGCAATATCGCCGAGTTTTATATATTTGTCATTGATATTTAAGATGGCATCTTTATACTCATCTGCATCTGCTTTACCGTTTGCGGTAGAGATAAATACAAAATTTCCTCTCTGCTCAATATCTCCGATGGGAAAAACATATGAAAGATTTGAGATAGCTTTTTGAACAGTTGCATGGTCCAAACCATATGCCAAAATTGCTTCAGAGTTGAGTTTGACAATCACCTCCTCTTCAGAACCGCCACGAACCAAAACTTCACTGATACCGTCCATTTTTGATACTTTTGATTTCATATCTTGTGCGATTACCGTTAGCTCACCCACGGATAGAGTTGATGAGGAGATAGCCAATTTTATAAGCGATTTTGTTTTTTCCAAAAGCGTAGCGACAGGTTCATTCATGTCACTCGGCAGGTTTTGTTTACTAAGTGCGACGGAATCTTTTACACGGCTAAGTGTCAACTCTCTGCTTGCTCCATCGCTCAGAGTTAAAATTATGGCAAAAGCCCCCGGCGTAATGATGGTTTCGGTCTTATCTATGCCATTTATATTGCTTAATGAATCCTCTATATCGCGAACCGCCATTTTATCCATGGTCGTAGCACTTGCACCCCTATAAGAGCCAAGAACGCTTATCTGGTCAAGCTCCATATCAGGAAACATCTCTTTTGGAATATTGATATAAGAGTAAACTCCCATAAAAACAATAAAAACTAAAAGTGCATGATTTAACCTGCTGTTTTTTATAAAATACTCTATCACTTAACTTCTCTTATAAAAGTGATTTGATAACATTGCTTACGCCTTGATGTAAGTTGTAACTTGAAATCGGAAAGTCCAAAAATTCATCTTTAAGATTGACGCTATAGCGCGCCAGATAATCACCCAATATTTTTAAATCTATGCTCTTGTAATTTTCAGATGTAGATTCGTCAAGCTTTGTTCTGAGCAAAATACCGGCTTCGTTTGATTTTTGAATACTAAAAGCTAATGTTTTTAGGCTTACAAAATCACTCCACTCTAAAAAAAGCTCCGGAGTAAGCTCATTTACAGCTTCTCCTTGAGGGTTAAATAGCATTTTAGCATCTCTTAGCGGAACCAAAACGCTCAAGATTGCCTCACTAAAAGGTACAACCTTGTCTCTCCAAAAAGGGGATTCATTTCTGCTTTTTAATTCAGTTTCTAAAACTTCTAAAATTGTTTGTATATCTGCACTCTTAAAAAGGTTATAGCTCTCTTGCTTCATAAAAAATCCATTTCATATTATTTGTGCCATTATAAGTTCTTTTTTGTATAATTTTGCTTTTATTATTAATTAGGAATCCAAATTGAATCTATCTAAAACTTTTTTAACAAATGCTATCGCTCTCATACTTGTTCTCTTCTCATTTTTATTTGAAAACACTCTTAGCTCTTTAGTATTATACACAGGTCTTTTTGCACTCTCGGGCTCCGTTACAAATCAACTGGCTATTTATATGCTGTTTGAGAAAGTTCCATATCTTTACGGCTCTGGCATAATTCCCGCACAATTTGAAGCCTTTAAAGAGTCTATTAAAAATTTGATGATGAATCAGTTTTTTACACAGGAGCAGTTAGACAACTTTTTTAAAAATGAAGAAAAAAAGATAGATTTAGCGCCCATCATAGAGGAGACAGACTTCTCTCCTGCTTTTGATGCACTCAGCAAAACAGTACTGGAGTCATCTTTTGGCGGAATGCTCGGCATGTTTGGCGGAGCGAGCATACTGGAAAATCTTCGTGAATCATTCTCTTTAAAGATAAAAAATGCAGTAATAGCAATAGCAAACAGCGACTCTTTTAACAATACTCTGCAAAAACATATGCAAAATTCGTCTCTAAGCAGTGACATGATTGGCTCAATTGAAAATGTTATTGATGCAAGGCTTGGCGAACTTACTCCGCTTATGGTTAAAGAGATGATTCACAAGCTCATTAATGAGCATCTCTCTTGGCTTGTCGTTTGGGGCGGTGTTTTTGGCGGATTGATTGGTCTTGTCAGCTCATTTTTACTTTAAATAATAACGCCAAAAGGAACAAGTTCCTATTTGGCTACGCTAACCGCTATGGCACTGAAGCTTGACACTTTCGTGTCGGAAAATTTAACGCCAAAAGGAACAAGTCCCTCTTTGGCTGCGCCGGAAATAAAAACTAAAAAACTTCTATAACCACCTCTGCAACTTCAATAATATCACCTCTTTTAATCTTGGCTCTTTTTCTCAGTTCAACTTCACCGTTTCTTATTACATGTCCATCTGCTACAATCATTTTAGCCTCAGCTCCGCTATCAACCAAATCTAAAACCTTAAGAAGCTTAAAAAGTTCTATATACTCATCTTTTAACTCATATTTCACATCCATCTCAAACCTCTTCATCTAATATAGAAAAACCTAAATCATACATTGCTTTATCAACCATCTCTATAGCTTTTGCCATAGTTTGCTGTGAAATTTCCGGAAGTTCTCCTCCCCACATCTCCTCAGCCTCTTTAAAACCCTGTATCATGCCCTCGCGTCCGGCACGAAATCTATCTTCATCTGTACCTGCTCCGTTTATAACAAAATTGGCAATTCTCTCAGATGTCTGTTTTACACCAAAAAATCCATCTTCGCTTACAAGTGCAGAAGCCTCTTCTTTTGACAAATCAGCTATTGGCTTCCCGTTATAACCTATGCCTTTGAGAAAATTTTGAAACTCCTCATACTGTAGCTCAAAATTACCATCTTTGCCTGAAACGGCACCCTGAATTGAAGCTGAGTTGAAGGCGATAGCATTTGCATTTTGCTTAATCTGCTCTTTAATCTCCAAAGCTTCATCTTTTGAAATTTTCTCACTAAAAAGAGTTTTAACAGGTAATACGCTCTTTGCAGAACTCAAAACACCCATATTCGACGATATCTGCATTACAAATCCTTTTATATAATATTATATTGATTATATCGACTTATAGCCAACTCGTCTAAAGTTTTTATTTTTTTACTCAAAAACTTAAAACTTTGGTTATAATTTTTGCGATGAAAGATTTTTGTGTGCGAGCTCATCTATAGTATATTCTGCTAGACAAACGACTCTCCCTATATTTTGACTCCACTTCCAAAAGAAGTGAATTTTTACCAAGAGGTACTACACATGGCAGAATTGCTAGACGGAACAGTTAAATGGTTCAATGAAGAAAAAGGTTATGGTTTCATTCAACAAGAAAATGGCGGTAAGGATGTATTCGTACACTTTCGCCAAGTAAACAGAACAGGACCAGGTCGTGTTTCTTTATCTGAAGGTCAAAAGGTAACTTTTGAACTAGGAGAAGGTCAAAAAGGCCCTCAAGCTGAGAATGTAACTCCTTTATAAGGTTTTACTTTGCAGGCACAAAGCCTGCAAACTTTTTTTACTTCACTCTTTTATCTTCCAAATCAACTTAACTCAAACACTCTTTAAAAAAACAAAACTTTTTTTAGCAAAACCGCTTTTTTCATAAAATCTATGGGCATCTTCTCTCTGAATTCCTGAAGATAAAACTATATTTTCACACATTCCCATCTTTGCAAAATCATTTAAATATTCGAGCATCATCGCTCCGTATTTTTTATCTCTATACTTCTCATCCGTTACCAAATCAAAAACATATAGATGTCTTTTGTGATAAAGATTCGTTTGAATTGCAACTCCTGCATATGTTATAAGTTTTTCCCCATCCATAATTCCAAACATTTTATACTCCCTGCTCCTCATCTCATATATTAAATCCTCAAATTCATCATATGTCAATGTGGTACGAAGCTGAGAAACCACCTCATAAGCCGTTAAAAGTTCCCTTAAATCCAACTCTCTAATCTGCATATATACCCACCAAAAAAAATTATAAGATATTATAATAAATTTGCTACAATACAACTAAAAAAGAGTCTAATAATATGGGGATTCATAATGGCTGCTAAAAATTTTGAGGTTATAATCGTTGGAGCCGGAGTATCCGGTACAGCATTGGCTTATGAGCTTGCAAGATATACCGATATTAAATCAATCGGAATTATTGAAAAGTATGAAGATGTTGCTACTCTAAATTCATGCGGGACAAGCAACTCTCAAACAGTGCATGTCGGGGATATTGAAACAAACTACACACTTCAAAAAGCCGCCATAACAAAACGCACGGCAAAAATGGTTGAGAAATACTGTTTGAATCATCACTATCAAAACGAAATAATATTTTCACACCAAAAAATGGCTTTGGGAGTAGGAAAAAAAGAGGTTGAGTTTTTACTTCATCGCTACGAAGAGTTTTCTGAACTCTTCCCGTATCTGGAAGTATGGAACAAAGAAAAGTTAAAAGAGCTAGAACCTCGTGTTGTTTTTGATGAAAACGGCAATGAACGAAAAGAGGATATTGTTGCAATCGGTGCAACCGGTCAGTGGACTACCGTTGATTATGGAAAACTGGCAAAATCATTTTTAGAAAATGCCAAAAAAGAGCAAGATGTTAAGCTGGAACTTTTTTTAAATACAAAAGTAGAAGAGATTAAAAAAAGTAAAAAACGCGGATATATGGTTAAAACTAAAAATGAGACATTTTATGCCGACTTTGTTGTTGTTGATGCAGGCGCTCACTCTCTATTTTTAGCACACAAAATGGGCTTTGGTCTAAACTTGGGCTGTCTGCCGGTAGCAGGAAGCTTTTACATGACAAATGAAAGAATGTTAAACGGCAAAGTTTACATGATTCAAAATCCAAAACTTCCATTTGCTGCTCTGCATGGAGACCCTGATGTTCTTGCTAATGGAAACACCCGCTTTGGTCCAACTGCACTGGTGCTGCCGAAATTAGAGCGCTACAAAAACGGCACATATATGGACTTTTGGAAAACTCTTAGGTTTGATAAACATATCGCTATTGCGTTGTGGAAACTATTAAAAGAGAGTGATATACGCAACTATATATTTAGAAACTTTCTTTTTGAGATTCCTTTTATAAACAAATATCTATTTTTAAAAGATGCAAGAAAAATTGTTCCCTCGCTTAAAGCAGACGAGTTCAGATACGCAAAAGGGTTTGGCGGTGTTCGTCCTCAAGTATTAAATAAAGATGAACAAAAACTTCTCCTTGGAGAGGCTTCAATCTATACAGGAGAGGGAGTTATTTTCAACATGACACCATCTCCGGGAGCAACTTCATGTTTGGGAAATGCGGAGAGAGATTTGAGATATATAGTTAAATATCTTGGAAAAAATTTCAATGAAGAGAAATTTAATGATGAGCTGACTGATGGCGAATATTGCGTTCTTCCAGAACCAATAGCATCACAAAAAGCCGTTGTAAACCTTATCAGAGCAGAGATACAAAGAACAGAGGAGAAGTACCTTCAAGAGTTGCATGTAGGTAAACCGGATGCCGATTTTTGGGACAAACCGCATAGTAAAATATAAGATATAAAGAGGAAAAGATGAGAGTTTTATTTTTAATAACTATTACTGTGCTAATGTTTATTGGGTGCAGCGCAAAAGAGTTTAATGATGGCGTAAACAGTATAAGCGGTGATATAGCCAATGCTTTTGAGAACTCAAAAGATAAATCGGCAGATTGACAATAATTCGTTTTTAAACAACAATTTGCTACAATCGCGAAAAATAATAGGCAGATTTAATTCTGCATAAACGAGAGCAAAACATGGTAACAGTACAAAAATTAGTTATGCGTTATGGCAACAGAGTTCTATTTCAAGATATAAATCTCAAGCTTGACCGTCATAAAAGATATGGGCTAATCGGTGCAAACGGCGCCGGAAAAACAACTTTTTTAAAGATACTTAGCGGTCAAATTAAAGAGTATGAGGGTGAAATAATCATCCCAAAAGCCAACAAAGTCGGGGTTTTAGGACAAAATCAATATGCTTATGAAGATTTTACAATTGCCGATGCCGTACTTTATGGCAACAAAAGACTTTATGATGCAATAAAAGAGAAAGAGCTTATCTATGCAACCGGTGATTTTGAAGATGAAGCGGTAAATAACCGCCTTGCCGAGCTTGAGACTATCTGTGTTGAAGAGGACCCGACTTATGAGTATGATGTAAATATTGCAAAAATTCTAGAGAATGTCGGCATTCCCGCAAGTAAGCATAACGACCTTATGAGCACACTTGACAGCGCGGATAAGTTCAAAGTTTTATTGGCGCAAGTTTTATATCCAAAGCCCGATGTACTCTTCCTCGATGAGCCTACGAACAACCTTGATATACAAACTATTAGCTGGTTGGAAGATGAGCTTCAACGCCATGAAGGCACCATGGTAGTAATTTCTCACGATAGACACTTTCTAAACTCGGTAGTTACAAATATTCTTGATGTTGATTATCAAAAAATCCGCGAGTTTACAGGAAACTATGATGACTGGTATATTGCTGCAAATGTTATCGCGAAACAAAATGAGCTTAGCAATGCAAAAAAAGAGAAAGAGAAGGATGAGCTTGAGGCTTTTGTTCGCCGATTTAGCGCAAATGCTTCAAAAGCAAAACAGGCAACTTCAAGACAGAAAAAACTTGATAAACTTGTTATAGATGACATAAAACCATCTTCTCGCCGTGACCCCAGCATTGTATTTAAGCCAAAAAGAGTTATGGGCGATGAGGCTTTAAATATTGTTAACATAAACCACTCTTACGGCGATAATGAAATTTTGAAAAATATAACTTTAAAATTTGAACCAGGTGAAAAAGTTGCACTGATTGGTCCAAACGGTGTCGGTAAAACAACGCTTTTAAAAATAATAATGGAAGAGTTAAAACCGACAAGCGGAGAGATACACTGGGGCGCTACAATCGAGAGCAGCTACTTTCCGCAAGATACAGCAGATATAATAAGCGGTGATGGAACTCTTTATGATTGGTTGAGAGGATTTGACCCAAAACGCGATATTGCCGAGATTAGAAACTGTTTAGGGCGAATGCTTTTTTCGGGTGAACAGCAGGAAAAATCGGTTGTTAGCATCTCCGGTGGTGAAAAACATAGAATGATGTTAAGCAAAATGATGCTTGAGGGCGGAAACTTTTTGGTTTTGGATGAGCCTTCAAATCACCTTGACCTTGAGGCAATCGTGGCTCTTGGTGAAGCTCTTTACAACTTTAAGGGAAATGTTATCTGTGTGTCGCATGACCGTGAACTCTTAGATGCATTTGCGAATCGTGTTATAGAGCTTCGTGCAGATGGAAGTTATGTAGACTTCAAAGGAAGTTATGAGGAATTTGCAGAGGCGAAAGAAAAAGGGCTTATATAGCCATATTTTGCCTCCAATGCTTTTAATAACCGGGTTTAAAGGGAAGCAACATGGAAAAATATAAAGATTTTTTAGGGCTGGGAATTGCGGGTAATTTTGCACTCCACCTTGCTCAGGCCGGCGAGCTTGAAGATTTTAAAGAGATTATCACAGCCGATGAGGCAGCTCCAAAGGGGATGTTTCCATTTTATCTGCCAAAGCGTGTTGAGATTGCCAAAGAGATTTTAAACACCTACCCTCTTTCAAGCTCTAAGATTAAACTGCCGAATCAACATCTCAATGTTCAAGCAGAGCCGGAAGTCGGACTTATCTGTACGCTTGAGTATACAAACAACAAACTCTCAAAAATAACTCCTACCCATTTTGGCGCATACAACGACTGTTCTATCAGGGTTGCGGGTGCTAGTAAAATCAGTGACAAAAAGAACTGGGGCGAAAACTCTAAGGGTTTAAGCGAAAACTTAATTGCCATAGATAAGTTTAGCGAGTGCGGCATAATGGACAACTACTCGATATGCTCTTTTTTAAAAAGAGATGATGAATTTCACGCTTACGGTGAAGATGTAGAGCTGATTGGGTATAGCTATTTTTATGAAAAACTTCTTGAATGGATTATTGAGCAGATAAACACCCAAAAAGATTTTGGACCGCTCGAACCTTTGAGCGAATACATCTCTATATGCCAAAATCCGACAAAAGCAATCATCAGCATCGGCGCTACAAGATATACCCACTATGGAGAAACCACATTCTTAAAAAATGGCGATGAAGTTTTTATAATACTTTATAACAACACGCTATTCTCACCAAAAAGCATCTTAGAGAGCATAAAAAACAACAATTGCGACCTATCAAATATGAGTATATTGAGGCAAAAAGTTTTCTCATGAACAGAGGCAAAAAACTAGATATTTTCATCGGTGCAGATATTGATAATGGCTGGGCAGAAGTTCAATCTCCAAGAAAAACGACAATATCAAATGAAATTTTGGAGCCTCAAAAGCACTTTTTGGTTTTTAAAAAAGAGAAAAGACGCGGAAAAACAGTAACCCTTGTAGGCGAATTTTGCCTAAAGGCAGAGAGTTGTGAAGAGATTCTAAAAAGCCTTAAAAAAAAGCTTGGCTGCGGCGGCACTTTTAAAGACGGCTGGATGGAGTTTCAAGGCGAACTCAAAGATAAACTAAGAGTTCTGCTTGTAGAGAGTAATTTTAGATTTAAACACGGACACTAATTTCTAATAGTACCGCCCGCGTCAATTAAAATCAAAGGGAAACAGATGCCGTATGTTAAAGAAGTTTTAGACTACTTAAAAAGAACAAGCCCTGCTCAAAACGAGTTTTATCAAGCTGCCGAGGAAGTATTGGAGTCGCTTAGACCTTTAATATTACAGTATCCAAAATATGCAAAACACAAAATCATAGAGAGAATTGTAGAACCTGAGAGACAGATACTTTTTCGTGTAAACTGGCTTGATGACAAGGGCGAGATTCAAGTAAACAAAGGGTATAGAATCGAGTTTAACTCTGCTCTTGGACCATACAAAGGCGGTTTGAGATTTCACCCTAGCGTAAATGCGGGGGTTATCAAGTTTTTGGGCTTTGAGCAGATTTTTAAAAACTCTCTTACAGCTCTTCAAATCGGAGGTGCAAAAGGCGGAAGCGACTTTGACCCAAAAGGCAAATCAGACAATGAAATTATGAAATTTTGCCAAGCTTTTATGAGCGAGCTTTTCCGTCACATTGGAGCAAACACTGATGTTCCTGCGGGCGATATCGGAGTAGGTGCGAGAGAAATCGGCTATATGTTCGGTATGTATAAAAAACTCTCAAACAGATATGAGGGTGTTTTAACAGGCAAGTCTTTAAAATGGGGCGGCTCACTTGTAAGAACTGAAGCTACGGGATACGGAGTCGTCTATTTTGCAAAATATATGCTTGAGGATAGAGGCGAGAGCTTAGAGGGTAAAAAGTGTGTAGTTTCAGGAAGCGGGAATGTTGCCATACATACAATCGAAAAACTCTACCATCTTGGCGCACTTCCTGTTACATGCAGCGACTCAAATGGTATGATTTACGATGAAGAGGGAGTTGATTTAGAGCTTTTAAAAGAGCTAAAAGAGGTAAGAAGAGAGAGACTTAGCGAGTATGTAAAAGCAAGACCTAATGCAAAATATACTCCGATTGAAGAGTATTCGCATGGTTGTAACGCTGTTTATAATATTCAATGTTTTGCAGCTTTTCCATGTGCAACACAAAATGAGTTAAACTTAAACGATGTAAAAAACCTTCTTAAAAACGGTTGTGTCTGTGTAAGCGAAGGCGCAAATATGCCATCAACTCTTGAGGCTGTTCATCTTTTTGTTGAGTCTAAAATCTGCTACGGACCGGGAAAAGCCGCAAATGCAGGCGGAGTTGCGACAAGCCAACTGGAGATGCAACAAAATGCTTCTATGACTAGCTGGAGTTTTGAAGAGGTAGATGCAAAACTGGCTCAAATTATGAAAAATATCTATCTAAATGCAAGCACGACTGCTGCAGAGTTCGGCGAACCTACAAACTTGGTTTTAGGCGCAAATATTGCAGGATTTAGAAAAGTAGCTGACGCCATGATTGAGCAAGGATTAGTTTAATCTTGCTTCATCTACCTTGTGTGAAGTTGCTATGCTTATATCTGTAGTTATGCTAAATCTATCTCTTCCGCTCTCTTTTGCACGATAGAGCATCTCGTCAGCACGAGTTATCAAAAGCTCTTCATTTAGCGCTTCATCTGCCACACAGCAGGCAACTCCAATAGAAACAGTCAAAAATTGATTTACTTTTGAGCCCTCATGTTTAATCTCATGCGCTCTAACCGCGTCACAAATATTGCCAGCCATTGTTGCGCTATTTGATTCTGCCGTTTCAGTAAGGAGTATTCCAAACTCTTCTCCTCCAAGCCTAAAAACAAAATCGCTTGGACGCTTTAGAATATCTTTAAAAATTTTTGCAACACTCTTGAGAGCCACATCTCCCTTTATATGCCCATATGTGTCATTGTATTGCTTAAAATAGTCGATATCAAGCATCATAAAAGTTATGTAGCTATGGTTTCTTTTTGCTCTTTTTATCTCTCTGTCATATATTAGATTAAAATATCTTCTGTTGTGAAGCCCTGTTAAAGTATCGGTGTATGAAGCGCTCTCCAACTTTTTATTTGCTATTTTTAGTTTTTTTGTAGTTATCTCAAGCGTAGTTTGGTCAATTTGGATACTTTTAAATACATAGTATGAAATCACCATAACACTAAAAATCACCATCCCCAATATAGAACCAACTTTTACTAAAATAGAGTCATATACATTTAAAAAAGTTTTTCGCTCATATTTAGCAACATCTACTTCATAATTAATCAACTTATTTATTACTTCATGGATGTGGGTGATTTTTTTCTCAACATTGTCAATTACTAAATCTTTTGCATCATAACCATCTTCAAGAGCTTTTAATATCCCTAGAAAATATTGATTTGTTGCTTTTATCTCTGCTGCCGTATACTCCACATAAATGGATTCGCCATCTCTTCTAAAATGTGCTTCGTAATTTTTCCACTCTTTATCTATTGTATTTATTGAGAGCTTTATTTGTGACTTTACTCCATATGGAGTAATTTGCATATTTTTTGCTTTATATATAGTACTTGCTAAATTTCCATGATATGTCTGAAGAATAGTATTTAGTTCAATTACAGGAACAAGTGAGCCAAAATATAGCGAATCTAGATTTTTCTTCATTGAGTTTAAGTTTATTGCACCCATGATTCCGATAAAAAAAAGACCTACGGCAATAATTATGAAAATAAATAAAAGTTTGCTTCTTAATTTTAAAGCCTCTATAAAGTTCATCCAACTCCCTGCAAAACATCTTTTAACCAAAGCAAACACCATACCAAATATGTAAACTAATTTTATAAAATAGCTATCTTTTATGATAAAATACAAAACACCTGATTTTAAACAAAGCAGTACTATAAAATATTATAAAGAAGCAAAATAACAGTTATGAATGAAAAATTAAATTTTATAAAACAGCTATCTTTTTTCAGCTCTCTTAATAGTGAAAAATTAGATATTGTCAATAGCATTTCAAAAATAACCACTTATCCAAAAAACTCAATACTCTATTATGAAAACGACTCTAGCAATAAAATCTTTTTTTTAGTTTCAGGGCTTTTAAAAGTGTACAAAATAGACAAATTTGAAAACGAAATATTTCTATACCACATACATAAAAACTCTCTTATATCTGAACTTACAACGCTAAATGACGATTTAATATATTGCTTTTCAAATGCCGAATTTATGGAAGAAAGTATTGTTTTAGAAGTTAGCTTTCAAGAGTTGAAAACAGAATTTTTATCTAAAAATATTCTAAACAATGAGTTTATAAATGAGATACTGCTAAAGACGCAACAGCTCCACTGCGTTGTTAACAGAGAACTTGTTTTTGATGCAACGGCAAAGGTTGCTTTTACTCTATACAATGATTTAGAGATGTTTAACTCACTCAAACGACATGAAGTCTCTTTTATGTTGCACATTCAACCGGAAACACTCTCTAGGGTTCTAAAAAAGTTAAAAAGAAGTTCTATTATTGATATTGAAAATTCAGATATTATAGTTTTAAACAAAGAGATGCTCAAAAGCACATACAGAGGTGAACTGCCATGATAAAACCAAATAAAATCAGTACAAAAATAAAGCTTATAGGCGCACTATTAATATTTCTTATGGCTAGTGTGATAGTAACAACAATATATTTAAATCAACAAAACATTAAAGATGCTCTTGTGATAAATATTGCCGGCAAACAGAGAATGTTAACCCAAAAAATAGCAAAAAATATCTTTTATACATACTACAACTCCACACAAGATTTTTATGAATTAAACTCTGCATCTGATGAATTTATTAACGGCTTAAATACTCTAAAACATGGAGATCATGATAAAGGAATATTGGTAGCACCTACAAATAAGATATCGAATCAACTTGTTGAAGTAAGTAAGTTGTGGGAAAAATTTTACGAAGATGTTCAAAATTTTAAACTGCTTTCAAGCTCTGATGTTAAAAAAACAGAGGAGTTGGAGAGTACTGTCGCTTCTATATATAAGCACAACACGATACTGCTTGATAATGTTGATAAACTTGTAACAATGTATACAAATCACAGTGAAGATAAAACTAACTTTATTAAAAGCTTTCAATACTCCTCAGGAGCGATACTTTTCTTGCTGTTTATATACTCTCTAATGCAGTTAAAAGCTATTGAATCACATGTTGATTCATTTATGCAATACTCTAAAATGCTCGTAGACAACGAGGATATTTCAAATCTAACTCCAATAAAACTAGAAGCTGAAAGTGAAAGCGAAATTGTTGAAGTAAGCGATACTATAAACTGTTTTATCAACAAAATAAATTCAGCCGTAGGATACTCGAATGAAGCGTTGCTTCAATCACAAAAAGCTTCGTCAAAGCTAGAAGAGTTGACTGATGAGTTTGATACTATTTTAGTAGAATTAAAAGACAAATCGCTTGCCTCAAAACACCTAAACAACAGCGAAGATATGGTTATAGAATCTACCGAAGAGCTTATTAACTCTACAAAAAAACTCACAAATTTAAAAAAAGAGCTAGATAAGCTTATTAAAAGTTGCCAAGAACTTAAGTCATAAAATAAAGAATCATAATTTTAAAAGCTTATTCTTATCTTAAGTGCTACCTATATATACATTTCTTTGTTATTAAAATCATCTTAATAATAAAAACTACTTTTATGACTTAAGTCAAAGATTTTTATTCCTCAAAAGTGATAATATCTATCTCGTTAATGGACACCTTAACAAAAAAAATGAAAATATTATGGTTTTATACTGTTCTATTTTAAAAATTATCAAATAGGAGAAAATATGTCACTTTCAAGAAGAGAATTTCTTAAAAGTTCAGCGGCAGCATCTGCAGCGGCAGCGATTGGTATGAGCGTACCAGCGGAGCTCGAAGCAGCGGCGAATCAAGCTGAAGGCGACTGGAGATGGGACAAGGCGGCTTGTCGTTTCTGCGGTACTGGTTGTGGTATTATGATGGCAACTAAAAACGGTAAAATCGTTGCTGTCAAAGGAGACCCGGCTGCACCGGTTAATCGTGGTCTTAACTGTATTAAAGGTTACTTTAATGCTAAGATTATGTACGGTGCCGATAGACTTACTCAACCGCTGCTTAGAGTTGGCGCTGACGGTAAGTTTGACAAAAAAGGTAAATTTGTTCCAGTATCATGGCAAAGAGCATTTGATGAGATGGAACTAAACATCAGAAAAGCACTTAAGCATGGCGGACCTGAGTCTGTTGCTGTTTTTGCATCCGGTCAATATACGATTATGGAAGGTTATACAGCTCTAAAAATGATGAAAGCAGGATTTCGCTCAAATGCGATAGATCCGAATGCTCGTCACTGTATGGCATCTGCGGTTGTTGGTTTCTATCAAACATTCGGTGTTGATGAGCCTTCAGGATGTTATGATGATATCGAACTTACAGATACAATCGTGGCATGGGGTTCAAACATGGCTGAGATGCACCCTATTCTCTGGTCTCGTGTAACTGATAGAAAACTATCAAACCCTGATAGAGTAAAAGTTATCTCAATTCAAACTTATACTCACAGAACATCAGATTTAGCTGATACTGAAATCATCTTCTCACCAAATACGGATGGTGCTTTATGGAACTATATCGCTAGAGAAATAGTTATGAGAGATGCTGCTGAGGGTATTATTGATTGGGATTTTGTTAAAAAACATATGATTTTTGCAGCCGGTCCGGTAAATATCGGTTACGGTATGAGAAGAAGCGACGAAAAATCAATAAAAGAAGGTAAGTACACTGCTAAAGAGATGGAAATAGTCTCTAAAGAGATGAAAACTATTGTTTCCAAAAAAGAAGCTCCGGCACTTGAACCTTACGGATACAAAGCCGGTGATACTATGAATCATACTCCTGGAACTTTAGCTCACTGGGAAATTTCATACGAAGATTATAAAAAATCAGTAGCTCCGTACACATTAGAGTACACGGCTGCTATCGTAAAAGGCGACCCTGATGAAAATGTTGAAGTATTTAAAGAAAAACTTCAGCAGCTAGCTAATCTCTATATTGAAAAAGGCAGAAAAGTTGTATCTTTTTGGACAATGGGTATGAACCAACATACTCGCGGTACTTGGGTTAATACACTTGCATACAATGTTCACTTTCTGCTAAATAAACAAGCAAAACCGGGTGATGGCGCGTTCTCATTAACAGGTCAGCCTTCTGCTTGTGGTACTGCTCGTGAAGTTGGTACATTTACACATAGATTGCCAGCCGATATGATGGTTGAGAATCCTGCACACAGAAAAATCGCTGAAAACAAATGGATGGTTCCTGAGGGAACTCTAAACGGTGTTGGTGTACAACACATTATGAAAATTCATAGAGACATCGAAGACGGCTTAGTTAAATTTGCATGGGTAAATGTTTGTAATCCTTATCAAGATACTGCATCTGCTGAGCACTGGATTAAAGCAGCTCGCGAGATGGATAACTTTATTGTTACTTCTGACGGATACCCTGGTATTTCAGCGAAAGTTTCAGACCTTATCCTACCTTCTGCTATGATTTATGAGAAGTGGGGAGCTTATGGTAATGCTGAACGCCGTACACAACACTGGAGACAACAAGTTCTTCCTGTAGGTGACGCGATGAGTGATACTTGGCAATGGGTTGAGCTCTCTAAGAGATTTACCGTAAAAGATTTATGGGGTGAATGGGCTCCAAGCGGTCCAAGAAAAGAGGCTCTTCCGAGCGTTATTGAAAAAGCAAAAGCAATGGGATATAGTGAAAACACTACTATGTTTGATATACTTTTTGCAAATAAAACTGCCAAATCTTATCAACTTGATCAAAAAGATACAATCCAAAAAGGGTATGATAACTCTGAGGGGTATGGAGATAGCAGAAATGTTGTCGGAAGTGACGGAAAAGTATTTAACGGATATGGTTTCTTTATCCAAAAATACCTATTTGAAGAGTACGCTGCATTTACTCGCGGACATGGTCATGACCTTGCACCGTTTAATGTTTATCATAAAGTTCGCGGTCTTAAATGGCCTGTTGTTGACGGTAAAGAGACGGCATGGAGATTTAATGCTAAGTATGACCCATATGCAGCAAAAGCAACTAAAGAGAGCGGTAATTCACATGCATTCTACGGAACACTTGCAAAAGCGCTTAAGTTTGGTACATTGAGCGGAATGGATGCAAAGAGCGAACAAAAGTCATTGGCTAACAAAGCCAAAATATTTGCTCGTCCGTACATGGATCCTCCAGAAATGCCGGATGCAGAGTATGATATCTGGTTGTCAACAGGGCGTGTGTTAGAGCACTGGCACTCTGGTACTATGACTATGCGTGTTCCTGAGCTATACCGTGCTGTTCCGGAAGCACTATGCTATATGCACCCTACCGATGCAAAAAACAAAGACCTAAAACAAGGTGGTTTATGCTGGGTAGAATCTCGTCGTGGTAAAGTAAAAGCTAGAGTTGAGACTCGCGGTAGAAACAGACCTCCAAGAGGTTTGGTGTTTGTACCTTGGTTTGATGAAAAAGTATTTATCAATAAAGTATGTTTGGATGCAACATGTCCAATGTCAAAACAGACAGACTTTAAAAAATGTGCTGTAAAAGTTTACAAAGCATAATTAAATATCTAAAGGATAAGGGAAGTTTTGCATTTGCAAGCAACACCTAATAAAATGGAAAATAGAGCTGTAAGTGATAGAAGAAAATTTATTCTAAAAATGGCAAGAAGTGCCGGTATCGCGGCACTTGGCGGTTTTGTATGGAGTGCGTATGTTGATGAAGTCACGGCTTCTCAACTGCTGCTTCGCCCACCCGGAGCCATAAAAGAGGAAGATTTTTTAAAAACATGTATTAAATGCGGGCTTTGTGTTGAAGCTTGTCCATATAACACACTGTTACTTGCTAAACCTGGTGATAATAAACCTATGGGTACTCCATATTTTATTCCTAGAGATATACCTTGTTATATGTGTCCAGATATTCCTTGTGTACCCATTTGTCCATCGGGTGCACTTGATGAAGCTAGTGTTACAACCAATGGAGTTCTTGATATAAAAGTGGCCGAAATGGGTCTTGCAGTTATAGATGATGAGAACTGTATAGCTTTTTGGGGAATCCAATGTGACGCATGCTACAGAGCTTGTCCTATTTTGGGTGAAGCAATAAGTGTTGAGTATAAGAAAAACGAGAGAACCGGCAAACACGCATTTTTGACACCTGTTGTTCATGCAAATGCTTGTACAGGTTGTGGGCTATGCGAAAAGGCTTGTGTTACGGAAAAAGCAGCCATATTTGTACTTCCAAGAGAAGTTGCAATGGGCAGAGTTGGTGATCACTATATCAAAGGTTGGGATAAGAAGGATGAAAAGCGCTTAGAAAAAGCTTCGGAGATAAAATCTACGACAGAGATAAGCAAAGATAGTGCGGTTGACTCTTTAAATAGCGGCTCGGGGGATTTATACTAATGAGAACTCTTTGGAATAAATACCGATACCTGATTTTTAGAAGAGCTACACAGTTAAGCTTGTTACTGTTATATTTTGGAGCAAACGCTTGGGGATGGACGATTCTTATGGGAAATCTAAGTTCATCGCTCTTTTTAGAAACTATTCCCTTAAGCGACCCGTACGCTGCACTGCAAATGGTTGCAGCCGGTGCCGTTTTAGCAACTGATATAATGGTTGGCGCTTTGATTATAACTATGTTTTATCTACTTATAGGCGGTCGTGCTTTTTGTAGTTGGGCTTGTCCCGTAAACTTAGTAACCGATGCGGCAGCAATTTTAAGAAGAAAACTAGGCATTGACGGTATCTCCAAAAGACAACCGGCTTCGCGCAACACGAGATATTGGGTTTTAGTATTGAGCTTGATAATATCATTGATGATGGGTGTCACGGCATTTGAGTTTATATCGCCTATATCTATGCTTCACAGAGGTATTGTGTTTGGTTTGGGTTTTGGATGGGCGGCGATGCTCATTATTTTTCTTTTTGACCTGTTTGTTCTTAAAAATGGGTGGTGTGGGTATGTATGCCCACTCGGCGGGTTTTATTCACTTGTGGGTAAAGTCAGTCTAATAAGGGTGCATCATACTATGGAGAATTGTACTTCATGTATGAAATGTAAAACTGTTTGTCCTGAGCAACAAGTGCTGCATATGATTGCTAAAGAGAGCATAGATGTTCTCTCCGGCGAATGCACAAATTGTGCCAGATGTATAGAAGTGTGTGATGATGATGCTCTTAGTTTTTCAATTAGAAAACTAGTAAAAAATAAAAAATCGGGAGAATAAAATGAAAACAATGAGTAAAATAACGATTGGTTTAGCTGCTGTTGCGCTACTGATGGTTGGTTGTACTGAGCAGGCGCCTAAGCCTTCAGTAGGCAAAAAAGTGTCAACTATTGTCAGTGAAGAGTCTTTAGGTTTAAGAAAAACTGATATATATACCGAAGATGCGACAATATCTGATAAAACAGAGTATAGAAGTGCGCAAGCTACTACAAGTACTAAGATTAAAAGAGCATTTCAAGATGCTCCGCCAATGATTCCACATGATACAACCGGTATGCTTCCAATTAAAACAGATGACAACAGATGTATTACCTGTCATATGCCGGAAATTGCAGGTTCAATGGGCGCAACGCCGATTCCTGTATCACACTTTACTGATTTTAGACCAAAAGGTAAAATTGTTAACGGCAAATTTGAATTACCTACGGATGTATCAAAAAATGAGGTTGCAATCGTGCAAGAAGATAAACTTCAAAATGCTAGATTCAACTGTTCGGCTTGTCATGCTCCACAATCTCAAGGTAATTTAGCAGTTGAAAATACTTTTGAGGCAGTTTTTACAAGCAAAGACGGTTCTAACAGATCTAGCTGGGCAGGCGGTAAACTTACTGAATCACTAGATACGGTTGGAAATGAAAGTTTTATAACGAAAGATGATATAGCAAATAAAAATTCACCTGCCGGCAGCTTAGGCGGCGCAGCTCATTAATGCAAAGAAGAGAGCTTTTTAGCTCTCTTGCTTCATCCGTAAGCGGAAAAAAGAAGCAGGAGATATTACTAAGACCACCCTATTTTGGCGATGAATCTCTTTTTCATAATGAGTGTAACAAATGTGATGGTGCATGCGCCACTGTTTGTGAAGAAGAAATAATTAAAATAGCTGATGACAGAACTCCATATTTAAATTTTTCATATAGCGGCTGCACATATTGCGATGAGTGTGCGATAGCTTGTAAACCAAATGTTTTAAGAGTTGAAGATAAAAAAATGATTGCCTCAATTGTCACAATTGATAAAAAAAGTTGTTTAAGTTGGGATCACACTTTGTGTTTTTCATGCAAAGACCCATGTTTAGACAATGCGATAGATTTTAAAGCTATGTTTATGCCGGTCATAAACGACAAATGTACGGCTTGCGGATTTTGCATAAGCAGATGTCCAACCAATGCAATAAGCGTAAAGGCAATACAATGAAACAGATTATACTTTTTACTTTTCTTACATCCTTGCTCTTTTGTGCAAATATCAAAGAGCCGGTGGCTCGTTTTGTCTCCAGTGGCTCCGTTGTTGATATTATTTATGAAGATAAAAAAATTTATAGCGCTACAGATGCCGGCTGTGTAGATATTTTTGACTATAAAACAAAAAAGCTTATTAAAAAAATCCAACTGCCTAAAATAAATGATTTTTTAGGTGAAAAAGTTGATTCTAAAGTCTACTCTGTGGATAAAATAGGCAATAAGTTACTGATTTTATCTCAAGCTGAACAAGGTTTTAGAAGAATTCATATCTATCAAAATGATAAAATTGAGCTTTTATTTGACTCTTCAAAGGAACTTACGGTTGCAAAAGCCAAATTTTTAGATGAAAACACTATTCTTTTAGCGTTGCTTAGCGATGAGATTGTCTCTTATGACATAAAAAATCGCCGCAACAATTGGATAGTTCAAGTCTCCGGTGCAAAATTTTCAGATTTTGTTTTAAACGAATCAAAAAATGAAGTTGTTATCGCAGATGAGAGCGGAAATTTAAAAATCCACAATACAAAAAATGGCAAACTCATAAAAACACTCTCTGATGAAAACTTAGATAATGTTTTTCAGGTAGATTATAAAAAAGGTGTGATTGCAACGGCCGGACAAGATAGAAGAATGGTTATATATGTCCCAACAGCAAACTCTTCTTACTATATAAAGTCCGGCTTCCTGGTTTATAGTGTCGGGTTGTCGCCAAGTGGCAAGATTGTAGGGTACTCATCTGATGAGCTCAATAATGTGTCACTTCTAGATAGCTCAACAAAATCTATTTTAGGAAAGTTTGGCGGAAACAAAATGACAATTACCAAAATAGTATTTATAAACGAAAATGATTTTTTAGTTTCAAGTGATGACAAAATCATTAATTTATATAGTGTAAAATAAACAAAAGGATAAAAAATGAATATATCAAGCATAGTAGTTAAAACAGTACCGAAATACTTAAACGAGGTTGTAGAAAGCCTAAAAAATTGTGGCGTTTGTGATTATCATATGCACGATGAGCAAGGTAGAATCATTATTACAATAGAGGGTGAAGGTGTTGCCGAAGAACTTGAAAAACTTCGTATTATTGAGGCTATTCCCCATGTTATAACAGCTGATATGCAAATGGCATACAGTGAAGATGAGTTAGATGCACATATGGAAATTATTGCAAACGGCGATGCTGTGCCAAAAATATTAAATGATGATAGTGTAGATTTTACCAACATGACTTATAACGGCGACTTGAAAAAAAGAGATGACTTGGCAACATTTACTAGAAAATTTGACCAAACAAAGAGGTAGATTTTGTCAGTAATATTTGAATCGACTATAAAAATGGTTGAAGGAAGCAATGAAGATTGGTATATTGAGCTAAGAGACACCATTAGCCAAAGCATAGAAATCTGTAAAGATTTACCGGAGTATGCTAAAAAAGTTGAAGAACTCGGAGCTCTGTACGGCGGAAATATCGATGAAGTAAGATGGGGCAAAGCAGACGATGTACGCCCACACATTATGGATATAGTCAGGTTTGAGATGTCAAAACTCCAAAGAGAGATTGAAGAGGAGATTGGCAAACCCTTAATAGATGAGGAAAAGAGCTAATTGGAAGCAAAAGCTATAAAAACTCTCAAATATTTAGATACAGGCGAAATAGAAAAACACTTAAGCGGTGTTGAGTATATCATTATGGCAGCTCCTGCGCCTGAACATTTTAAAGATACGCCTATTCACTTTACTATTTTTTTAAATACATCTGAGAGTTTGCCAAAAGAGATTCAGAAGGCTATTTTTGATAAATTTTTAGATGAGAATGAGATAAAAAGCCCAATAGAGGTTATGAGCCAAATAATGCCTGTCGGGTTTTCAGAGGGTTCTCAAGAGACTCCAATGCCTCTGCTTTTAGTAAAAGAGGAAGATATGAGAGCTATCCCAAACGTTCCTATGCTGGTTATGGATTTTCTAGCAGATTCTGAGAATTTTGGCGAGGCAAAAGAGAAAAGTTTAACCGGTTGGAGCTACAGCTACAGCGACTAAAATTTAGAAGAGATAGCCTCTATCTCCTCTATACTTTTTGCAATACCAGAAGATAGGTTTTCATACCCATCTTTTGTAACCAATATATCATCCTCTATTCTTATGCCGATTCCGCGATACGCTTCCGGTACGCTTTGATCATCCTTATCGATATAAATACCTGGTTCTATGGTTAAAACCATCCCTTTTTGAAGCGCTATCTCTTGATGTTTATCATCTTTATAGGGTGCAGGATCATGAACATCTATACCCATCCAGTGTCCTATTCCATGCGGATAGTACTTCTTATGCTTTAGCAATTTAATTGCTTTTTTATAACTACCTTTTAAAATACCAAGTTCAATCATCCCTTTTGTAAGCAACTGCTCCGCATACTCTTGCAGATGAGTTCTTTTTACATGCGGCTTAATCATACTGATGATTTTTAACTGTGTTTCTAAAACTAGGTTGTATAGCTCTTTTTGCGCTTTGGTAAATTTTCCGTTTACGGGGATTGTTCTTGTTATATCACTCGCATAATAGTTGTGTTCGCAACCGGCATCTATGAGTATAAGTTTGCCACTCTCAAGCGGTTTGTCGTTTTTTATATAGTGAAGCGTATTTGCGCTGTTTCCGCATGCCACGATAGATGTATAGGCATCGCTGTATGCGGCGTTTATTTTAAATTCATGCTCTATTTCAGCCTGTAACTGATACTCAAACTTCCCTTTTTTATTTATACTCATAGCTCTGTGATGAGCCTTTGTGGTTACTGCGATTGACTCTCTTATCAGTCCAATCTCCGCTGCGGACTTGATAAGTCTCATTTTTTGTATAAGCGGTCTGATGTCATGCTTTGTTTTAAAATCTTTAGTCAGTTTTAAAACCTTTTTGACCTCTCTCTTTTTTGAACCAAGCTCGCAAAATATTTTTTTTTTATCTTTTATAAACTCTTTGAACTTTTTTTTAAAATCATCGTTTATATAAACTTCATCTACTAAAAATCTACTATTTGCCTCTTTGGCGCCTAAACGCTCGCCGTTCCAAAGCTCCAGTGTTTTATCTTTTTTATGAACAAACAGAACTGTTTTAACTTCATTTTTAGTTTTTAAAAAAAACAAAGCTGAATTGTCCTCTTTAAAACCTGTTAAATAGTAGAAGTTGCTATCTTGCCTGTATGGATGATGTGTGTCGTTAGAGCGGGTTGCAGGCTCTGCGCTAAAGATAATTCCGATTGAACTATTTGGCAGCTTATTGGCTAAAGATTCTCTTCGCTTTTTAAATTCGCTCTCGTTTATCACTTACAAACTCCGCCAAGCCACTCTATATTTTGAGAAACTATTTCAGACAATGCACTGCTTAGAGCCTCAACTCCGCCCTTGGCATCAACTGTTTTAGCATCAAATTTAGAACTAAATGTTTTATCCGCAACTACACTGTTTGTTTTAGCATCTATTAACGTTAAACTGACTACTACATGTACAAATGAACTTTTCATATCTTGGCTATAAAATTGCATAAACTCTTCTATATTTGTCTCTAAAACCAAGTTGCTTTTCACTCTTGATTTTGATGAGTGAACGCTGCTAAATAGCTCTGAATCTCTTATGCTTTTTAACAACTCTGCGCTCACAAGACTGTTTGGAGACTCTTGCCACTGAGACTGTGAGTAGGAAAATACTCTGTTATTTGACTCTGTATAATCCATATTCAGAGACATTAAAGAGTTTGAGCTGAATGCTTGTGCAACCTTTAGTGACTTATCTTTGCAGCCTGTTGCAGTGCTGCCAATCTTTAAATCTTTGGCAACAACCCTATACTCGGCAACAGGAGGCTTGATTGTTGTACAGCCGCTAAAGAGCATTGTTAAGATAATTAAAATTATTCTCATGTTAGTTTTCCCCCGGTCCTTTTTTTATCTCTTCTTGCATTAATATAATATCACTTGGACTTCTTTCATGTTTGTTGAGCGTATCTTCAATCTTTATAATCAGATTTTGCATATCCAAAAGCGTGTTATTCATATTCGGCAAGATATCGCTTGTCATCTCTTTTATATTAAAATCTCCGCTCTGCAATGCTTCTTTAAATGTATTCATAGAGCCTGCAATTCCTGCATAGCTTTTCACAATTGAGCCAAATGAAGTGGATATATTATTTTCCCATCCGATACTGTTATCTATAAATTTCTCAACACGAGGCATCAGTCTGTCAAGTTTTTCAGAGGAGCTATTTAGATTTTCCATCGTTTGTTGGAAATTATTGATTGTATCTTCATCCAATATTTGATTCATTTTAGACATAAATATAGCACTGTTTTTTAAAAGCAGAGAGAACTCTGCCTGATTCTCCTCTTTTAGCAGCTGACGCGTTCTATCTAGGGTTTGAGATAAATTTACAGAGATATCTCCAAATGTATTTTCAAGTTTTATAAGCAGAGAAGGTATTGTTTTTATAACCGGATACTCTTCTCCTTTTTTAGCCCTAAGCGGTTCGGCTTTCTCATCCCCAAAACTTAAATTTATATAACTCAAACCTGTAATTCCCTGCGAAGTAAGCTGTGCCGCAGTAGATGATTTTATCGGAGTAGTTTTTAAAACATTGACCAAAACCTCTACCTGCTCTGAGTTGTTGGGATTGATTTTAAGCGACACTACCTTGCCGACGTTTATTCCTCTGTATTTGACGGGAGCATCTAGGTTTAAACCTAAAACTGACTCATCAAAATATATAGCATACATCTTCATCTCAGCCTCTTCAGAGGGTTTTAAGAGCCAATAGCCAAATCCTACCATCATTGCCAAAGAGAGAAGTACTAAAAACCCGACCAAACTATAATTAACTCTGTTATTCATATTTATTTCATTCCCTTAAAAAAAGTTCTTATAAACTCATTTTCAACGTTAAGTATATTTTTTAAATCGCCCTCATAAACAACACTCTTGTTATCAAGAACGGCAACCTTATCAAGTGTATCATAAACTGATTGTAAATCATGTGAAACCATTACAATAGTTAAATTCAGCAGACTGCGAAGCTTCAGTATTAAAGCATCGAACTCTCTTGCAGAGATTGGGTCTAGTCCGCTTGTCGGCTCATCCAAAAAAAGAAGCTTTGGGTCCATGGCAAGTGCTCTGGCAAGAGCTGCTTTTTTCTTCATACCGCCGCTTATCTGGGATGGATAGAGGTTTGCGTCTTCTGATTTTAACCCGACTATGCTTATTTTAAATTCAACTATCTCTTTAATCATAGCCTGTGATAAATCAGTGTACTCTACAAGCGGCAACGCTATATTTTCTCTTAGATTAAGCGATGAGAAGAGTGCTCCTGATTGAAACAAAACTCCCCACTCGCGTCTTAGCAACATAGCCTCTTCATAACTGATATTGTTAAGATTATGACCCAGTATTTCAATCTCTCCGCCATTAAACTTTTGAAGCATTACCATCTCTCGAAGCAGCGTAGTTTTGCCGCATCCGCTTGGACCTAAAAGCCCATAGATAGAGCCTTTTGGGACACTTAAGCTTATTTTGTTATGGATAACTCTATCATCAAAAAGCGTTTTTACATCTCTTACTTCTATAATATTTTTCATTATATTCCCAAATTTGTAAATATTATTGAAAAAATTGCGTCACATATAATAACTGCAAAAATTGATTCTACTACGCTTTTTGTCGTGTTGAAGCCTATGCTTTGAGTATCATCTCTAACCAGCATACCTCTATATATGCCTATTGTGGCAATTAAAAAAGCAAAAAACGGCCCTTTTGCAATTCCTATAAAAAAATGTTTTACCGCTATAACTTCACCAAATCTATCCAAAAACAGGTCGGTAGTAATATTAAGCTCTATATTTGCAACAACCATTCCGCCTATAACAGCCATGATGTCGGATATAAATATTAGTATCGGTAAGGTTATCATCAGAGCGGCTATTTTTGGCATAACCAAAAACCTGTATGGGTCAAACCCCATTGTCTGCATGGCATCTAGCTCTTGCGTAATCTTCATCGCGCCTATTTGAGCGGTAAATGCGGAACCGCTTCTTCCTGCAATAACTATGGCGGTAATAAGCGGAGAGAGCTCCCTCAATACCGATATACCCAGCATATCGACAATAAATATATTCGCACCGTAGAGTTTGAGCTGAAATGCGGATTGATAAGCTATAACCAAACCTATCAGAAAACTTGTCAGTGCGACAATACCAAATGCCTTTATTGCACTCTCGTTTATTTCAAAAGCAATCTCTTTAAACCTAATATTTTTAGGTGATATCAGATAGTGAAATTTATGCGTAAAAAGTTCGCCCATGAAACTCATAAAAGATAAAAAAACAAGATAGTTCTGATATGTTTTTTCGCCTATCTTTCTTACAAAACCTCTTTTTTTCTTATCTGGAATTTTTTTTGATTTTAATTTCTGCACACTTACAAGCTCTAGCATATCTATGACTTCTCTATTGTCACAAAGAGTATCTACATATATTGAACTATCAAAGCGCAACTGTTTTTGTAAATTATATATAAAAATTGATGCAGCAGTGTCCAAAAATTTCAGCTCCGAGAGGTCAATAACTACACTGCTCTCTTTGCTTATATCTATCTTGTCTATAATTTTTTTATATTTAGTGAGATTATAAAGGGTAAGCTCTCCTCTGAATTTTAAAGAGAGCCTGTTGTCAATATGTATGATATCTAAAGATGAATGATGCATGTAAAAAAGTTAAAAATCTCTCTTTAAAAGCTTTTTAACCTTTAAAATAGTTATAATCTTGTCCGCTTGTTTTCCGACACCGTCAATCGCCGTATCATCACCGCTAGCCGTATCAGGAGCAGGTCCGATGTCTGATTTTTTGATTCTGATTGCCATAGTAAGTCTGTCTATAACAAACCCTGCAATATCATCTCCCTCTCTCATTACTATAAATCTGGTATCTTCATTATGTTTTTTAGGGCTTAATCCAAATTTTGTACGTAAATCTATTAAAGGTATAACTGCTCCACGCATATTAAAAACACCTACAATGTACTTCGGAACCTGAGGCACTCTAGTCCAAGGAAACGGTTTGATAATCTCTTGAATAGATAGTATAGGAACCGCGTACTCTTCATCCCCTATTATAAATCCGACAAGCTGAACTACATCATCTGCGTGATCTAAGTTTTCATTCTCTTTTTGAGTCTGTTTCTTAATAATCTGTTTTAATTTATCGCTCATTTTAAAAACTCCGATCTAAAATTAATGTTTCTCTGAACTACGCTCATAAGATAATCGGAAGAGTATGGTTTAGTGATATACTCTACCATTCCCGACTCTACTCCGCGCATACGGTCAGATTTGCCCGTGCGGGATGTTACGGCAATCAATGGCAGATTTTTGTAACGGTTATATTTTTTAATCTCTGTCGCCAAAGAGTATCCGTCCATTCTTGGCATCTCTATATCAACAAGCATAGCATCAAAGTTGTAATCACCCTGCTTTAAAATAGCGAGTGCCTCTTGTCCGTCGCCTGCTTCAACCAGTGTCACTCCAAGCGGTTCAAGTGCTTTTCTCATAATGGTTCTGTCTGTTTTAGAGTCATCGACTATCATAACAGTGTAGTCGCTTGCCTTTGTTTTTTCATGTGTCAGCATTGCGGCATCAGAAGTAGTATCTATAAGAGCAGTTGATTTAACATGCTTCGCCATATCCATAATAGCCACAACATCAACAATCAGCGTAACTCCGCCATCACCGCGGATAGTAGCTCCTGCAATTCCATCAATACCCTTTAGGAACTCTCCAAGAGATTTGATAACTATCTCTTCTTGTCCTACAAGTGTATCGACTATGAGCCCAAGCTTGCTAGTTCCAAGACCCAAAACAACTACATAGGCATATTCGCTTGAGTCTAGGATGCGCTCAACTTCAAAAATATCGCCGATATGAACAAGAGAGAGAACATCTTCACGAAGTCTCATTACCGAGCGGCCTTCAACAGTGTAAACTTCATCTTTTGATATTCTGACAGTCTCTAAAACCGAAGCAAGAGGGATTGCGTAATGCTCCTCTTGAACTCCGACTAAAAGCGCTTGAATAATCGCCAAAGTCAATGGAATTTTGAGCTTCATTGAAGTACCGATACCGATTTCGCTGTCAATATCGATGATTCCGTTTACCTTTTCAATATTTGTCTTTACAACATCCATACCCACACCGCGGCCTGATACGTTTGTTACGACTGCCGCTGTTGAGAAACCTGGCTTAAATATAAGTCCAAACGCCTCTTTATCGCTCATATTGTCGGCTTCTTTTTCTGTAATAAGACCTTTTTCTAAAGATTTTCTCTTTAGCATCTCAACATCAAGTCCCTTGCCGTCGTCATCAATCTGAATGACAATCTGGTTTCCTTCGTTGTACGCTTTTAGCTTGATTGTTCCTGTTTCGCTTTTACCCTGCTCAAGACGAATTGCAGGTATCTCGATTCCATGGTCACAAGAGTTTCTGATAATGTGAACAAGCGGGTCGCCAATCTCTTCAACAATCGATTTGTCAAGCTCTGTATCTTCACCAAATATTTCAAGCTCTATTTTTTTGTTCAGTTCACGGCTTAAGTCACGAATCATTCTCGGGAATTTGTTAAATACTTTGCCGATTGGAAGCATTCTCGTCTTCATAACCGCAATCTGAAGGTCAGTCGTAACAATAGAAACTATTGAAACAACTTGGTTTAACTCCTCTAAAAAGCTCTCTCCCTCGTAACGCTCTTCAACATCATCATTGATTTTAATAAGTCTGTTTTTAGCAAGGACTAGCTCTCCGATAAGGTTCATAAGGTGGTCAAGTCTTTTAACGTCAACACGAATAGTCTGCTCAACAGTAGACTGCTTTTTCGCAGGAGCCGCCGCTCTAGCATCGTCCATTGAGTCTGAATCATCTCTCATTGAAGCAGGTTTTCTCGCAGGAGTAACAGCGACTGGAATATTTACAATCGGCTCATACTCCTGCTCAGAATCATCCTCATCCTCTTTAGACGCTGAGCTGCTTGAGAGTTTAGACGCTCTTTTAGCCTTGTCTTCCGCCATTCTCTCATTTAGAAGTCTCTCTATCTCCGCTTCAAGCTCGTCAGCGTCCATATTGTCATAATCAAGCTCATCGCCTGAAGAAACCTCTTCCTGAACAACCTCTTCTATAACTTTCTCGGCAGCTTTAGGAGCAGCAGGTTGAGCGGCAGGAACTTCTACATCTCCATACCCTTTTGTACACAAGTCAAGTCTAACAACACAGCCGGAGACATCGATGCCGCTATCAGCGCTTGTATCACGGATAGTATTTAAAAGAGCCTTCATCAAGTCAATTGATTCTAAAATAACATCCATTATATTCGGAGATATTACCAACTCCCCATGTCTTGCTCTGTTTAAGACATCTTCCATATGATGAGTTAAATGTGTCAATACATCAAAATTTAAAAACGATGAAGCACCCTTGACGGTGTGTGCCACACGAAATATTCTATTTAGAAGTTCTAAATCATCCGGTCTAGTTTCTAACTCTACCAAATCCTGATCTAACTGCTCAATCAGCTCGAAAGATTCAACCAAAAAATCTTGTAATATCTCTTGAAATTCATCCATATTTCCACTCCTACTTCATATGTGCACGAACAATTCGCGCTACTTCGTTATAAAATGAACTTGCTTTGAATTTAACCAAATAAGCTTCACCGCCAGCCTCAACACCTCTATTTTCACTAAAATGGTCACTGATTGAAGAGTTAAACACAATCGGTATCTTGCTAAATCTTCCATCCTCTTTGACGTTTGCAGCAAAATGAAAACCGTCCATTCTAGGCATTTCAACGTCGGAGATGATTATCTTAAGATTTTTCGACAAATCCTCGCCGTAAAGTTCATAAAGCTCATCAAGCTTTTCTAAGCCCTCTTTTCCGTCCATCGCCTCAAGCACATCGAAGCCCATCTTTACAAGCGCCTCTTTTACTATTTTTCTAGCGGTTGAACTGTCATCCAGAACAAGCGCCAAGCCTGAAAAATTTTCGTTTTCGGAAGTGGTAAACTGCGTGTCCGGCTCATAAAGACCTAGGTCTTGTATAACACTCTCCAAATCCAGGATAAGAAGAACATTGTCTCCCTCTATTTTGGTAACGCCGGTTATCTTGCTTCCCTCTACGGAACTGCTATTGCTCATAAAAGATGCCGGCTCTATATCTGCCCAGCTTATTCTTCTTATTCTTTTTGCCTCGTGAACTATAAATCCTATAAGCACGTTATTAAACTCTGTAATTATCACTCTTGAGTTTTTTTCTGCACTTTCCGGTTCTTTGATTTTCATCCATTTTGCCAGATTTACAACCGGAATGACGACGCTTCTCAGATCGAAAATACCCTCTATAAACTCAGGAGTACCCGGAAGATCTGTTAACTTTGGCAGTTTTATAATTTCACGGACTTTTGAGACGTTTATCCCATAAATGCCCTCATAGACTTCATTCTCTTCTTGTTTGAAGATGCGGAAATCTACAAGTTCCATCTCATTCGAGCCAACTTTTAATGAACTCTCTATATTCATACGCTAAATCCCTTTTGAGAAAATATTCTCTTGCAATAACTCTATATCTTGTGCTGATTTTACTATAAAGTATCTTTGATTGCAAGCAAAAGCACCTAAGTTTATATATGTAAAATCTTTAAGTTTTATGGTTCTGTTTTGATGAAAATGCCCCTCAACAAAGTAGTCGCATTTGTACTTTTCGCCCAGCCTGTTTGACATAAATTTTTCTAAGCCTATAAACTCTCTGCAATCATCTTTTTTGCTCAAATACAAATCCAAACGTTTTAAAATATAGTGTCTTGTGAGCGAATCGAGGGCTCTTAAAAGAGATAAAACAGTAGAATTTCTAATCAACGATGTATAAACTCTGTATCCAAGAGGGCTCTCAATATCGCCGTGAGCGAGCAAAACTTTCTTGCCATCAAATCTACATGTAACGGGCTGAGAGGAGATTTGGAAAATTTTCACATGCGGAAATATATTTTTAAGATTAAAGTCGTGATTGCCTTCGAGATATATAACCTCAATATCAAGTGATATCTCGTTTATAAGTGCAATTGCTTCTTGATTTATGGCGTGGGTGTACGCAACTTCGCCAAAGAGCGCGTCAAATATATCGCCCATAAGGATTAGTTGCGTTGGTTGAAGTTTTTTTGAGTGAATCTCTTTTATAAACTCTAAAAGTTCCGGTCGTTTATGCGAATAGTGTGCATCTGCTACGACAAACGCACCCTCTAAAATCTGCAGTTCTTGAAGCATAACTTAAGGAACGTAAGCTATGTTTGGGATTCCCAAATCTTCATCAAGCCCCATCATCAGATTTGCATTTACGACTGCGGCGGATGATGCGCCTCTTAGGAGATTGTCTATCGCACTTGAGATAAAGAGAATATTGCCTTTTCTTTTTACATAAATATCGCAAAAGTTCGTTCCAGCAACACTCTTCATATCAACTGGATTTTCACTCACTCTTACATGTTTTGCATCTCTGTAAAACTTCTCAAGAACTTCATAAGCGTCAAAATCGCCCTCTACCTGAATGTAGATTGAGCTAATCATTCCACGGGTAAGGGGCACTAAATGCGGTACAAAATGAACTTCATCAAAATCTACATGTAATTTTTGAGCTATCTCGGGCGCATGTCTGTGCATAAGCGGATTGTATGCGAAAAGGTTATCATTTACATTTACAAAATGCGTCACATCGCTCAGTTTTTTACCCGCTCCGCTAACACCTGTTTTTGCGTCTATTATTATCGGTGTATTTTTTACTCTTCTCTCCATAAAAGGCAAAAGCCCCAAAATTGCAGAGGTCGGAAAACATCCCGGATTTGCGACTAGCGAAGCTGATTTTAACTCTTCTCTAAACAGTTCAGGAAGTCCATAAACCGCAAGTTCCAAGTTTTTGGCGTCGGTATGAGGGCAGTAAAAAGCTTCATAAATATCTTGAGGAAGTCTATAGTCAGCCGAGAGGTCAACTACTTTTAAACCTTTTTCTATCAAAGGCTTTACATAAGCCATTGCCGTTTGATGCGGAAGTGCCAAAAAAACAAGTTCACAACTAGAAGCACATTTATCAAAATCGGCTTTTTGAACCTCTAAATCAGAAACTTTGTTCAGTGATGGATGAAGTGCGCTTAAGGTTGTTCCCCCCTCTGTATTTGCAACATAAGAGAGGTTGAATTTTGGATGATGGATAAGGATTTTTAAAAGTTCAAGCCCGGTGTATCCGCTTGCACCGATTACTCCGACATTAATGGCACTCAAAAACTATCTCCTGATATCTCACTTCCATTATTTCAAACTCTTTTGTTCCGTTTGGAAGCTGAACTTTTACCTCATCGCCCTCTTCTCTTCCCAAAAGCTGTTTTGCCAAAGGAGAGTTGAAAGAGATTAGCCCCATATCTGGGTTTGATTCGCATCCGCCCACGATGGTGTATGTAAACTCCTCATCGCTCTTAACATCGGTAACGACAACGGTTGAGCCAAAGCTTACTTTAGAGTGTTCAAGCTCAGTCGGATCAACAATCTTTGCACTCCCGATTATCTCTGCCAGCTCCGCCAAACGATGGTCTAGCTGCTTTTGCTGCTCTTTTGCCGCATGGTACTCGGCATTCTCTTTTAAATCCCCATGCTCAAGCGCCTCTTCTATCGCCTTTACTACGGCCGGTCTTTTTACGGTTTTTAAATCTTTTACTTCTGCTTGGAGTTTGTTGTATCCAAAGAGTGTCATCGGTTCTATTTTTTGCATAACTTATTCTCTTTTATCAATTTTTTTACAATTATATCAAATTAACTTTTTATTTTATCATCGCTTAAATTACATCAACCCTAACTCAAAAACATCCCTCTCAATCTCCGCCTTCAACTCTTCCTCGGTTGGTAAATACAACTGATACTTCGACACGAACAGATTTTCGTTGTCATTTAAAACCGAGTATTTTACTACTGTGTTGTCTTTGTCTGTGCAGAGGATTATTCCTATGGTTGGATTGTCGTTTTCTGCTTTTTCCATGTCGTCATACATTCGCACATACATATCCATCTGACCGACATCTTGATGCGTTAGTTTTCCCTTTTTCAGGTCTATGATGACAAAACATTTCAACATGTAATTATAAAAAACCAAGTCTATGTAAAAGTCGCTTAGCTCTGTTTTGATTCTTTTTTGTCTGGCTACAAATGCAAAACCGCGACCTAGTTCTAGTAAAAATTCTTGTATTTTTTCTATGAGGGCAGATTCTAAATCGCTTTCATAAAAACTGTTGTTTTGTTTGAGGTCTAAAAATTCCAAAACATAGGGGTCTTTGATGATATCTTTTGGAGATAACTGCAAATCTTTCGTGTTGTTTACAGCTTCTGTTATTACGGGTTGTTTCTCTTTACTTGAGATGATTCGCTCATAATAAAAAGTACCTATTTGTCTCTCTAAAGCTCGCACGCTCCAGTTTGAAGAGATAGACTCTTTAGCATACCATTCTCTAGCATTTGTATTTTCTATTCGCAAAAGCAATGTATAATGGCTCCAACTTAATTTGGCAGACAGTGTCTGCCATATTGGAAAACAGATATAAAACTGTCTCATATTCCTAAGATTTCTTTGACTAAACCCTTTGCCAAACTCTTTTGTAAGTCTCGATGAAAGCTCTTTTATGAGGTACGAGCCATATTCGGCTCTATCTTTGCCGTTTTGTTCTTCTTGAACTATTTGCTGACCAATATTCCAGTAAGCCTCAACCATTATAAAATTTACTTGTCGGTAAGCATTGTCTCTCGCACTCTGAAATATATTTTTTATGTTTAGATATAACTCATCGTTTTTCACTATATCATTCATCTATAAATTTCCCTCTACAACTAAAAATAGGCATGAAGTCTAATAAAAATTGATTGATTATAGCTTAGATTTTTTAATTTTAAATATTTTTTATTGTTTTACTCATACGCGACAAATCAAACTCTATCGTCTCATCTTCGCACTCTATGGTTACAACACACCCGCTTTTGCTAATCTTTTTTGCTTTTTTTATACCTTGAAGCAACATTCTATTCTCTTTTGAGAGTGGGTCATGGGCGTAGAGAGTTTCATCTTCTATAAAAAATATTCTCCCGCCTCCGCATCCGTCACCGACTATCCCCTCGCAAACCAATGGATTATTTAAATCAAAACCATGAATCATCTGCACACTCCTCTTTAGTCTCTTTTATAAACTCTTTAAAATCTGTACCGTTTTTATCTACCGCTTTATACTCATCATAAGTGTACTCTTTAAAGATAGCCTCATCTACGCATTTGCATAGAGTTTCGTTGTTCTCTTTTTGATGCTCCAAGGAGACTTCTTTTTTGGTACAAGTGGAAATCATCTCTGCTTTTTGCTTCTCATCCCATCCGACATAACTGTTATAGTACGGGTATAAAGTCCACACGGCAAAAACAAGAGTTAAAACAATATTTACTATGTACTCTCTTTTTTTAGTCTCTATATACTTCTTAATATCGTAAGAGATAAGTATGATAAAAATCACTTCTAAGGTTATGTTAAACCAGTCGCTATCTAAAAAATCAAACAATTTTTTTTCCTTTATTTTGAAACTATTTTTTTAACCGCTTCTGCACACATAACAAGCCCGAAAGTGCCCGTAACCGCATTGAAACTGCCCTTCTCTTTTACTTTTGCATGTTCTGCGCTAAAAATGACTTTGTACTTTTTATTGAAGCCTCGTTTTTTCAGCTCGTAACGGATTTTGGAGCCAAACTTATCGCCGTGGCTTTTCCAGATATCATCTACCTGAACCTTTGTCGGGTCAAGCCTTTTTGCACTCCCTAGTGACGAAATGAGTTTTTTGTAACACTTCTGGGCAAGAGCCAGTTTTGCTTTGATGTCGTCTATTGCATCAAGAACTGCGTCATACTCGTCAAAATCAAAATCCCAAACCCACTGCTCATCTATTTTTGCGTTTATAATCTCTACATGCGGGTAATGTTTTTGTAAAGCTTCGACTTTTATCTCGCCCTCATGAAGCTCCGACCACATCTGGCGGTTTTGGTTTGACTCATCGTAAGTGTCAAAATCAACAATCGTTATATGCCCCACGCCGCTTCGACTTAGACAATCAAGACAGTGTCCGCCGACTCCGCCTACTCCTAAAAGTAAAATCTTGGCATTTTGAAGTTTTGAAAAATCATCTCCTAAAAGAGATTTTATGCGTTCATATTTCACTTTTGCTCTATCCACTCTTTAAGTGCATTCATACTTTTATATGCACTCATATCAAGATGAATCGGGGTTATAGAGATATTTCCATCTCTAATCGCCTCATAGTCGCTTATGCCCTCATTTCCTCTGCGGGCAGAGAAGTTCAGAGGGTGAAGTCCGAGCCAGTAGTACTCCTCGCCTCTTGGATTTCTGTGCACATGCGAATCATTTGCATAGAGCCTGTATCCGGCATAAGTTATGAGCATCTTTGCATCTTCTTTCGCATCAATATCAGGAGGAATGTTTACATTTAAAAACTCCCTCTCAGGAAGAGGAAACAAACCCTCTTTTATCTTTAAAACAAGCTTTTTTATGGTCTCTTGCGCCAGAGTAAAATCACCCTCTGGGTCTGAAAAATCCATAACCTGAGATATGGCGATTGAGGGGATGTCATGCAAAACTCCCTCCATTGCTCCCGCCGCTGTTCCGGAGTATGTAATATCCTCACCCATGTTTGAGCCGCGGTTTATCCCGCTGATGAGCAAATCGGGCTTTGTATCTACAAATATCGTGCTAAGTGCAAGATAGACGCAGTCGCTCGGTGTTCCGTCATCCAGCTTAAAAAAGTTGTCCTCTACTCCTATAAAACGAAGCGGACGGATTAGAGTTAGCGAGTGCCCGCACGCAGACTTCTCGTTTGCAGGGGCTACAACGGTTATTTCTACATCATCCAACTCTCTAAGTGCTTTTACCAATGAAAGCAGACCTTTTGCCTCATATCCGTCATCATTTGTTACTAAAATTTTATACCCCAAGGGGACTTCCTCACTCACGCTCAGAGCGTACTTATTTTTTATAGTCGTATTTTAACATTAAAATTAAAACTTGACATTACAACTTCTATTAGTGTAAAATTACGGCATCAAAAAATTGTATGAAATCATCTTACGCTTCCCTACGCACCATACAAGTAAAATCCACAGGGCAAATCTCAAAATATTAAGGTAACTATCTTATGAGCGAAAACACTCCGCAACAACCTCGTAAAACCACTAACAACAAAAGTACTCCAAAAGCAAGAACGCACAACCCGGTTAAAGGTGCCAGTGTCGAAGACCTCCGCATTAAGGGCATAGAAGAGCTGACAGCTATGGCTGCTGAGCTAAACATTGAACATCCGAATGAATTAAAAAGACAAGACCTTATATTTGAGATACTAAAAGCTCAAACTGAACAAGGCGGTTTTATTCTATTTAGCGGTATTTTAGAAATCATGCAAGACGGTTACGGTTTTATCCGCTCTATTGATAAAAGTTTTGATGAGAGTATTAACGACGCTTATGTATCAAATACACAGATTAAACGCTTTGCACTTCGTAACGGAGATGTTGTTACGGGGCAGGTTCGTCCTCCAAAAGAGCAAGAGAGATACTACGCGCTCATAAAGATAGAAGCTGTTAACGGTCTGCCTCCTGAAGAGAGCAAAAAAAGACCGCTTTTTGAAAACCTTACTCCGCTTTATCCAACAGAACAGATTAAACTAGAGTACTACGAAAAAGGCTTAACAGGTCGTATGATGGACCTGTTTGCTCCTATCGGCAAGGGTCAACGCGGTCTTATCGTTGCACCTCCAAGAAGCGGTAAAACAGAGCTTTTAAAAGAGATTGCTCACGGTATAACTCACAATCACCCAGAGATAGACTTGATGGTTCTGCTTGTTGATGAGAGACCTGAAGAGGTAACAGACATGGAGAGAAGTGTTAAGGGCGATGTTTACAGCTCAACTTTTGATATGCCTGCAAAAAACCATGTAAAAGTTGCGGAGATGGTAATAGAGAAGGCAAAAAGACGCGTTGAGCTTGGTCGCAATGTTGTTATTTTACTAGACTCTATCACTCGTCTTGCCCGTGCCTACAATACTGTTACGCCATCAAGCGGCAAGGTTCTAAGCGGTGGTGTTGATGCAAACGCTCTGCATAAACCAAAAAGATTTTTCGGAGCTGCCAGAAACATAGAAAACGGCGGAAGCTTAACCATCATCGCAACTGCCCTTATAGATACGGGAAGCAGAATGGATGAAGTTATCTTTGAAGAGTTCAAAGGTACCGGCAACTCAGAGGTTGTTCTTGACCGCAAAATCGCAGAAAGAAGAATTTTCCCTGCTATTGATATTCTTAAATCCGGAACTAGAAAAGAAGAGCTTCTTATCGGTCCTGAAATACTGCAAAAAGTATTTATCCTTCGCCAGATGATTCATAAGCAGGAGAACGAAATAGAAGCACTGAAATTTGTCTATACGACAATGGGCAAAAAAGCTACGAATGCAGAGTTTTTAGAAAGCATGAACCCGAACCAATAATGAAAGTAGGTGTATTTGACAGCGGAATCGGCGGTTTAACGGTTGTTAAATCACTCCTGCAACATCGACTTTTTGAAGAGATTATCTACTTTGGAGACACCGCACGCGTTCCTTATGGCATAAAAGACAAAACTACAATTATCCGCTATGCGATTGAAGCCGTAGAATTTTTCAAAAACTTTGAACTTGACCTCATCATCGTCGCTTGCAACACTGTTAGCGCTCATGCACTTACAGAGATGAGAGAAGTTTCCTCTTGCCCTGTTATCGGCGTTGTTGAAGCCGGTATCCTAGCAACGGCAAATGCGATTAAAGATAAAAACTCAAACATATTAATTCTCGGAACAAAAGCGACAATCAACTCAAAAGCTTACGAAACAGGTTTAAAAGCAAAAGGTTTTAACAATCTTCAAGCAAAAGCAACGGGACTTTTTGTTCCAATCGTTGAAGAAGAGATTTACAGCGGCGAGATTTTAGAAGCAACATTTAGACACTACTTTAGCGATATTGCAAAACCAGATGCCATAATACTCGGCTGTACCCACTTTCCTCTAATCTCAGACGCTATCCAAAACTATTTCGGCAAAGAGACGATATTGATTCACTCAGGCGATGCGATTGTTCAGCAGTTGGAGATTGATTTTAAGTTCAACACAAAATATGAGAAAACAAAGTTGGAATTTTTTGCTTCAGAAAATCCGGAATCTCTAAAGGCTATCGGCAAAAAGTGGCTAAATATATAAAACAATAAAAGGAAATTTTATATGCGTTATATCTCTCTTGTTTTTATATTTCTGCTCTCTTTAGACGCCAATGAGGAGTATCAGTTGGGCAAAGGTGTGCAAGTCGGCTCACTCCCATTTTATGTAGGCGGCTACTTTTCACTCGACTACAAACATACGGACGATATTGACAGATACAGAGTTGATGATGTGGCTATTTTAGGCTATGGAGATTACGATAGATTCTCATACTTGGTCGAGCTTGAGTTTAAAGAGGCGTATGTCGAGACGCACCAAAACGGTGTTAAAAACACCACTCATAACGATAAACTGTACACCGAAAGACTATATTTAGACTATAATTTTAATGAAAACTACATGCTTAGAGCCGGTAAATACAACTCGCCGATAGGTTTTTGGAACCTCTTGCCAATAAATGTCCTGCGCGAAACAACATCAAATCCGGTGAGTACAAATATACTTTTTCCAAAGTTTACAACCGGTCTAAACAGCTCTTATATCTCATATGGCGAGGGTGAGCTAAAAGTTGATGTTATGCTGCAGCACAATAATGACATCAGCTATGAGTATAATAACTACAAGATGAATGAACATTATGGTTTTGGCGTATCGTATGAGAAAAACGACTATACGGTTAAATTAAACGGCGGTTATTTTCACAACCTTAGCGAGAGTGTAGTCGAAGACAATCTTTACTATATGCTTCTATCCGGCAAATATGAATCTGACAAATATCAGATTTTGGCTGAGATAGGTTCACAAAAATCAAAAAGTGATTTTACTACCGAATACGCCGGATATATTCAAGGTTTATACCGCTTTAGTGAACAGCATTTGGGAATCATAAGAGTTGAATCGTATGATGACAGAGTAACTGCAATCGATGATGACATGTTGATTTTTGGCTACACATACAGACCGCTCTATCCTATTGCAATCAAATCTGAATATCAGTTTCACTCACAGAGTGAGCAAAATCAGTTTCTATTCTCTTTTTCAGTGCTCTTCTAATGAAAACAGCTATCATAATTTTTTTATCAACTATTATGTTATCTACCCTCTCTTCTGCTGATGAGTATGTTGTCATTTCAAACCCCAAAATGAAAGATTTATCAACCACGCAGATTAAAGCGATATTTTTGAAAAAAATAACCGTTATTGATAGCATTAATGCCGTTCCTGTAAATTTAGGAGCAATGGACCCGATAAGAGAAAAGTTTGAAAATAAAATTGTAGAGATGAATTTTGAGAGGCTAAAATCTTACTGGACAAAAGAGCACTATATTGGAAAAAGACCGCCCGTTTCTATGCAGTCCGAAGAGAGTGTCAAAACTTTTATAAAAAATGTTGAAGGCGCCATAGGATATATTAACGCAAAAAATCTTGATAATAGCGTAAAAGTTTTATACAGATGGAGCGAATAATGAGTACGGTACTCCTATGTGATGATGAGTTGATGAACAGAAAAGTTGCCTCTAAAATACTGAACAAAGAGGGTTTTAATGTCATCGAAGCGCAAAATGGCAAAGAAGCTATAGAGGTTTTAAATACGCAAAGAGTTGATTTGATTTTGATGGATTTGATGATGCCTGTTATGGACGGGTATGAAGCCACAACTATTATAAAGAGTGATGAGAGATTTTCTGCGATTCCGCTTATCATCATCTCCGCTCTTTCAGACAAGGAGGCCATTACAAAAGGTTTGAAACTAGGTGCAAATGAGTATCTGACAAAACCTTATGACATTGTAGAATTCAGCCTTAGAGTAAAAAATGCTATTAAACTCGGAGCTTACCAAAATATGCTCAAAGAACACAAGATAATCTTGGAGCAAGAGGTTGCAAAGAAGACTAAAGAGCTCCAAAGTGCTCTCATTGAAATCCAAAAAAGCGAACAAGACATCATCTCTATTTTGGCCAAAACTGCTGAATACAGAGACAATGAAACATCAGCTCACACCCTTAGAGTCGGCGAAATGGCGGCGCTCATAGCCAGAAAATTCGGATGGAGCAGTGAAGATGTCGAGCTTATGAGGTTGGCGTCTCCTATGCATGATATTGGTAAAGTCGGTATTGCGGACAATATCCTTTTAAAAGCAGGGAAACTTGATGATGAGGAGTTTGAGATAATGAAACAGCACTCCGCCATCGGATACTCAATACTCTCTCAAAAAGAGACACCGCTTTTAAAACTTGCGGCTGAAATAGCTCATACTCATCATGAAAAATATAACGGCAAAGGGTATCCAAATGGCTTAGTAGGCGATAATATCCCGCTTAGCGGTGCCATAGTTGCCGTTGTCGATGTGTTTGATGCACTGCTTAGCGAGAGACCTTACAAGAGAGCATTTACGCTTGAAAAAGCTCTTGAAATCATTCAAAATGACTCAGGGACACATTTTCATCCAAATGTTGTTGAGCTGTTTATGGATAGCTTGGATGAAATTTTAGCCATAAGAACAAAACTTCAAGATGTTTAATTTTATAAAAAAATCACTACGCAATAAACTGCTCTCTATTTTTATAATTATCGGTTTTTTGCCGTTTCTGACACTTTTGGTATATACGCTTTTTTTAAGTGAATCAAAAATAGTAAACAAAATTATTAATGAACATCTTGAGAGAACCAAAGTTGTAATAGAACTAATTGACAACCATCTTGTGAGCTTAACTAAAGAGGTCAGGTTTCTAAGCTCACTTGATTTGATGGATGACCTTTTAGCAGAAGATATAGATAAAAGAATCTCAAGGCTTTTAACTCAAAAAAGAGACGATTTAAATTTAGACATAACCTTTATGGCGGTAGCTTTGGACTCCACAATAGTTGCTTCATCCGATAAAAATATATTGCTTGAAAAATATAGCATGAATGAGTTAAATGTAAAAAACTACGGAACATATATAAAAGATAACTATTTATACATGTATTCACAAATTAGCGCCTCTTTCGACAAGACAAAAAAACTCGGATTTTTGGTTTTAAAGTACAATCTAAAAAATCTAGACTCATATCTGACACACAATGACACTGTTCACTCATACATAATAGATTCGAAAAATAATTTTATTATAGGTGAAAACATTCCTCTAAAAATAAATTTCTACAATAAAACAAACAGCATTATAGATAGTAAATATGTTGTTGTGTATGAAAAATTATCATCTGTTTTAAATGACTGGCATATTGTTTATGCCGTAGATAAAAGTGTTGCACTTGAATTTTTATACGATTTTATCAGTTTTATGCTCTACATGTCGTTTATAATTTTCATACTGATTATCTATATGTCCATCAAACAATCAAGAGAGATTGTAAAACCGATTGAAGAGTTAACTGCAACAACAAACTACATAACCAAAACGCAAAACTACTCCGCACAACTGAATGTAAATTCGCAAGATGAGATAGCCACGCTCACGCACTCTTTTAATAATATGCTTAAAACCACCTACTCTGCCCTGCAAACGCTAGAAGAAGAGAACAAGCTGAGGCTAAAAAGGTTTACTCAGCTAATCGAAGTTTTTAATACTATCATACAGACAAAAAGTGAAGATGAGTGCATAAATGTCTCAATCGAGGAGATAAAAAAGTTGACACATAAAGAGAATCTGCATTTTCAAAAAGATAAAAATAGAACTACCGACAAGGAGTGTACAAATCTTTATATTACGGATTTTGAGAATGATGAGAAAATCTACTTTGGTTCAATTGAGTTAGGAATAGAGAGCTTTGAAGATAAAAACGAACAGGATTTTTACAACTCTATCGCTTCAATGATTACACTGCAGCTTGATAAAATCAGACTAATCCAGAGAACTACCTCGGCATCAAGGGCAAAATCCGCATTTATCTCAAACATGTCGCATGAACTTAGAACACCTCTGAATGCAATTATTGGTTTTGCACAGTATATGATTGAGTATGAGGAGTTAAACGAGGACCAAAAAGATACGGTCGGAAATATTGAATCCTCTGCACAGTATCTTCTGGGCATGATAAATGAGATATTGGACATAGCTAAGATTGAAGCCGGCAAAATGGAAGCACATATTGAGAGTGCAAATATTTTAGAGATAGTTCAAAGCAGTTACAATATGCTCTCTCCTTTGGCTAAAGATAAAAAAATTAAATTTGATTTTATTTATAATAATTTTGATAATAAAATTTACAAAACAGACCCTAAAATGTTTAAACAGATTGTTGTAAATCTTATCTCAAATGCCATAAAGTTTACGCTAGAGGGAAGCGTACTTCTTGAGCTATACAATGATGAAGAAAATCTATATGTCAGCGTAAAAGACAGCGGCATAGGAATATCTGAAGATGATATGAATCGTCTATTCAATGACTTTACCCAGCTTGAAAATGTTATACAAAAGAGTCATAGAGGAACCGGTTTAGGCTTATCGCTAAGTAAAAAAATGGCAAATATTTTAGGCGGGGATGTCACGCTTAAAAGTAATGGTATAGGTCACGGAACTCTCTGTCTGTTTTCTTTGCAAATAAAATAGTTGTAACCTCCATGAAATAAAATAGCACTAAACTTGTGCTATGAAAAATGATTTGCCAAAAAAGTGGATTCACAACTTAAAAATTCTAGATGTTGCATTCCAGCCGATTTTAAATATTCACACCGGAAAAATTTTCGGAGTTGAAGCACTTCTTAGAAATTATCAGGAGGTGGGCTTTGGCTCTATCTTTGAACTATTTGATGAAGTTTACAGAGACAATCTGCTCTACTCTTTTGATTTAAAGCTGCGAGAAAAAGCTTTAAAAAAATTCACAACAATTAACGGTTATAAAAATATTAAACTCTTTTACAACCTCGACAACAGGCTTCTTGAGATGCCGGATTTCTCAAACGGAAACACAAACAAACTCTTAAGTAATTACGGCGTTGATAAAAACGGTGTCTGTTTTGAAATTTCAGAAAGACATGAAATCTCAAACAGCTCTAAAATGGAAGAGATTCTTAACCACTATAAAGAGGAAAAATTTTGCATTGCCATTGATGATTTTGGCGTCGGTCACTCCGGTTACAAACTTCTTTATGACTCCAAACCAAATATTATAAAAATAGATAGATTTTTTCTAACCGATATAGATACAAATATCAAAAAAAAGCTTATGACTCGAAGCATAACTCATTTGGCTATTCAGCTCGGCATAAAAGTAATAGCTGAAGGGGTTGAAACCAAAGAGGAACTGCTTGCATGCAGAGATATAGGGTGTCACTTGATTCAGGGCTATTTTGTTCAAAGACCAACCCTTAAAGCAGCAGAAATTCTAAATGAATATACCCATATTATTGACATCTTAAATAATGAAAAAAGAGCCACAGGCAGTAGTTGTAAAATAGAGACATATGTAGACAAAGCAGCTCCGCTTTTTATAGATACAAGCATGAGCTTAGTCATTGAGAATTTTCAAAAAAATCCGGATATAGAAGTCGCTGTAGTTGTTAACTCGCAAAACGAACCGGTCGGTATTTTGCAAGAAAACAAAATTAAAGAGTTTATATATTCGCCATATGGAAGATCATTAATGGCAAACAGCGGCACAAAAAAACTCAAACTTAAAAACCTTATACAGCCTTGCGGAATTACCGAAATAAATTGCAACATGTCAACGGTAATTGAGCTTTTTTCAAACAACCCTGAATCAATCGGCATAATCTTAACAAATGACTCAAAATATTACGGATTTTTATCGGCTAGAGCAATTATTTCCATTATGAATGAGCAAAATTTGATATATGCAAGAGAACAAAATCCATTAACCAAGCTTCCCGGGAATTTGATGATAGAAAAATATCTATCAGATATAACTGCAAATCAAAACAGCTACATTTTATGCTATTTTGATTTAGACAATTTTAAAGCATTTAATGATGTTTATGGATTTAGAAGCGGGGATAGAGCGATTATTCTCTTTGCAGATATTTTGAGAAAAAATCTACCTTCAGAGTTTTTCAAAGCCCATATCGGCGGTGATGACTTTTTTGTTGGCGTAGAATTCAATAAAGATACCGAGAAAAAATATATAAAAAAATTATTTAATATCCTCACAAAATTTAAAGATGACGCGAGAGAGTTTTACTCCAAAGAAGATAAAAAAAACGACTGCATCACCTCAGCAGACAGGGATGGAAATTTGAAAAAATTTGCTTTACTTAGCGCAAGCGCTTCTTTGGTTATTATTCACGATACAAAATGCAAAAAAAACATTAACAATATTAATGAAATTTTATCTATTCAAAAAAAAGTTGCAAAACAAGATTGCAATCACATCTCAATGAGTTCATTACTATAAAATAAAAAACCAAAATGGAGTATTGTCGTATGGAAAAAGATAAAGTTTATGTACTAGATACAAATATTATTTTGCAAAACCTGCAAAATATAAAAAATTTAAGCGACAGCGGCTCTAATATAATCGTAATACCCGAAACGGTACTGCTTGAACTTGAAGATAAGAAAAAACTTACAAACGAGCTTGGGTTTTACTCAAGAGAGTTTGCCAGATTTTTGGCATCCACAAAGATAAAAGAGATAGACCTTAAACAAAATTATAAAGTCGTCAAGCTTTATAAAGATGACATTATCGTCCACATTATTTCAAAGAACAGTTACGAAACACAAATCGAGCAACACCATATTTCAGAGAGCAACGACAAGAGAATCATAGAGGTTGCCGAAGTTGCAAAAGAGTACTACCGCGGCAAAAAAGTAATATTTTTATCTATCGACATCTATGCAAGAACCTTTGCTCTCTTTAAAAATCTCAAGACCCAAACACTAAATGACGACAAAAGCGAAGTTCCTGATTTTGAATTTGTAAAGAGCATAAACTTAGAGTCTATCTATTTTAACAACCTCAATCTTCAGAGCATCAAAGAGATAGACGCTAACCATAAAGCTGAGAATTTTTGCTATGTTTTTGAATCAAGTGACGGCAATAGCGCATACGGCATTGTAGTGGGCGATAAAGTTATGATTATGGACGAGAGCGATTTTAATCCTCTTTGCGTAAAACCTGTAAACTTAAAACAGAAATTTTTTACAAAAGCAATTATTGAGAATGCTTACAATCTGTTGGTGATTGACGCAAAAGCCGGAAGCGGTAAAACGCTCATGTCCTTTGTCGCTGCCATGAGGCTTGTTGACAAAGGATTGTACGACAAGATAGTCTATGTCAGAAACTCCATAGAGTCGATAGACAAAGGTGCGGAGGTTGGATTTTTATCAGGAAATGACGAAAAATTTAGAATCTACAACATGGCACTAAACGATACGATGGAGTTTATTGCAAAAAAACGGCTCAAAAAAGGGGTAAATGCCGATAGTGCAGAATCCATAAAATCAAAAGCCGAAGAGCTGGTGTACAAATATGATATCCAAACGCTTTGGCCCGGAGAAGCAAGAGGCAGAACCCTAAGCGGTGCGATAGTAATCATGGACGAGTGGCAAAACAGCAGCGAAAAAACAACACAGCTTATACTCTCAAGGCTTGATGAAAACTGCATGGCAATCGTCATAGGTTCAAACAGACAAATCGACAATCTCTATCTAAACAAATACAACAACGGTCTTACAACCCTTCTTAAGCAGACAAGGAAAAAACATCGTGAGCTAAATATATTTGCGATAGAGCTTGAGAAAGCCGTTCGCGGAAAGTTTGCCGAGTTTAGCGAGAGAATTTTTGAGAAAAATGACAACAAATAGATTTATAAACGACACTATCTACAGCCATATAGAACATACGCAGCTTGAAGAGAGCGCACTTCAGAGCAAAATACTGAGCAGATTGCAGTTTATAACCCAAAATGCGCTGGCTTATTTTGCTTTTCCCTCAATCAACACAAAGCGCTATATCCACTCTTTAGGCACTATGCATGTCGCCTCTCATATGTACAAAAATGCCCTTTTAAATGCAAAGGGCGACCTAAGAAGCAAGGTTTTAAATGAGATTTTTCATGCCGTCAAAAAAATAGAAGTTGAACTGCACATTGAAAAAAAGATACAAAAAAGCAGACTTTTTGAAGACGACACACTCTACCAATTTTTGATACCGCTTAAAAATGAGAAAGAGAAGTACGCGTACCTGCTCTCGCTTCAAGCCATACGATTTGCAGGACTGCTCCATGACGCCGGACATCTTCCATTTTCACATCAGGTAGAGTTTGCCATGCAAAATCTCTTTCATGAGAGCTCAAATATACAAAACGGAAATAAAAAACAGAGCGAATTTGTAGAATTTTACAAAACCATCACCCATAACGACAGATTTGTTTTACATGAGGCGATGGGGCTGGAGTTTGTAAAAATGCTCTTTGAACATGAGATTGCGCAAAATTATACTTTAGCTGTTGATGAAGATTACATAAAGATAATCTACAAGTTAGTAACTCTCATCTTGGAAGAGGGAGTTGTTGAGGGTTTTAATTTTGGAGTGCTTCACACGCTCATAGACGCGACGGTTGATGCAGACAGGATTGACTACATAAATCGTGATATGCTAGCCAGCGGTTATATCGGCGGTGCGGTGGATTTGCTTAGAATTGCAAAACAGACGGTTTTAACAAGCAAAAAAGAGGGCGACTACTATATCTCTTTTTTTGACAGTGCTATTTTAGATATAGAACATATGCTTGAGATGCGTTTTAATCTCTATAAAAAAGTGATTTTTAACCACCAAATAGCAAAAAAAGATGCGATGCTTGAAAATCTTATTGTCTATCTTGCAAACGAATACTTCTTAACTACAAAAGATAAAAAGTTGAACAATATCTCTATGCTTTGGAAATTTTTACAACCCAAAGGTTTTGAAAAAAAGCTAGACACTATCAATCTTCTTGATGAAAATTGGCTTATTTCACTCTTTAAAGAGGAGTATTTCAACCTTAAATACTCAAATAAAAAAGATACTAAAAAGAGTCTAATGATTTTTGAAGAGGTGCTTTTTGGCAAAAAATACTTTAACTCTCTATGGAAAAATTTAAATGATTTATATGTCATGTTGGATTTTACTACAACTCAAAAGTACCAATTTCGTGAGAGTTTCGGATATATTACACCGTCCAAACTTATTATGTTAAAAACGGCTCTTGATGAGTTTATTGCATGTTACGAAACAAAAGAGAAGGAGCTGTTTTTCTCTTATCAGATAGTCTCTTTCAAACTTGGAGTATCAAAAGATTTTTGCCTCTCTAACGGCAAAGATTTAATTGCGATAGATGAGATTTCAACTCTGAGAAAAAGACTCAAAAAATCGATGCAAAATACTGTTCCTTTTTTTCTCTACTGCAATAAAGATGAATTAAGTCAAAAAATGAGATATGATTTAAAAGATATTTTACTAAATGTTTTTAAAAAATAACCGCGTTATTTGAAGGAGAAAACCATGCAAGCCATAAAAAAACTCATAGCATACCAAACTTGTGAAAAATTTAGCACAAAACTATATACAGCCCTACAAGAGCGGTATAAAACAACGCTGCAAAAAGATGTTGCCATAGTTGAGATTAGTGATGATGAGCTCATAATTCTCTTTGAATATGGAGCTCTTGTCTGTTGGAATACTTCATTTGATAACATAAAATTCTTTAAAGATTTTATAAAAAAGTATGAGATAGAGAGATTTGAAGAGAGTATCGTAGAGACACTAGATTATGAGATTTCAAATGAATTTAGTATAAAACTTGACAAACTGACACTTGAAGATGAGCAAAAAATAACAAAAATAGCAATTTCACATGCTATAGCCCAAAACATAAAACTTGAGCAGTTTGAGACAGAGGTTCAAAAAAGCATAGAAGAAAACAGTACTATCCCCAAACAGCTTGTAAAAAATGGCACCATGAATCTAAGCAAAAAACAGATATCAAAAAAAATAGGCGAACTCTATTTGGCAAAAAGCAAAATCAATCTTCACTACAATCTGCTTGATACACCGGAGTTTTTCTGGGAGCACTCCAAATATGAACCACACTATGAAAAAATATCAAAATATCTTGATATTCGCTCCAGGATTGAGGTTTTAAACAAAAAGTTAGAGGTTATTCAAGAGTTACTAAATATGCTTAGCAACGAACAAAACCACAAATATTCATCATTTTTAGAGTGGATAATTATCATACTTATCGCATTTGAAATTATTATGAATATAGGGGAGCATTTTCTTTAAATGCCCCCCCGCTTTCGCACATAAAACTATGCTTCAGCCGTCTTATGCCGAGTTATTTTTTTTCTTTGTTAAAAGTGGAGATTCATTCTCAGGGGCGTAATTCAAAGATATTGTTAGTAAATATCACCTCTGTTGTCACTCTTAACCATAAGAATAACCAATTCATCTTCAATAATTTCATAAATGAATCTATAATGATTGATTCTGAGTCTGTAATACTCTGAATTTGAGAGTTTTTTGATGTCTAAAAAATCGTTTGGATAAGGGTTGAATTTAAGAATCTTCAATTTTTCTTCAATTGCAGATTTCTCTTTGGGGACTCTTTTTTCGATAAATTTAATGACACTTTTTTTTGAAATCAGCCTGTACATCAGACAAGATACTCTTCAAAATCATCTCTCTTACCGTTTTTATAATCATTAGAAATTTTTTGTAACTCTCTCATTTGAGATTCAGATATATAGTCAAAATCATCTTTAGACAACTTTGTCACATCGATTGGTTTAATGATTTCAACCTCAGAAGTTGAAAAGTGAGATAAAAACCATTGAAATTTATCAGAAATTGATTCATTTACCCTAAGTGTTATAGTTTCCATTTAACATCTCTCCCATCCGTTATTTTTAAAAATTGTATCCAATTTACCCAAATAAAAGAGCAATATGTGTTCAGGTTTCACATGCTAATGCTATTTTTTTAAAGAAAAACTAAGAAAATACATAAAAGTGTGTGTGACACTTATCTTCAGGAAACTGGAAAAAGCAGAAACTCATAGACATTTGTAACGCACCGAAATACAGAGAGATTTGAGACGCACATGCAAACGGCGACTATTACGAAATCCCAATGTGTTGCAAATGTTTCTTGCCTAATTTTGTATAAAAAAAGCTATGCGGACAAACAATTAGACCATTCCAGAGTGTTTCACTTTTTTTTAGTAAAGATAGGTGTCGCACATACTTTTTACAAGTTAATTATTTTCTTTTAAATGTTTAGAATCCAAATAAAGCGTATCTGGGCAAATATCTTGTTCATTTGGCCATGCAACAGTTCCATGTTCAACAAAAACCTGCTTGAAGTAGTTAATATCTTTGAGTTCTTTAAAAACACCAAAGTCTAACAATCCACTACAATCATAAACTGCTTTTTCATCATTCTTAAAAGTAAGTATAAGTTTATAGTCATCCGTCGCAATGACCTCTTTTATTCTAGGATTCATTATCTTAGTGGCTCTATTTTATAAGGAACTTGACCTTCAACTGCTAGTTTCCAGTCAGCCATCAATTCGTCTTGATGCAGTTCTATCCATGCAATCAAAAGTTTCATTTTAGAAGTTGGCAGTGTGCCTTCTAAAACTTGTCCGTTTGGAATTTCAACAATAACCTCATCATCTTGATAGATTGCATGAATGTGAGGCTTGTGATGTTGATTGTTATCTTTATAATACATATAAATTATTATTCCATAAAACATAGATAATGATGGCATATTTTGTCCTTAAATTTTTAGAATAAATTGTATCATTTATTCATATTTTTTACTCTTCTCTTATTCAAAAGATGTAAAGTTATGTCGGCTTGATTTGAGATTATAGCATACTAATTTTAATCTCTTTTGCTCTTGAAATTATTACAATAAAAAAACTCAAAAAAAGGAATCATCAAATTTTAACCCTATAAATGCTAAAATCACCATAACTAAAAATGGAGAGTGCAAGTGAAAGAGAGTTCAGAAGTTTTAGCGCGAAAATATAGACCAAAAAGCTTTGATGAGCTTATCGGTCAAGAGAGCATCTCGCAAACTCTCTCGCTAGCACTTGACGCTAAGAGACTCTCTCACGCATATCTATTTTCAGGGCTTCGCGGAAGCGGAAAAACTTCAACTGCCCGCATCTTCGCAAAAGCTCTTATCTGCGAAAAAGGTTTGACTCACAATCCATGCGGAGTTTGTTCAAACTGCATAAGCTCTCTTGAAAACCGTCACATAGATATAGTTGAGATGGACGCGGCTTCTAATCGCGGTATTGATGATATTCGCGAATTAGTTGAGCAGACAAAATACAAACCATCAACTGCAAGATTTAAAATTTTCATTATTGATGAAGTTCATATGCTGACTCCACAGGCGTTTAACGCGCTGTTAAAAACGCTTGAAGAGCCGCCCTCATATGTAAAATTTATACTTGCAACTACCGACCCGCTAAAACTTCCGGCAACTATTCTTAGCCGTACTCAGCACTTTAGATTTAAATCAATCGCTACAAATAAAATCGTGGATCATTTGGCACATATTTTAAATCTTGAGGGGATAAAGTATGAAGCAGATGCCCTTGCTATTCTTGCAAGAAGCGGAGGAGGAAGCTTAAGAGATACGCTTACTCTCTTAGACCAAGCCATTATCTACTCTAAAAACCATGTTGATGTTCGCACGGTTACAGATATGCTGGGGCTTGTTGACCCAAAATTTATAAGTGAGCTGTTTAACGCCGTCTTTGCAAAAGATTATGCAAAAATAGTCGAATATGTAAAAGTTTTACAAGATTATGAAGCCGCTATGGTTGTAGATGAGCTTATAGCATTTTTAAAAGAGAGGATGTTTGCTTCAGACGCACTCTACTCTACGCTTGTGTTGGATAGATTCTTTAGAATTTTAAGCGACGCAAAATATCTCTTTAGCATAAACGCTGACGGCTCTTTCGTGCTATCTCTTATATTTTTCAAAATGGTAGAAGCGCTGCGCATAAAAGAAGTTGACCAGATGATAGAATCATTGCAAAAAGAGATATATAGACCTGCTATTTCATGCGCAACTTCAATCAATAAACATGAAATATCTGAGATAAAACAAGAGCTGCATGCAGAAATAAATCCTTATGAGAAAACTTTTGCACAGCTTGTTTTTAAAATCAAAGACAGAAATTTTGAACTGGGTGATTGTTTTGAAAAAAACATTACATTTATCTCCTATGAAAACAGCGTCTTAACATGGGAGAGCTGCGCGGATGAAGAGTGTAAAAAAGTTTTAACGCACGGCTACGGAGTTATAAAACAGCTTGTTCGAGAGGTGTTTGGATTTGAGACGAAAATCAAACACGAAGCTTGTACAAAAGTGGCAGAAGATATGGAAGAGGAGTATGAACCAGCTTCCATGATAGAAGACGCTGAAATAGGAGGAAGTGCCAGCTGTGTCACAAATTGCGACAGCAGCGACTCATCAAGAGAGATAAACGGTGCAGATATTTTAGATGAACCGATGGTTCAAAAAGCAACTGAACTTTTTGAAGCAACAAAAAGAACAGTTCAATCAAAAATCTAGTTCTTTAACATTTTTTCAATACTAAAACTAAATGTTGAACCTTTGCCAAGCTCTGAGCTTATATCAAGCGATGAGTCAAGCAGTTTCAAAACATAGGTAACCATAGCCAAGCCGATTCCCATAGAGTTATCCCACTTATTTTTATCTACTCTGTAAAACTTGTCGGCTATTCTCTTTAGATGCTCCTCTTTTATCCCTATTCCGCTATCTTTTACAGAAACTCTTTTATCTTTTAACTCTAAAATAACATCATCTTTTGAGTATTTTAAAGCATTGTCCACTAAGTTGATAAGTGCCAACTCCAACATCGTCTTATCGGTAAAAACACTCTGCTCATCTGCTCTTACTATAATCTCTCTATCTTTATATTTCAGAGCTAAATTTGATGCAACTTCACTGCATAACTGCTTTAAATCAAACTCATTTTTATGAATCGACAAATCGCCGTTTTCAAGCTTAACGGAGAGAATAAGTCTATCTAGCATTTTAGATATTTTATCGCCGTTTGAGCTTATTTTGCTCAAAAATTTATCTCGAATACTCTTTGGCATATCACTATCTTCTTGAATCGTTTGAGCATACCCCATTATTGATGCCACTGGATTTTTAAACTCATGTGAAATAGCGGATAAAATATCATTTTTTTGCTTATTTATGAGTCTAAGCTTTGCCATATTTTTTGCTTTTTTCTTCTCATTTTTGCTAAGTTTTTTCACAAGATTTTTAAGAAGCAGAGATATTTGTAAAAACTCATAAAAATATTTTGTTTTTATGACCGCTTTGTAGTTTTTGTTTGAGACTTCATCCAAGTAGTTTGTAATTTGAGAGATGTCATAAACTATTCTTTGGCTCATTTTTTTAGATATATAAGTAGCAAAAATTACAATGCCCATAAAGATAAAAAACAGTCTTATCCACAGAGAGTAAAAATCATGCATAATCTGAGCCAAGTTCATCGAAAGCCTTACATATATAAACTCATTTTTATATGCTATTTTTTTTGCAACATATAAAAAATCAGCCTTAACAGTTTTTGAGTATCTTGTTATATCTCCGTAATTATTAGTATTTGATTGCATTATTTCAAATCTTGAAGCATGATTGTCCATCTCTCTCTTATCTGCATTTGACTCAGCCAAAACAACTCCGCTCTCTGCTATTATGGTTACTCGAAGAGATGTTTTTTTATTTATTTTCATCACAAAATTATCTATGTCTTCTATATTCTCTAACTCTATCTCCATTAGCTCGATGGCATGTTTGAGATGATTTTTTTTATGCTCGATAATTATATCTTTTAATGCTATGTAACCAATAACGGATGTGATTAAGAGCGTGCTTACAAACAGCAGTAAAAATTTAAGTATAAATATTTGATGTATTTTTAACACAATTTATATCCCACGCCTCGAACTGTTTGTATATAATTTTTACTCTTTGTGGGGTCTATCTTCTCTTTTAGACGATTTATTGCAACATTTACGGTTTTGTACTGGTACTCTTCTGCACCGTCCCATACATTTTCTAGCAAGTAGTCGCGGTCTAACACGCTGTTTTTATTTAAAATAAACTCGCTTAAAAGGTTGAACTCCAGTTTTGTAACATCTACATTTTCTCCATCAACACTTAAAGTTCTTGAGCTTTTATCCAACAGTAAATCTCTGTATGCCAAGACACCCTCTTCTACTTTTTTACTAGTTCTGCGAAGCAATGCTTTAATGCGGAGCAACAGCTCTTTCATGTTAAAAGGTTTTGTTATATAGTCGTCAGCCCCTCTTAAAAAACCCTCTTCTATCTCAAAATCTTGACTTTTTGCGCTTAAATAGATGACCGGAGTTACAAACCCTTCTTTTCTAAGAGCTTGAACAAATTCGCTGCCCTCTACGCCTGGAAGATTTCTATCCATAATAAGCAAGTCAATGCTCTCTTCAATGAGCATTTGCGCTACACTTTTTGTGTTTAAAAATCCTATAACCTCATAGCCCTCTTTTGTTAAATTATATTCAATAAGTTCTAATATATCCTCTTCATCTTCTACGACAACAATTTTAACACTCATAACACATCCCCAAATATATCTTTTTATTATTGTATCAAAATGTATCAAAAAATTATGCTTCTTCTTTTATACTTTTTAAAGTTGATTTGCCTTATAATGTGCCCTATTGGCAAGGAGTATGCAGTGTTTGTATCATCATATAGTACATATATCAGCGCAAACAGTTCAAATAAAGTTAATGGTTCTAGAGCTGATGCCTCAAAAAGCAGTTTAGACTCTTTTGGCGAAGAGCTCTCAAAATCCACTATTTTAGCATCGCACACAAACAAAAATCTACCTATTGATTATATCTCTAACTACAAATCTTTTAATAACCAGCAAAAACTACAAGAGCAGTTACAAACTCAGGATGAACTAAAACTAAAACAATTAACTACCACAATCAATGCAAAAGTTGCCTATGATGGCAATAGTACGATGTTTTCACTCATGAGAAAGCCAACTCTGACTTTGAGCCAGACACCTAAAATAGATGAGAAACTGCCTAGTGATGTCAAAGAGGCAAAAGAGAAAAATTTACGACATACAATGGTAAATACCTACTCTGCGAACAACAAATACTTTGAGATAACGGCCGCTTAACTACTCCGCCTCAACCCATGCGTCAGTTTTTATTATTGTGCCTTCGTCAAATATTTTTAATTTAAATGCACTCTCGCATTTTCCATCGTTAAAATCCATAATTGCGATTTGAAGAATTTTTTTACACTTTTTTGGAATGTCAAAATGACCCTTTATGCCGGTTAAAAACTGCTTCAGAGGTGTAGCATTGTCCATGCCTATAATATTATCGCGACATCCGGTAAGTCCTATGTCCGTTAGGTATGCGGTACCTTGGGCTATCTGAAAATCATCGGTTGAAACATGCGTATGTGTTCCGATAATTGCACTCACACTCCCTTGAAGAAGCATCATCATGCCTCTCTTTTCGCTTGTAGCTTCGGCATGAAAGTCTATAAAAATATTTTTTACGCCCTCAGTATGCAGAGCCTCAACCGTACTCTTTGCCGCTCTAAAAGCGTTATTTGTATATGGCATTGAGTAGTGCCCCATAAGGTTTAAGACGGCAAGTTTTTCTCCTGCAACCTCATACACCTTACAGCCCGTTCCTTTTACCTCATCGGGGTAATTATGAGGTCTTAAAATCTCATGGGTATCAAAGAGCGCTTCAACCTCTTTTCTATCCCATGTATGATTTCCGCCGCTCATACAATCAACGCCGTAGCCAACTATCTCATTTGCATTTTTAACGCTCAACCCAAAACCGTGAGAAGCGTTCTCGTAGTTTGCAACTACAAAATCTATACTATGTTCTTGCCTGATTTTTTTGAGATGCACTTTTAGCATATCCCTTCCGTGACTTCCTACAATATCGCCTATAAATGCTACTCTCATTTTAAAATTCCTTTAATACACCCCAAATAGTGCAATTAATACTATGCAAAAATATTTATTTTATTTGTTTCAATGCTTCTACTATAAACTCTATATGACTATTTTCATTACTTATATCATTTATTAGCTCTGATTTTAACTCTTCTTCCATTATCTGAATTTTATCGATAATAAGTTTTTTATATACTTTTAAATCATTGTGAATTACATCCCATATTTCATCGCTGTCTATGCCAAAATAGTGATGGGCTAAAAGATTCCTAAAATCTACAACTATTTGATTCTCTTTTTTTAACATATTGTTTTTAATCAAAATATTTGTTGCTTCACCCATAATTTCAAATTCTCTGATAACACTATCCCAAGAGATAAAATCATGTTTCAGAGCTTCAGAATTATTAAATTTTTTTGAAATAAACTCTATCTTTAATATAGCTATATAAATATCAAATAAAAACAGTTCAAAGACTCTTTTAGACATAAATCATCTCTTTTTCTACTCTTTTTTTTACAAAATTTCTCAAAGAGTCAAATAACCCTAAATCTACCTCTTTTTGAAGATGTTCAGAGAGATAATTTTTAGCTTTTATGAGTGTAAAGGCGTTTTTTTTGTCCATATCAAGAACAACTATATCAACATCACTATCTTCTCTATTTTGTCCAACCGCATAACTGCCAAAGAGCGCTATTTTATTGATACCAAAATTCTCTTTTAGAGGTTGTTTTAAATATTTAAGCTGTTCTAGTACAATATTTTCCAATTTTTGCCTTATCAAGGAAGAAGTTTAACTTTGATTAAGATTATATCTTAAATCCTATTGCGTCACTCTTAGCCTCTTTTTTTTATGTATTTAAGTTTAGACAATAAGTTCAAAAAATATCATAATGTTTTTAACCCCTTAAATGCACCATTTAATTGGGTTTATCGCTTTTGATTTTAAAAATTCATTCGTTTTTGAAAAAGGTTTTGAACCGAAAAATCCTCTGTATGATGAGAGCGGTGAGGGATGCGGTGACTTTAATATAAGATGTTTTTTTTCATCAATCAGCGAAGCTTTCGTACCGGCAGGATTTCCCCACAAAATAAACACCAAATTTTCTTTCTGCTCGCTTAGGCGTCTGATTACGCTGTCTGTAAATATCTCCCAGCCCCTGTTTTTATGTGAATTTGCTTCACTTGCTCTTACACTCAAAACGGTATTTAGCAAAAACACACCTTCTTTTGTCCAGCTCGTCAAATTTCCGCTCTTTGGTATATCACACCCCATATCATCACGAAGCTCTTTAAAAATATTTTGAAGTGAGGGCGGAAATGGTACTCCCTCATTTACGGAAAATGCAAGTCCATGGGCTTGATTTACCCCATGATACGGGTCTTGTCCTAAAATCACAACTTTTACATTATCAAACGGTGTGTTGTCAAATGCGGCAAAAATATTTGAGCCATGCGGATACACTGTATGTTTTTGTTTTTCAGAAGTCAAAAACTCTTTTAATGAGCCAAAATAAGGCTTTTGAAACTCATCAAAAAGAACTTCTCTCCAACTCTCATCTATCTTTGGGTTTATCATCTTTTCTCCATTACAAAATCCAACTATCTCTCATTAAGCTTTAAACTCTTCATATTTTGTTATCGCAAAAACTCTAATTCTATCTTCGTCTATTTTATAGATAATCGTATATCCCATAAAAATCAAATCCCTAATATTTTCATCATCAAAATATTTTGACTTTTGATATTTGTATGGAAACTCGACGAGTTCTCTGCATTTTTTAATCAGACTATTTTTAAACTCTCTTGCCGCACTTGGCTTATCTTTTGCAATATAAGAGATTTGACTATCAAGCTTCTCTACAAAAGAAGGTAAAAATTCAATTTTCATACTGACTTATTGTTTTCTCAATTCTAGCGTCTAGTTCATCAATCGAGTATGCCCTTGCATTTGTTGCCAAACTTTCATGAGATTTTTTTAGATACTCTTTTTCACTCAGAGTATTCCAATATTTATATTCCCTCAACATCTCATACTCATCTATCGCTACAATCACGGCTTCAGGCTTGTTGTTCTTCATAATTGCTATTTTTTCAACCTCATGGGATGAAAGTTTATGCAGAGCATTTTTAAAACCCTTAAGCAAATCCGTTACAGAAACCATCTCATCTCTTGTATATGCTGTCATCTGTAAACCTTATATTTATAGAATTATTTAGATAATTATACATTTAATTGTTTAAATTCAATCCTCATTTCAAAAGAAAGTTCAAACTTTTTGTAAACGGTTATATACATTTACAAGGGCTTAACGCTTAAGTTGAAAAATATTTGAGCCGTAGAGTCAAATATTTTTCTCCAATGATTTGTTATATTTTTCACAGCTATGAGCCATTTACCAGTATGGTAATAGAAGATGTACATATTATTTCTTCTTCTTTTTTGGTTATATAAGGACAATTACATGTATTGTCTATTTTTTCTAAAGAATCGCCAATATATTGAGCAAAAATTATTTTGTTAATTTGATTTAATAATGTCTCAAAACATTCTTTTGCTGATGAAAGTGTACTTGATGGCAAAGTTGAAAAGCTACCCTTAGCATTATCAGCATGAACATTACAAATATATTCTAAATTATTTATTTTTTCAATTTGAGCTTTAACAAGTAACCCATTTTTCGTTTTAAAATCTATTTCTTGAACTATTGTTGACATTAATATTCCTTTTTTTTTTGTTTTATAATAGGTATAACATTCGAACTGATTTGTTATGCATAATATTTAATACTAGATAAAACTGCATTTTATTTAATATCTTTTTCTGCTGTTGTTAAAAACACTAAAGTTGATGCTGTCATATGAAGCATATATGCTACTAAATAATTTGGGATAGTTGTTGGTTCTGTCCCTTGTCCATGTCCACTTAATTTATTTCTGCCAGTTGGAATACTGCTTTCTAACATACTTCTTAATGAATTCAATTGAGTTTGCCAAAATGATGGTACTAAATCTTTATCAAAACATATTTGGATTAACGTTTTTGCTGTGGCATTAGCTTGATATTGCCATTTGTGTTTATCACATATTGCTTTCATTGTACTTTCAAATGCTTTTAAACAATCGTTTAAAGATTCTTTATTTTTACCGTGTCTATAATGCTCATAAGCACTTAAAAATTCTTCTTGCGCACCCTGATAATTTTTTTGATTTAAAAGTTTTAAAGCTGGTTTTACTGCTTCAGTATGAAGTAGTTCTGAATCCATTTTAATAATTTCATTCTCCACAAATTGAAACCCTATGCCATGTTCTTTAAAACGATTATTTAATTCATTTAGTGCATTATCTATTAATTCGGATGTATTATGACGATGTAAATAGCTATAGTCATTAGTTAATTTATTAATTGCTTTAAAGCTTAGTTCAATTACATCAATAATTTTATCTACATCTTTTTCTTTTATTAAAAAATTTCCTAATTCATCTAAATACATTCTATCATTATATGGGTCTGCACTCGGTAATTTGAATAACCCGTATTCTCGACAAAGAGTATCTACAATAAATTTGTATGTTGATTTTACCTTGAAATAACTACTATGGTAATCATTTCCATTGCCTAATACATCATACCAGATATGAATGATTTGGACTCTTAAAGAATTTGGTATTTCATCATAAGTATATATATCTGGTATATCACCTTTAAGTCGTTTTTGTCGTTTTGAAAATAAATCAAATATCACTTTTTTTCCTATTTACTTAGATGTTTAACTCTATATTCATCAAATATTAGCTCTCATTTTTTTCATTATGCCACAATTTTTATTTAGCTCTCAAAAACCCAAGCACCTCTTTTACAATGTCATCGTCATCTTTTGAGTTTGCTTTTATGCTCTCTTTTTTCTCATCCATATATGTAAATGTGATATTCTGTCCGTAGTTAGAGACGCTCTTTATCTTCACTTGCAAACATAAAAGCTTGATAACCATCAGTTCAAAAAACTGTTTTGTCGGCGTATCTAACTCTCCAAATCTGTCTATAACTTCTTCTTGTATCTCATATACCTCTACGCCGTTTTCACATGCCGAAAGTCGTCTGTAAATATCCAGACGGAGTCTGTCCTCTTTGACAATCTCATCGGATATGTAAGCTGAGATGGTAAGTTTGATATCCACCTTCATCTTTTCAACCTGCACCTGATTGCTTAAGAGTTTTATGGCATCTTCTAACATTCTAAGATAGAGCGAATAGCCGATGTTTTTTATATGTCCGCTCTGAGCATCGCCTACCAAGTTTCCACCGCCTCTTATCTCCAAATCGTGATAAGCCAAAACAGAACCGCTTCCTAAAAACGAGTTTGACTCAAGCGCTAAAAGTCTTTTTTTAGCATCATCAGTCAAAGTCTCTTTGTCGTTTACTATAAAGTATGCAAAGCCCTCTACATTGCTGCGCCCGACCCTGCCGCGAAGCTGATGCAAATCTGCCATTCCGAATCTGTCTGCACCGTCAACGATGATAGTATTTACACGAGGCATATGGATGCCTGATTCGATGATAGAAGTCGCAAGCATTAGGTCATATTCGCCGGCTTCAAACTTCAAAAGCTCTTTTTCCGTATCCGTTGCCGAGATTCTGGAGTGTAGCATTACTACCCTCAACTCCGGCAATATTGCTTTTAATTCACCGAGTTTTATAGGCATATGGTCTATTGAGTTGTGAACATAAAATATCTGTCCGCCGCGGCGAATCTCTCTGAGTATCACCTCTTTTATGAGCTTCTCTTCATACGCTTTTACAAAAGTTCTAACAGGCTGTCTTTGGCTTGGCGGAGTTAAGAGTTGGCTCATTGTTTTTATGGAGCTTAGCGCTTGATTTAGCGAGCGAGGTATCGGTGTGGCGCTCATTGAAAGAAGATGCACATTATGGTAAAGCTCTTTTATCTTCTCTTTTTGTTTTACCCCAAACTTATGCTCTTCGTCTATTATAACAACGCCAAGATTTTTAAAATCCAAATCAAAGAGAGAGTGTGTTCCGACAACGGCATCTATTTCGCCTGAAGCCAATCCTTTTATTATGTTGCTTCTATCTTTTGCACTTACAAATCTATCCAGCTTTGCCGTCTTGATTCCAAGATTATTAAATCTCTCTCTGAGCGAGCGGTAGTGCTGAGCGGAGAGAAGCGTTGTTGGGACGATTAGTGCCGACTGGAAACCTGATTTATATGCCGCAAATATCGTATTCATAGCAACTTCCGTCTTGCCAAAACCTACATCTCCGCTGAGAAGCCTGTCCATAATGTGCCCTGAACTCATCTGCGTAATTATCTCGTTGATTGATTGCGTCTGGTCATCCGTGTAATCAAATCCTGAGAGCTTTTGAAACGCTATCAGCTCACTCTCATCAACACTGATTTTTGGCGCTTTTATGAGCTCTCTTGCGGCGGCGGTATTTACAATCTGCCCTGCAATCTCCATAAGCCGTTTTTTCACGCTCTCTTTTAGTTTGCCGAAACTCCCTTTTCCAAGCTTGTCCAAAACGGGAACAGAGCCTCCTGAAGCGATGTAGCGGTCAATGACATCAAGATTTTCAACGGGAAGCAGAATCTTATCATCGCCGACATACTTGATAACTATAAAATCTTTGATACCGCCGAGAATCTGCGTCTGCTCAATAGATTCAAATATACCGACGCCGTAATCCTCATGAACGACATAATCGCCTGATTTTAAATCATCAAGCAAAATTGAGCTTTTTCTTCTTCGTTTTATCTTGTTCTGCTTATTTAGTGAGACTACAAGCTCATCTTTGCTTAAAATATTTAGAATATAGGGAGCATAAAGAGTTATAATATTTTTAAGCTCGAACAACCCTGCTTGCTTTACTACAGCCTCGTTTGAAGCAATGACGGTTATTTTTTTATCTTTGTGCACACTTAAAAGAGCATGAATGTCTGTTACGGCAATCTCTTTAAAATCATCAGACTCGCTAAGAATTTCAAGGTTAAAGCACTCGCGTGAGAGTGTCGGTCTGTTTAGGGCATACGCATCTACCAAAACGGCATCTAAATTTCTAACTAACTTTGCATTTTTGCCCTCTAAAAAGCTTATGGCGTTCTCGCCCAAATGCCACAGACCCAACGAGGCTATATCTTTAACCAAAGAGTCAAACTCGCTCTTTTTAATCCTCTCATTTAAACTCTCAAACCCCTCTTCATCCAGAGAGAAAAAAGCAGGTGTCAGCTCAAAGCTCTCAAGCTCATCTTTTTGCGTTCTCTGCGACTCAAGTTCAAAATATTTTATCTGTTCTATTTCATCGTCAAACAGCGAGATACGAAGCGGCATGGCACTTGATGGCGGATAGATATCTATAATGTCTCCGCGAAAAGATATCTCGCCCTCAACCTGCACCATATCAACAAAGCTGTATCCCCAAAAAAGCATCTGCTCTTGAAATTTTTTAAACTCTATTTTTGTTCCAAACTCTATAATAGTGGAATTAAGCAGCTCTTTGCGCGGCAGATGAAACAAAAGTGTCTTTAGCGGCGAAATAACAAGCGGCTTTTTCTTAAGGGTATAATATTTTCTCAAAGCAGAGAAGAGCTCGTGAAGCTCCTCTTTGTAAACCCTCAAATCATCTCCGAAGGTGGCTCTGAAATCAGGAAAAACAATAACATCCTGCTTAAAAAATTTGGCTACGCTCTCAAGCTCATACGCTTCTTTAGAATCTTGACAAATCAATAGTTCTAAATCTTGCCCTTTTGCGGTTTTGTAGTACTGAAACAGTCTGTTTTGAGACATTACGCGTAACTCCTTAAAAATGCTTCAACAACGCTAAAAGAGCCAAAAACCAAATAGTTTTGCTTCTCTTTTATCTCTTTGAAAATTGTATGCTTTATACCCAAATCATCCAACGCTTTTTGGATTATTTGCAACTCTTCTACTCTTTGATTATCAACTTCTATTATCTCTACATCTAAAATTATCGGCTTTAAAATTGAGAGTATCTCTTTATAGTTTTTATCTCTGTAACTGTTATAAATCAGCGTAAATTTTTGAGCGTTTAACGCTTCTACTATACCGGAAGCTGCGAGCGAATTGTGTCCGACATCGATAATTATGTTGTCGCTTATTTTCGTAACTCTTCCAAAAAGAGGTGCAGATGAAAAATTTTCTATCTCATATTTGAGTCCTAAAAAATTTAACGCAGATATACTAAGCGATAAGTTATCTCTCAAATATGGAACAAGCGATAAATTTTTGGCAATTTGTTCTATTTTCTCTCTATCTTTTTCATCTATAAATTCACTGACTTTTTTAATATTCAGAGATTTTTCAACCTGGAGTTTATCGGCAATTTTATAAACCTCGTCGTAGTTTTGAGTAGCTAAAATTGCGCTGTTTTGAATAGCATTTAACTTTGTAGTAGCGATACTCTCTATACTTGAGCCTAAAAAAGCCTCATGGTCATGCCCGATAGGAGTTACAAGCGTCAAACATTTTGCAAATACAGCGGTTGCGTCAAACTCGCCGCCAAGTCCTGCCTCCATCACCACGAAATCGCACTTTTTAAAAACAATCATACCAAGGAGCGTCGTGTATTCAAAATAACTGAGCGAATCAGAGTCTGACTGGCTTAAAAGTTTTTGCAACTCTACATGCGCATCTTCCAACTCTGCATCGGTTGCATTTGCGCCGTTAAGCCAGACTCTCTCGTTAAACTCTAATATATGCGGCGATGTGTAATGCCCGACTTTAACTCCCATTGAACAGAGAGCGTTAGCCAAAAAACGCCCCGTAGTTCCCTTGCCGTTTGTGCCGATAATGTGAACTGTTTTAGGAGTGGTTAAAGAAGATTTCAATTTTTCATATATGCGTGGCATACGAGTGTAGTCAATCTCACTGTAATAGAGCGGTTTAGAGTTTAGATAATCTTTTAATATCACTTAGCCTCGACCCTGTCTCTGCCGTCTTTTTTTGCTTTATACAGAGCTTCATCAGCCGATTTTATCAAATTTTGAAGCGAGAAGTGTGTTTTTCGCTCGCTTACTCCACAACTGACGGTAAGCTTTATATGATTATCTTTATACATCATACGAGCATTTTTAAGCTTATTTCTAATCTTTTGTGCAAAAACTACTCCGCCATCAAGATCAGTTTCGCCAAGAATCGCCATAAACTCTTCACCGCCAAATCTTCCTATTATGTCAACGGTTCTAGCCTCATGTTTGAGTATTTTTGCAAAAGCAAACAGCACTGCATCTCCCGCATCATGCCCATATGTGTCATTTACCGATTTAAAATGGTCAAGGTCAAAAAATACGACTGTAAAGTTATGTTCGTATCTTTCAAACTCAGCCTCTTTAACATTCATCAACTCATCCAATGCGCGCTTATTGTAGAGTTTAGTTAAAAAATCTTCTCTTGATTGCTCTTTTGCTTGCTCTAGCTCATATTCCAGCTGCTCTATTTTCTTGCTAAGCACAGTTACTTCGCCGCTATGTTTTTTAAGATCTTTTGTGAGCGCCTTGGTGTTCTCTTCGAGTGCTACTGCTATGGTATATAATTTTTTATGGGCAATATTGAAATTTGCGCTTGTGCTCTCATTTGAGTAGCTCTCAAGCTCTTTTTTTATTTTTTGTATCTCTAGAGTTGAGCTATCCGAACTCTCTATCATCTCTATAAGTCTAAGAGAGAGCCTATCTAAAACCCCATCGATTGATTCAATCATATCTTTTACGCTCTGTTTATCAAGAGCAATTCTCAAAGATATTGCAGATTTTATCTCATCTGCAATAGTAGCGCTCTCTAAAAGTGCAGGATTTTTTTGAATTTTTTGACTTATCTCAGCTATCTTCTCATTTATATCAGAGGCGATAGACGGAACCAGTGACGAAACCAAGAGTGAAGCCACTTTAGAGAGTTCAAATGAGTTAAAAGGTTTAGCAGAAACATCAGCTAAATTTAAATTTTGAACACTCTTTTTTAAATCACTGCTGTCAATATCACCAAATAATTTCAATATCTGCAAAAACGAATCATCGTAAGTTCCTACAAAATTAACCCATGATTGTATAAACTGCTCCATTTCAGCAATTGAAGGCTCCCGACCCAATAAATCTAGGCTTTTTCTTGCCAACTCGGAGGCTTCTCTGTTATGAAGTACCTCAATAACTTGTAGCACTCTTTTTGTGAATGCAGTTTGAGTCTCCAATAAGTTTGAGCAGTGTGAGGGGTTTGTTCTATTTAATTTAGAGATTAAAAAGTGGGCTAACTCAGAGATTGTTTTTATATGATATTTTTTTAACTCATCTTGAAACTCTTTATTGAGCATAGATTTAAATTTATCTAACTTAGCGCAATCTTCAACCCTAAAACCTGCACTGGCAGCCTCTTTACAGAAAGCTTCTGTGTAAAAATCAGGCGTTAGAAGTTTGCCCTCAATCTCTAACCTTTTAATGGCTTTTTTAATAATTGTTTGAATATTCATAACATCTTCCTATTTTTTAGCTCTAGCTCCCTCAGCAGAAACTTGCGCAATAAATGATTTTATAGCTCTTTGTGCGCCAAATCCAATGGCATCGAACCTGTCTTGGTCAGTCACAATAGCGTTTGGAGCTACTGAAAAGTCATAAAAACCCTTGGTATTATAGCTTTTTGATGAACCGTTACTGTGCTTAACAATGTTTAAAACAACACTCATTCTATAACTAATAACAAAACCGTTCTCATCATAAACAATTGGTGAGTATTTTGGTATACCCATTTTTAAAACGAGATGTGTGTCCGAGAGCTCTTTGCTGACCAGTGACGCTTGAAATACTTCTATAACCGCTCTATCAACGGCATCTTTAATTACAACGGTATTTTGAGGGTCTTCTGCCGAGATAATGACGCTTGTGCTTATCTTCTCTCCCAAAGTATCACGAGAAAACTTAGCACTTGGAGTATATCCGCATCCGCTTATAACAACAAGGAGCAAAAACAGCAGCAATACTCTTTTTAGATATGAGAATTGTTTCAAAACTAATCCTTGATAACCAAATTTACAAGCTTTTTAGGAACTACAATCTCTTTGATTATAGTTTTGCCTTCAAGCCATTTATGAGCATTTTGCTTAGCAATTTCAAGAATATTATCTTGTGATGCGTCAATTGCGACCTCTATTTCACATCTTCTTTTTCCGTTGATTGATACTCCAAGCATTATAGACTCTTCTTCAAAAACTTCTTCTATAACCATCTGCGGTGCAAGATTTTTAAAAGAGAATTTTTGGCTGCTTATTTCCCAGCAAACATGCGGGATTACAGGCTCCATAATTGAAGTTAATATCCAATAGCCCTCACTCCAAACATCACTGTTTGATTGCAGGTTTAGGGCATTCATAGCTTCCATAGCACCGGCAATCATCGTGTTAAAGGTATATTTCTCTTTGTAAACATCCTCTGCGCGAACTAATGCTTCATACACTTTTTTTCTGGCAAACTTCTCTTCTTTGGTAAGCTTTGAGTGCAAAATAGCTGGAATTGAGTCTGTTTTGTAGACATTGGCACTTCTCTCAAAAAATCTTTTTATAAATTTGTAAGCGCCCTCAACGGTATTGTCATTCCATTCCAGCTCTTGTGTCGGAGGTGCTGCAAAAAGTATAAAAAGTCTTGCAGTATCAGCGCCATACTTCTCTATAATGGCATCAGGATCGACTGTATTGCCCTTAGACTTGCTCATTTTAGCGCCGTCTTTTAGCACCATTCCCTGAGTAAGGAGTTTGTCAAATGGCTCGTCAAAATCCAAATAGCCTAAATCACGAAATACTTTTGTAAAAAATCTTGCATAAAGCAGATGTAAAATCGCATGTTCAATTCCGCCGATATAGTGGTCAACACCTGAATGCCCTTGTTGGTGCATCCAGTACTTAATCTGCTCTTTTGAAAAAGCCTCTTTTTCCCAGTTTTTCGGTGATGCGCAGAAGCGTAAAAAATACCAGCTTGACTCTACAAATGTATCCATGGTATCTGTTTCGCGAATAGCGTCTTTGCCGCACTCCGGACATTTACAATATTTCCATGTAGGATGATTTTCAAGCGGATTTCCCTCTCCTGTTATTTGGATATCTTCCGGAAGAGCAACCGGCAGATTCTCTTTCTTCTCCATAACAATCCCGCAATCATGACAGTGAACAAAAGGAATAGGCGCACCCCAATATCTCTGTCTTGAAACACCCCAATCTTTCAATCTAAAGTTGGTAGTTTTTTTACCGATTTTTTGCGCCTCAAAGTACTCTATTATTTTTGACTGTGCATCTTTTGAGTTCATTCCGTCAAACATTTCAGAGTTAAAAAGCTCGCCGACATCCGTAAAAGGTTTATCAGCACCAAGCTCACCGCCAAATGGTTTGATTACCCACTTGATTGGCAAATCATATTTTTTAGCAAAATCAAAATCTCTCTCATCGTGTGCCGGAACAGCCATAACCGCGCCGCTTCCGTAATCCATCAGAACAAAGTTTGCAACCCAGATAGGAACCGATTTTTTGGTCAGCGGATGAAGCACTTGCAGATTTAAAGAAACACCGCTCTTTTCTTTTTGTCTATCAATTGACGAAGCATTTTTCATCTCCTTGATTTTTTCGATTGTCTCTTTATCAAGAAGTGAATTTTCAATCATATAGCTTACAATCTCGTGTTCAGGAGCTAACGCCGCGTAACTCACGCCGTATATCGTATCAGGGCGTGTGGTAAATACGCTAAACCCGTCGAACTTGTCATTTAGCTTCTCTTTGGATTTATCATCAAAGCGGAGCTTAAACTCTAAACCGTTTGATTTGCCTATCCAGTTCTCCTGCATAGTAAGAACCTGCTTCGGCCAACCGCCCTCAAGCTTGCTTAAATCAGAGAGAAGCTCATCGCCGTACTGTGTGATTTTAAAGTAGTATTGATTCATATCTTTTTTAACTACATCATTGTCACATCTCCAGCATGAGCCGTCTATTACCTGCTCATTTGCCAAAACCGTATGGCAGCTCGGACACCAGTTTAAAAAACCTTTTTTTCTATACAAAAGACCTTTTTCATACATGTCGATAATGAAGCCCTGCTCAAACTTAGTGTAAAGCTCATCGCTTGTTGCCATATCACGCTCTTTTGAGAATGAAAATCCAAGCGATTTAAACTCGCCTCTCATATAGTCTATATTGTCGTAAGTCCATTTTTTTGGATGTGAGCCGTTTTTAATTGCAGCATTTTCAGCGGGCATTCCAAAACTGTCAAAACCGATTGGATGAAGAACATTAAAGCCCTGCTGACGGTAGTATCTTGCAAAAGTATCGCTTAGAGTGTAGTTCCTGACATGCCCCATATGGAGTCTACCGCTTGGAAACGGAAACATGCTCAGTATATACTTCTTAGGTTTTGTAAAATCTTCGCTAGGCTCAAAACTTCTATTTTTTTCCCAGTAGTTTTGCCACTGCTTTTCTAACTCTTTTGAACTATAATTCAACACCCTCTCCTAATACTCATCACGGTTTTTTTAGCTCCCCGTATAAACAGGTGCTGCTGTAAAATAAATTAGGAAAATTATACAAAAAATATCTTAAAATGTAGATTTTATGCCATTTGATGTCCTATAAATATTCCTTATAATTGTGAATTTTTACCTCATTGTGATTTTTTTGTGATTATTTTTTACCGTTTAATGATAGATATATTTTAAATTTGATACCTTATACAAAATTAAAAAAAGGATGACTTAATGAAAAAGTTACTGTTAGGCGTTTTGTTACTGCTCGCTAGTTCTTCATTTGCAAATGAAGTATATAAAAAAGAGGTTGCAACTCCGCATGATGTTTACATGAAAGAGTTTAAAAATGCTATTGAAAAAAATCATATGAATGTTTTGTATGAACTGGATTTGATTAAAAAATTTAAAGACGCGGGTTATGCTAAAAAATTTGGCGCTGATTTTAATAAAAACAAATTAACGGCTGCAACGACAATTTTACTCTGCAACGGATATATTGGAAATCAAATTTCAAACATTGATGCTGAAATGATGTCGCTATGCCCTATAAAAGTCAGCATCATAAGTGACGGGAAAAGCACAAAGATTATATACACAAAATACACAGGTGCTTCAACAAACAAAGAAATTATGGCTTTATTGAAAACTCTTGATGAAGTAGTTATAAATACGATTGATTTGACAACAGACAAATATATGGAAAAAGCTTTTTCCAGTGACTCAATTGAAAGTCGTCATACAGATCACTAAAAAACAAAATCATCTCTGCTAGAGATGATTTTTAAAGAAATTTCCTAGAGCGTTCCAGACTCAAATTGGGATCTCATTTTCTCTTTTTCTGCTCTGTTTTTTACCTTCTGTGCCATTTTTTGACGATAAGCTCCTACATCAAACCCTGTCCAGACAACAAGTTGAGCAGCCACAAAAATTGAACTGTATGTTCCTATGATTACACCTACCAACATCGGGAAACTAAAGCCGAGCATGATATCGCCGCCAAAAACATATAGAGTCAATACAACGAAAAACACCGTCAGTGAAGTGAGTGTCGTACGAGACTGTGTACGAGAAACAGCCTCATTAATAACATGAACAAAATCTGTCTCTTTTGACTCTTCTATATTCTCACGAACACGGTCGTAAACAATGATGGTATCATGGATAGAGTAGCCCAAAATCATAAGCAGCGCGGCAACGCTCTCTATGTTAAAATCAACCTCAAAATATGAAACAAATCCAAAAGTGATAATAATATCGTGAACAATTGCGATAATAGCCGCTAGTGCAAAACGCCACTCATAACGAAATGTCACCGTTGCCATAATTGCCAAGAGCGTCAATAAGAATGCGGTAAGACCTTTTACGCGAAGTTCATCTCCTACTTTTGGTCCAACCATATCAACACGGCGAATTTCAAACTCACCGGTATCTTTTAAAATCTCTTTAGTCGTATCGCCTATGTCATTGCTTAAACCGACAGTTGATGCCGGAGTTTTAATAACTATCTCCTGCGATGAACCAAATTCGCTTACTGTTGCATGTTCAAAGAGTTCACTTTTTTTAAGGCTCTCGCGAATTTTAGCAATCGGAGCATCCTGTGTATATTTTATCTGAACAACTGTTCCGCCGGTGAAATCGATACCAAACGAGAACCCTTTTGTTGCAATAAGAGCAATCGAGATAAAAAACAGAACAAAAGATGCAATAAAAAAGATTTTTCCTTTTCCTAAAAAGTTATAAACTTTGTCTTCTTTAAAAAGTTCCATATTTACGCTACCTTTCTTTTTGACATACCAAACCACATCGTGTAGTTTTTATTCTTTTCAATGTTACTCATGAAAAACTGATATATGCCGTAAGTACCGACAATTGCCGTTAACATTGATGCCAAAAGACCCATGCTGAGCGTTACTGCAAACCCTTTAATAGCTCCGGTTCCGTAAACATACAAAATTGTACATGCCAATATTTGAGTTATATTTGAGTCTAAAATTGCGCGCATAGCTTTTTTATACCCCTCGGAAATTGCTCTGCTTGGAGGAATTCCTGCGCGGAGCCCCTCTCGAATCCTCTCATTAATAATAATATTTGAGTCAACCGCAAGTCCAATATGCAGTACAATACCCGCCATACCCGGCAGTGTAAGCGTTGCGCCAAGCAGTGAAATCAGTCCTAAAATAATAAAAAGATTTATTATAACTGCTACATTGGCGATAACCCCTGCAAGTCCGTAATAAAACATCATAAAAATAATAACAAGCACGAAACCGCTCACTAATGCAAGCAGTGCTGCTCGAATACTGTCTGCTCCTAAACTAGGACCTACAGAGCGTTTTTCCATTACATAAATAGGTGCCAAAAGCGAACCCGAACGAAGAGCTATTGCTAAATCTTTAGCTTCTAAAACAGTGTAGCTTCCCGAAATCTGTCCGCTGCCTCCGCCGATGCGCTCATTTATATTTGGAGCAGAATAGACCTTGCCATCAAGAACTACGGCTAGGCGTTTTCCGACATTTTTGCCGGTAAAATCACCGAATATTTCAGCACCCTCTGCATTTAATGTGAAGTTTATCAAAGGACGGTTGTTTTGATCAAAACCGACATGTGCGTCTGTCAGCATTGAACCGTCTAAAATAGGAATTTCACGAACCAGATATTTCATCTGCTGATTTGCAGCATCTTCCAATATCACATCACCATATGTTGCAGCATCGCTATTGTTCATGCTGTAAACTCTGGCTGCTCTGTCTTCATCAACAGCCATAAGCTGAAGTTTAGCGGCACGAGAGATAAGTTCGCGAGCTCTCTGCTCCTCTTCTACTGTTTTAATTCCCGCCAATTCAACTTGAATCTTATCTTTACCTTGTCGTGTAACGGACGGCTCTGACAGACCAAACTGATCAAGCCTGTTTCTAATCGTCTCAACTGCTTGTGAAACAGCCTGCTCGCTTGTTCTTAAAACTTCCTCAGGAGTAAGTGAAATAGAAATGTTTGCGCCGTCGACATTAACAACGCTTCCCTCCATCTCAGAGATAAAGTTTTTTACATTATTAACATCATCTTTATCCAACAACGCAATAGTTACGCTATCTTCATTAAAACTAAAAGAGTCAATCATAATATCTTTTTTCTCACTAAAGTTTTTTACACTTGCAGCAATTGATTTAATGCGAGAGACCACAGCCTCATCTGTTTTTACACCCAAAAGCATATACAATCCGCCCTGCAAATCAAGCCCAAGCGTAACTTTTTTGCCGCTCTCTAGTTGTAAAAGAGACGGAGCGGAGAAAATAAGACCAAAAACAAATGCGAGTGTAAGAATAATTAATCGTAAATTAAGCTTCATCCTCATACTTCCTAATAACAGAATCTTTAGTTATTTTTACAGTTGTATCTTCATTTATCTTTACCGATAAAAACTGCTCTTCAACCTTATACACTGTTACTATTATCCCGCCTGCGGTAATAACTTTGTCACCTTTTTGTAGAGCGTCTATCATCTCTTTTCTTGCTTTCGCCTCTTTTTGTTGCGGGCGAATAATCACAAAGTACATAATAGCGATTAAAAATACGAACGGTAATAGTTGACTTATTATTTCCATGAGTCTAGGTTTCCTTTGAATAAATTGGGGGCATTGTACAAAAAGTATATTAATAAAAGACTGAATACTGATATAATTCGCACCAAAAACAGAGTGAAAAAATGATTGAAAAAATACAAAATATTAGAAACTCCTACAACCACTTACTGTTTGACTTGACATTAGGAGTTATAACAGCACTTCTTTTTAGCGCATTTCTTTATCTTGAACATTTTGGCATCACTATAAAACTGCTAAATACTATTTTTGGGCTTTTTGCGCTGGCTCTTCTTCTATACATTCCAAAAAGAGCCGTTTTGACAGCCGGCTTTTTCATAGGTCTCTTATGGTTTTACTGGATTGGATACAGCTTTAAATACAACGGCATAAACAATATGGAGACACTCATAACCGTTGCGTTTATGTTTATCTATATGCTCTTTTTCGGCGTTTTGGCACTGACAAACAGTGTGGCTATTAGAGCAGTTTTGCTCTTTGGTTTAACTTTTTTTGAGCCTGTAGATTTCAACTGGCTTCAGCCTGAAATTCTGTTTGTGGATAGTTACATCGGCGTCCTTAAATACCAGTTTGCAACGGTTTTACTCTCGCTCTCTTTGGTTAACTATATTAAAAATCCATACAGATACGCTTCGCTTCTACTGCTTATTTTGGCATTTAACTTTAACCCTCCCATCCAAAAAGATGCGCCGCTGAAAATTAAACTTGTAGCTACCGACATAACACAGGATGTTAAATGGAAAAGAGATACACTGAATGAAACTCTGCAAATTATCTATCAAGAGATTGAGAGTGCAACTGAAAATGGCTATGACATAGTTGTTCTGCCTGAATCCGTTTTTCCTTTTTTTATGAATGAATCTCCTCTTGTTATAGAGCATTTAAAAACTCTTTCATATGATATTGCTATCGTTGCCGGCTCGCTATTGCGTGAAGAGAACCTGCATTACAATGTTACCTACAAATTTGAAAATGGCGATTTTGATGTGGCAAAGAAGATGATACTTGTTCCTTTTGGAGAGTATATTCCTCTTCCAAAATTTGCAGAAAAATTTGTAAATGATATCTTTTTTGCAGGGGCATCCGACTTTAAAACAGCTACCAAGCCGACAGATTTTATTATCAAAGGTATAAAATTTAGAAATGCAATCTGCTATGAAGCCACCCGCAAAGAGATCTATGAGGGAGATGTTGATTTTGTGATTGCAACTAGCAATAACGCTTGGTTTTATCCGTCAATTGAGCCTACGCTTCAAAAGCTTCTTATAAGATTTTATGCACGAAAAAATGGCACGACCGTCTATCATTCGGCAAACTGGAGCGGCACCGGAATCATAAAGTAACCTTTATTTGATATAATTTCTACCCTATTACTAAAAATTTTTTTTATAAGGTTTTATAATGCTAAATCTCAAAAATCCAGACCTATACAATAATCGTGAAATATCATGGCTTCAATTTAATACAAGAGTTTTAAAACAGGCTCAAGATGAGTCGCTTCCACTGCTAGAGCGTTTAAAATTTTTAGCAATTTACGGAACAAACTTAGATGAATTTTATATGATTAGGGTGGCTGGACTAAAAAAACTCTTTGCTGCGGGCATCATTGTTTCAAGCGCCGACAAACTGACACCTCTTCAGCAACTTCGTGAAATAAGAGTATATCTCCACCAAGAGCAGCAGGTGGTTGAGTACTGCATGAATGGGATTTTAAAAAAACTAGAAACTGAAGGCATTAGTGTAAAACTTTACAGCGAAGTAAATCAGCATCAAAAACAGTATCTAAACAGATATTTTCATGAGAATATCTATCCGGTAATTATTCCCATAGCCATTGACGCGACACACCCGTTCCCGCATTTAAACAACCTTAGCTTTGGACTAATTATAAAATTAAGAGACAGCGACAACACAACAATAGAGAGATTTGGAATCATTCGTGTTCCTAGGGTTTTAGA